>JAWBPP010000001.1:0-18474 GCA_038824715.1 Candidatus Anstonellaceae archaeon
TCCTCCTGCCGCAGCTCTGCAAGCGCGTCAATCTGCCTCATCTTGTTCGCAACCGCCCTGTAAGCGAATATCGCGGCTGCATAGGCATCCCGCTCGTGGTTGTTTGAAATTCCCATTCCAGCTGCAGAAGCGATTTGCCTTTTCTCCTCTTCACGAATCGCGCGGCTTGGTGAATAAAGCCTGCATGAAAAATACGAGGCGAGCTTCTGCGCCATTTCAGGCGCAGGATAAACGTCGCAAGCGACAAGCGAGGGCGTGCCGTGCTTTTCAATTATCCGCACAGCATCATTCATCCCTTCGCTGGTTGAGGCAGCCGCTATCCTCTTTCCGTCAAGACCTACGATTGCAACTCCTGTGGTTGCGCCGGGGTCAATTCCTGCGATAAAATAAGAAGGCAAAAAACCGCCTGTCATTCCCATTTTTCGTTATTCGCGTTCGGTGCCGCTTGCAAAACCGGTTCTCATTCCAGTTTTTGTTTAGTCAGCGCCTGATGAAGTATCAAGTGCGTCTTCCTCTCCACATTCTCCTTCACAACAACGCCGGCATCTATCCAGCAACCATCCCCAATCATCTTTCCGGGCATAACGGCAGACAGCACGCCCATCTTCACGTTGTCGCCAATTATCGCGCCAAGCTTGTTCCTTTTCGTATCTATGACAACGTCGTTTACAATTGCCTTTATGCTCCCGGCATCAAACCTGTAATTGGCAATCTGCGTGGCAGCGCCAAAGTTGCAGTTCGAACCGACAATCGAGTCCCCGATATAAGTCAGGTGCTTTGCATTCACGTGGTCGAATATTATGCTGTTTTTGAGCGTGGTGGAATCCCCAATGCCGCAGTCCTTTCCAATCGAGGTCGTGCCGCGTATGTAGGCGTGAGGGCCGATGTAGCTTCCCTCTCCCAAGTAAACGTTGCCTTCGATTACCGAGTCGTGGATTTCCGCGCCTTTTTCCATCACGATCTTGCCGCGTATCTCGCAGTTTTCCACCTTGCCGCGCTTGTCGGGCAGTTTTGAAAGCAGAAATTCATTTGCGGAAAAAAGCTGCCAGGGCATTCCCATGTCGAGCCAGTAGTCTGAAATCTGCACAGCGGTTGCGCCTTTCAGCAAGTCAATTATCTCATATTCCCCTCGGCTTGACTTCCTGACGCCTTTTATCCTCTTGAAAATTGTTGGCTCGAAAACATAAAGCGAGCAGTTGGCAAGGTTGCTTTTGGGCTTTTCCACTTTCTCTTCAAATGCCGATATTTTTCCTTCCTTCACTATTGCCGTGCCGTATTCCCGCGCATCCTCAACAGCATGAAGCGCAGCAGTAACTTCTCCTTTTGCGCCATCAGCCAATTTTCGAAGAGCTGACGCCTCCGTGATAATGTCTCCAGCCACCCCGAAAAACAGGTCCGTTGCAAAATCCTCTGCATAGCCAAATGCTGCGGCCGTCCCGTATCTGTCTCCCTGCTCGATGAATGAAAGCTTCATCCCGTCAACTGGGTTCTTCTCAAAATAATCAGTAATGGATTCTTTCTTGTACTTCACCACAATGGCAGCTTCGCTCACGCCAACAGCGTTCAAATTCTCAAGAACATGCTGCAGAATCGGCTTTCCTGCCAGCTGAATCATGCATTTCGGGCGGGTGAAAGTGAGCGGGCGAAGCCTCTTGCCCTCGCCTGCGGCAAGCACCACTGCCTTCTTTATTTTTCCAGATGCCATGCATGGGTTAGAAAGAAATGAGTTTATTAAGTTTGGTTGGGCAGATTTTTCCGGGGCGGAGCAATGGTCGTGCTTGTGGCCGAGCTTTGCTGCATAGCCTGGATAGTAACGCCAATAATGAATGTCTTTTTCTCGCTTCCGATGGGCGTTGCGCTGATGAAAATCAAGCTGCAGCTGGAAAAGTAGCTAATTATTCTGTTCGCTTAGCAAGGATGTCGTAAATGTCGAAATCCAGCTTTCCGTTCGTCTCAAGTTGTCGAACCATTTCTCCCACTATCTGCTGCTTCATCTGTAAATACCTCTCTTTTCCGACCTCGATATTCCCAATGGCGTAGCGTTTCGATTTTGTGTTAAAGCAGAACATGCAGTTGTCCAAATTCTCGACATTGTGGCAGAACAGCGAGTCAGTGCAGCTTTTTGCAAAATCCATCTCAAGGCAGCGCTGGACAGCAACGCAGTTGTAGCAGTGGATGGAGAAGCTCGACTTTATCACGCGATGGCAGCCGAACAGCGCTTCCGAGTCCATTATGGAAAAATCATGCGCGCAGTTTTTCGAGGTAAACGGGTCAAATGAGTCGCGTATGTTGAGACAGTCTATGTAAACAGCGGTGTTTTCGACGTTGAGGTTCCTGCCTTCAGCAAAGGTTGGCACGAAGAAGGCAAAGCTTTTCATCTTTTTTGCTATGGATGCAATCGTTTCGTCTCCCTCTACCGACTCAATTTTCCTCTCAGCAGCAGTTTGCAGATTTTCAAATGAGACAACCAGATGCTCGGGTATTTTCCTGAAAAATCCATACTCTGGGATGAACGCAGTGCCGTCTCCAAGCACTGACTTTGTGCTTTTTCCGCCAGACACGCGCGATTTCATCCACTCTGAGTATCTTGCCAAAGGCGAAAGAGGCTTTCCGAATAGGAGTTTTGTAGTCAGCGCAAACGCCTCGTCGACCTTGTCAGCCATCAACAACACCGCCTGCAGCCATTTCAAAAAGCGAGGGGAAATGCTTTTTCGCCCTCAGCCCTTCTGCCACCTCGCCAAGAAGCTTCTTTTTCAGCTGCAGGTATTTAGCCTTCGGAAGTTCAAGATTCCCTATGCAGTGGCGTTTTGAATTCTGGTTGAAGCAGAAGAGGCAGTCTGAGCAGTTCCTGCAGTTGAAGCAGAAATAGCAGTCGGTGCACCTCTCAGAAAGATAGGTCTCAAAGCAGCGCTTGGAGAAGAAGATTATCTGGCAGCGCATGCAGAATTCTACTTCCCCCCCAAGCTGGCAGCCAAATGCAGAGTCTGACTCGCGTATGCCATGCGAGTATGCCACTCTTTTGCTTGCCATCACATTCTGGGAGAAAAGCACATCCAGGCTGTCGTTGCAGGCGTCAGACTCCTCCACATTCATGGAAATTCCGAGGTTCTTGTTGCCGCAGTAGGCAAACCTCTCGGCTGCGGCAGCAAGCAGCGAGTCAATGTCCTTTATCTGATTTATGTTGAGCTTGCCTGCGGCTGCTTGCGCCTCTGCGATGTCGATGAATTTCGCCTCTCTCGCATAGTGCTGCCTTGAGAGGTATATGGGCTTTCCTGAAATTGCTGACTTTGCCTCAAGCGGCTGGTCAACCATCTCAAGCAAATACTCCTTGAATTGCCCAAGCTCGCCAATCCGAGTGCCGAAAAGCACCTGCGAGGTTGATGCAAATGCCGAATAGACGCTCATAGTTTCACCAAATAACAATTTTTGACCACACTATAAGGATAATATGTATATTAAAATTAGCAAAGAATTTTTTCTCAAAAAGCTAAAGATTTAATAAAATTTAGCTGAAAATTAAATTATGCTGTCTATTGACAGGAAAGACAAGGAGATACTCTACCAGCTCGACTTGGACAGCAGGCAGAGCAACTCGCAGATTGCCAGAAAGGTGAGACTCAGCAAAGAGGTGGTGGGCTACAGGATAGGCAGGATGCAGAAAGAGGGGATAATACAGGGCTTCTACACTCTTGTCGACATAACAAAGCTCGGCTACCTCAACGGCAGGATATTCTTCAAGTTCAAAAATATCTCGCCAGAAGAGGAAAGGGAGTTTCACCAGTATTTCATGCGCCACAAAAGCTCCTGGTGGGTGAACAGCATCTCAGGTTCATTTTCGGATTCAGGCATTGCATTCTGGCTTCGCGACAACAACGGCTTCCATGCACTCAAAGAGGAAATACTGGAAAAGTACAGGGATAAAATCGAGTTTTTCCGCGAATCGTTCTACGCCCGCATCCATGTCTGGCGAAAAAGCTATCTGACCTCGAAGGAGGAGAAGAAAAAGTACAACCTGATTCCTGGTAATAGCCAGCCAGTTGAGTTTGACGCTTATGACGTGAAGCTCCTTGCCACTCTTGCTGAAAATGCTCGCATTCCCCTTGTGGAGCTTGCAAAACAGACGGGCCTTTCGGTTACCACGACAAAATACAGACTGCAAAAGCTCAAGCAGAAAGGCGTGATACTCGGCTTCCGCCCCAGAATCGACCTTTCAAAAATAGGATACTACTGGTACAAGGCAGAGTTCCAGCTTGAGGACTACTCGAAAAAGCCTGCGATGCTTGCCTACTTCAACTCCCACCCAAACATCGTCTGGGCATACGAGAGCATAGGCGGCGGGACGGACATTGAGCTTGAGGCAGAAGTCGAAAGCTACGAGAAATTCAGGGAACTCATTGATGCTCTGCGGGCGAAATTCAGCAGGGCAATTCGAACGTATGTCTATTATCTTTGGTCCGCAGAGTACAAAATTGTCTTCTTCCCGAGCGAGGAATTTTTCGAGAAAAAGGAAAAGTAGCTAGTGCGTCTTAAGGCGATTTTCTAATTACGGCTGTCTTGCCGACCGCTCCAGTGTTCATAGTCAAATTCCCTCTCCACAAGTCAAGCCCAATTCCAATGGCTATGGCAAGCGCTCCCATAACAGCCATCATCGCTGCACTGATTGGAAGCAGGGTGGTGAGATCTTCGTTGAGGGAACTTACTGCCTCGGTCAACTGCCTGCTTTTTGCAGGGTCAGAAATGCCGGTTTCGTTGAAACCAGGACCGTAGATTTCTTCAAAAACTGCCGGCGACATTGTTGAAATCAGAATTGCTAGAAATGCCCCTGCAAGAGCCGAAAGGCCAATCACTCCGCCAACTGCTAGAAAAATCGGGAAGCGCCCTTTTACAACATGAATCACGGCAGCACCTCAATGAGTCTTGTGTATTTCCTCCATTATCATTTTTTCCGCCCGCTGCACAATCTCGTCAAGCTTCTTCTTGCTTTTCGCCTCGCAAGTGAGCCTAATCGCAGGCTCTGTCCCTGATGGGCGGATTAAAAGCCAGCCGTCGGAAAAATCGTAGCGCAGCCCATCTATGGTTGAAAGTTTCCCCTCAAGCTGCGGCTTTTCCGACAGTTTGCGCATTATCTCCTGCTTGGCCTCCTCGCGGCACTTGTATTTCGCCCGCTCCATGAAATGCGTCTTTATCCCTGATGCTGCGGAAGACAATTTCCCTCCTGAGCAGAATATCTCCGCAGCAACAAGGGCAGAAAGCAGCCCTTCGGCGCAGGGCGTTGCAAACGGGAAAACATATTCCCCGCAAGGCTCGCCGCCGAATGCAGCCTTCTCCTTCAATACTTCATCTGCAACATTCAGGCTGCCGACAGGTGTCACAAACAATCTGCCGCCGTGCTCCTCGACAATTTCGCGCACGCAAAGCGAGGCTTCAACTGTTGTAACAATTTTCTTGTTCGAAGTCTTGGCAAGTGCATGTTTCGCAAACATCGCCAGCTGCACATCCAGCGGCAGCACAGTGCCTTTCTCGTCAATTGCAATCGCCCTGTCGCCATCCCCGTCAAATGCCACTCCGAAATCGCACTTCCCTTCCGCCACTTTTTTCGCAGCATCGGCAAGCGTGGAGCTTTTTGGCTCAAGATTGCGCTTGAAGTCTCCAGGCGAATCGCAGTAGAGCCTCACCACTTCGCAGCCTGCCGCCTCGAAAAGTTTTGGCGCAATGGAGTAGGCAGCCGCATTTCCAGCATCCACAAGCACGCGCGGATGCCGCTTCTTTATCGCAGAAGCATTGACTTTTGAAAGGAGAAATGCGATATACTCCGCTTCGTAATTTCTGGTTTCTTTTTGCCCAGCCATGTTCCATTCCGCTTTCTTTTCTTTGTTTTCGGAAAGCAGTTTCTCTACCTCATGCTCCTGCGCTTTTGCGAATTCCATCCCTTTCGAAAACAGCTTTATGCCGTTGTATTCGGGCGGGTTGTGGGAGGCGGTAATCATTGCCCCGATGCATTTCTCCATGTGCGTAACATATGCGAGCATGGGCGTAGGCGCAATTCCTATGTCAATTACTTCGCAGCCGGAAAGCATTGCCCCTGCTGCCAAAGCATCTGCGAGAATGGGGGAAGTTGGCCTCGTGTCTGTTGCAAGAATGAGTTTTTTGCTGTTGCTGCCAACTGCATTGCCAACCTTCATGGCAAGCTGCGGCGTCACATCTTTGCCGTACACGCCGCGTATGCCTGATGTTCCAAATAGCGTCATGGTGCATATCAACAGAAGTAGTTTTTTAAATCCGTGATTTCCTATCCTCGGATATGAGCGTGGACAGGATAAGCGTTTCAGGCCCGCAGTCATCTGCAGGCATACTCGGGATTACCTCGAGCACCAACATGGGCGGCTGGAAGTTCAACCCTCGGGGCGTGGTGCTCTTCTCGGCAATCTTCATAATTGTCGTGAAGATAATCGATGTGCTTATTGCCCGCGGCGGAATCTAGGGAAAGGCCGTCCCACTAGCCGAACATCTTCCTTGCAGCCTCGGAAACCTTTCTCACGCTCTTCTCCTCGCAAATGACCATCACAGACATGCGGCTTTTCTGCATCTTCTGCAAGGAGGCGACAAGCTCGGAAACTTTTGAAAGCGGCTCTCTTTTGCCCCGGTAATCCACCTTTATTTCGGCCTCAAGCGAAATCCGGGGGACGTCAATGAGCACAGGGCAGCCGCACTTCTCCGAAAGCTCCCTCTCTGCCTTCGAAACACTCATCCTCATTTTGTCTGGCGCAAAGGAATAAGCCTTCTTGAATAGCCAGCGGTTGCGGAGGCGGTGCACATATGGCTGGCTTGCAGGGCAGCGCATGAGCGCGTCGAGCATATGGCTGTCCGTCATGCCAATCGCATCTTCAGCCGAAAAGGCGCAGCCTTCAATGGCAAGGGTTATCGCCTGCTGCAGCATGCGCGAGGCAATCCTGACGGTCTTGTGGAGGTAAACTGTGTGGAACATTGTGAAGCGCGCCACCAGAAGGCTTTCTGCTGCCGCAAGCCCGCGCTCGGAAAGCACAAGCCCGCCTTTCTCCATCCTGATGCTTCCGCAAATCCTGTCAGCATCCACCACTCCGTAGGCAACGCCGGTGTAATGCGAGTCGCGCAATAGATAGTCCATTCTATCTGCGCCTATGTCTGAAGTGATTATCTGCCCAAGTGGCGTGGAATAAATCCCTGCGATTTCGGCAGGCGAAAACTTCTCCTGCAATACATCCGCAACCTCGCTTTTCAATATGAGCCTTTTGCCCACTTTCTCATGGTCGCCGATTTTTTCCTTGAGGACTGCCTCAGCTTCGTGCGAAAACGCGACATGCCCGACATCGTGAAGGAGCGCTGCTGCGCGTATCTTTTCCGATTGTCCGGATGGAAGCGAAAGCTCGCGGCAAATCTTGTCCGCAAGGAAAAGAGTGCCAATGGAATGCTCAAAGCGCGTGTGGTTTGCCCCCGGGTAAACCAAATATGCCATGGCAAGCTGGCGCACCCCTCGCAGCATCTGCATCTGGGGGGTGTCAAGGAGCTTTTCCTCGAAGGGGGTGAGCTGCACAGTCCCGTGCAACGGGTCGCGGATTCGTATCATATGAATCACAGTGGTCTAAGCCCTTGCAAATTTCCCTTTCTTTTTTTCCATCACTTCCCCGCTTTCGCACAAGTGGTACAAAAGCGCCCTGCAGCCGCCTTCGGCAAGCCCTATCTCGGATGCAATCTCCGAATCGGTCTTCTCTCCTTTGCCAAGCGCAAGCTGCACTTCCTTTTCCCAAGCCTCGACAAATCCCTTGCTTACAAAATAGAATCTCCTGTCAAATGCGCGCACTCCGCGGACCATGCCAGACTTTATTTTATCTGGATAGCTGTTTGCGAAATTCCTGGCATCAGCGTCCGTGTCAAGCACCATCCAGCCGAATCTTTCAAGATGCATCGGCGAGGAGATGGGCAGGGATGCCGGAACAGGATCGTTTTTTGCTTGCTGGAGGGACGCAGGCGCAGCTCCTGCAGCTTTTGTGCCGCTTGCTTGCAACGCTTCCGCATGTGGCTCCCTCACGGCATTAAACGCAGCGTCCGAAATGTTGTACACTCCTTCCTTTGCGTATTTTCCGCCGTGGAAAACCTGCACAGCGTTCTTTTTCATGAGCGAGTCAAGCGTCGCTTTCTCATCCTTTGAAAGTGCCTTCGAAACTTCCGCAGGCGTGCGCCTCTCGAACCTGATGGTAAGAAGCTTTCTCACAAGGGATTTTTCGCCTTCAGAAAAGGCGCCTTCGCTTCTTCGCGCTTCCGACTTCGCGCCTTTTGCTGCATCATCCACAGCGCCCTTTTTGCTAAGAAGATAGATACCATCCCTTAGGTAGAACAGCTCAACTGAAGCTGCCTCTGCAAGCTCAGAAGGCAGGCTGCCAGACAGCGCAATGCCATCCCTTGTCCTTGCGACCTTCAATTCCATTCCCATCGCTCCAATTCGCTTTTGCTCTCCTTAACTTGCGTTCATCCCTTGACCAGTTTTTTCTGCGTTACTCTGCCGCCTGGCGTATCCTCGCTGAAAACCTGCGCAGTGAAGCTGCTTATCTTCACAGATGGTGACAGCCACATATCTGGGGGCAAGCCTGCCTTTTCGCATATGTGTGACAGGAATTCGGTTTCGTTCCAGTTCCACTCCACGGGCACCTGCGGAAGGAGCAATCCTGAAGAATAGCCGTAATTTATTATGAGCCCGTCCCTACCGACCTTTATCTTCTTGGGGTATTCCTTAGGGCTTTTCACCTTTATCTCTTCCGGCGTGGACAGCACAGAAACTTCCACCGTCGTTTTGCCAAGTTCGCCTTTTGCAAGCGGCGAAAAGCGGGGGTCTTCAAATGCAGCGGAAAGCGCGGCATCCACAACAGCGAGCCTAAGCTCCTTTACAGGAAGGGGGAAGCCAATGCATCCGCGAAGCTCGCGCGAAGGGTATTCCTCAAGCGTGACAAATACTCCTAGCTCCTGCGAAAGTGCGCCTCCTGCTCTGTCCGGCTTTATCTTCTTCCCAGCGGCAAAATGCTCTTCTATCGCTCTCCTCGCAAGCGAAACAAGATACGTGCCCTCCTCAAGACTGACTGCTGCCATTCCCACACCTAAAGGTTTTGGGCAGGCGCAATTTTAAAATGAGCAGCAGCGCAAAGTAGTCAAGCAGCGTCCGGCATGCAGCTGCGCAAGGCGAACAGCATGGAATTCATCGATGAAATAGTGCGGGTGAAAAAGCCAGCTGCAAAAATACTCTCTTCGCTTGCCGAGCAGTATTCGGCAATAGCGTTCCGGTTCGGCTACTTTGAGGCGCAGTCTCCCTGCTGGCTCTATTTCATCCGCAAGGACGGAGGCGCGGCAGCATTCGAGGTGCAGTTCGGGAATGTTTCCGAATTCAAGTCTTCGCTCGAAAGGCTCAACAAATCTGGCGCGCAAATATGCTTTTTCATCACAAGCTCGCTTGCGCACACCATGCGGCTCGAGGCGGTTCGCGGGCTTCTCCTAAAGAATTTCCAAATAAAGAACCAGAAATTCGTCATCATCGACATCGAAAACAACCATCACCTTCGGGTGAATTTCGAGTGGGAGGCGTTCGAGCGGGGCATGGAGTCAAGGAAGAACGGGCAATCCGAGCAGCATGCAAAGCCCCTGTTCAGGGAAGCGCCAAGGAGAAAGAAAATCTATGGCAAGCGCGGCGAGCATAAGGAGCAGGACTAGTTTTCACATCTCTCCATAAAATACGAAGTTTTAAATAGTGTTTCCGGCAGAATTTCCTCTGGTGAGGCACATGCGCATTCTCCTTTCCCTATTGCTCCTGCTTTCAGCCCTTCCACTTGCGTTTTCCTCAGTTTCATCTTACACTATTGCCAACTGGCTCTCTGTTTCAATGGACGTGCAATATTTGCAAGTGGCAGGCTGTGCAGGCTCGGTTACAGGTGCGTGCGGCTCCACAGGCGCCATCCTGCCATCTTCAGGCCCAAGCGGAACTACAACTGTGACACTCTCCCTCAAGAATACTGGTCCAGCTGACAGGAAAGGAGTGGAAATTTCCCAAGACCTGTCATTCGTCCCACAAGGCAGCAAAATCTCTTATGAGCCGGCACCGTCCTCTTCTCAGGGCCAAGTTGTTTGGAAACTGGGCAGCATGAAAAAAGGCGGCTCTGCCAAACTCAGCTACTCCTTCAATGCCAAAATCGCTGCAGAATCGCAGATCCCCCAAATCTCGGCAAAATCATTGCCTCCGCAAGCCACAATAACAGCGCCGCAGTTGGCAAAGCCTGGAGAAAAACTTGAGATATATGCAAAATCCCCCTCGGGATCCCCTCTTGCAGAAGTGGGAATAACGATTACTTTCCCTGACGGCACAAGCAAAAAGGCAACAACTGATTCGAACGGCAAGACGAGCATTGTCGCATCCAAAGAAGGCTTCTACACCTATTCGATAGATGGGTACGCCCTTTCCAGGCTTTCCTCAACAGAAGTGAAGAAGCCGCAGGAAGCTGTTCCAGTAGCAGCAGCATCCGCAGCCGGTCTTCCTGCCAAAGTGGTCTCCTTCCTTTCAAGCTTAGCTCCTCTTCTTGCGGCAATCTTCGTGACTGCAGTAGTGGTCTTCATCCTCTATGGATTTATCACCCAGAAGAAAGAGCCAGGCCATGCCCCGCTGCAAGAAGAGCCATCTTCCTTCCCAGCATCATCCAATGCAACTTCGCAGCAAACGCAGCAGCTTCCCCATTCGCCACTAATACAGCCAACTTTCTCCACCTCCCGGGAATCAGCGCTTCCGCTTGACACCAGGCGCCTGGTAGAGCTTCGAAAGAACCAAATGTGGCAGTCTGAAAAGACTTATCAAAACCATTCCTATTCTCAAGAGCAGCACACGGAAAAAACAGTGCAGCATGAAGAAAAACAGCACACTGCTCTCGCGCATCCCCCCGCCGAAAAAACAGAGCTGCACACCGTGCTACCGAATCTTGTCTATCGTGAAGGGAAACAAGCGCAGCCAACAGAAAAAACCTCTCTTCACATGGAAAGCGAGCCGCACGCAATTGCCCTTCAGTCCCTCTCCTCGCAGGACGTGGAGTCAACTCTTGATGAGTCCGAGCTTGAAAAAACCGTGCGCCAGCTTGAGGAAATCCGCCAGAAGCTGCAGGAAAGAAAGGCGCAGATGGAGGCAATGGAGTCCGTCCATTCTGCATATGTAAACAAGCTTTCAGAAGAAAGGAAGGCGGCAAAAGCAGCTTCTAGCCCAACTCAAAAGAAACCAGCAAAACCAGCGTCTCATCCAATTCAAAAGAAATCTTCAAAGCCTTTGCAGAAAAAGCACGCATTTTCCAAAAAGAAAAAATCCAGTCGCTAATTGAAGCAGCTAGCATTCGAGCTGCATTTTGTCGAAGTTGTATTCAAGCTTCCGTCAGGTGTGCAGGGGCCGTATTCTGTTCCGCATTGGTTGCATGTCTTGTAGCCAAAGCTGCAGGCGCTGCTGCTGCACCCAACTTTTTGCCCTGGAACGCATACTTTTTTCGGTGTCTGGCAGCTTCCGAAAAACCCGCCTGCACACTCTTGTTTTCCAGGGCAGCTGTCACTGCCGCATTCCCTGACTTCGCCGTCATTGCACTCCGCTGCCTTAACCTCAAACTCAAATTTCTCACCGCACTGTTGATTTTTGGCTTCAAGAGTGTGGTTTCCGATGCCTGCGCTTATTGGCACTTCGGCCCGCTGCTCATAGTCGCCAAGACGCTGCCCGTCCAGATAAACAGTGAAAGCTCCGCAGGAGGAGAAGAATTTTGCAGAGGCTGCCTTGCCTTCAAGAAGCTCCCTTGAAAAAGACGGATAAATCTCAAGTTTTGCGCCGTATTGCGCTGGCGGCTCCTTTGGGATGAGGAAAAAGTAAACGGCTCCAACAGCCGCGACAATCACTGCAAGCGAAAGAAGCACGGCGAGGTTGGCGTTCTTGCTGCTCTTCCTGCTCATTTCCCCACCATTGCTCTTCCTGCCCTCTACTTGTACTGCAGTCTCGGCGCGCCTGCGGATTTTGCAATGAAATCAATCGCTTCTGCGGAAAGGGAGCCAAAAAGCCCCTTCTTTCCTTTTCCTGATGAAAGTTCGCAAAGGCGCGGCTCATTATTTATCCCGCCTAGCTTGCCAGCCTTCTGCACTGCAGACTCCTTGTTCCCGAGGTCATCCACAAGCCCAATCTTCTTTGCCTGCCTGCCGGAAAGTATGCGCGCGTCAAGCACTGTTGCGAAAAGCTGCGGGCTCAGTCTGCTTCCCCTGCCAGCTTCCACATCCGACTTGAACTGCTGGAAACTTTCATTTATTATCGCCTGGATTATTGCCTGCTCTTCATCTGTCATTGGGCGGGAAGGCGAACCAATATCCTTCATCTTCCCAGTCTTTATCGTTGTCTCGTTCAGCCCGATTTTTTCGAACAGCCCGCTCATTTCAGTGAAAGTCGCCCTTGCTCCAATGCTCCCTGTTATGGAGTCGGGGTTGGCAACGATATAGTCAGAAGCTGCAGCCACATAGTAGCCGCCAGATGCAGCAAGCTCGTTTATGTACGTGACAGAAGTTTTGTTGAGTTTCCGTATGGCATCGTAAAGCTGCTTGCTTGCAACCACCGAGCCGCCAGGCGAATCTATTAGGAGGAGGACGGATTTCACGTCCTGCCGCTCATCAGCAGAGGCAATCTCATTTGCAATCGTTTCCGAGCCTTTCACTTCGTCCGAAAAGATAGTTGCAGGTATGTCGTCAGATACAATTTCGCCCTTTATCTCCACCACGCCTACGCAGCCCTCGAACGGGCCTGAGGCAAGCGAGTAGCCGATTATTATCAGGATGGAAATGAGGAACAATCCGCCAAGCGCCAAAAGGACGGCGTTCCCCCCTTCGTTTGCAGCCTTGCTTTTCCCATAAGTCAAAAAAATCTCCTCCCTGAAAGCAGATGAATTCAAAGTTTAATTAATCTTATTGCCCCAATTTCTCCCTTATGGCTTTTCTAGAGCTTGCAGCAAAAAGCATCCTCCTTATTCTTCCATCGTATTTCGCCAATTCCATCCCAGTCGTTCTTGGTGGCGGCCGGCCGATTGACGGGAAAAAGAAATTCCCAGACAGGCAACGCATATTCGGCGATGGGAAAACCGTGCGCGGCTTCCTTGCCGGGGTTTTCGCAGCCATTCTGATTGGCGCAATCGAAGCATTGGCTCTTTCTGGAAGTTCGCTTGCACTTTTCGATTCCAATTCAGCTTACGTCTATGCTGGTTTCCTGCTTGGATTGGGAACCATGCTTGGCGACCTGGCAGGAAGCTTCATCAAGCGCCGCCAGAAGCTCGCGCAAGGAAAGCCCTCATTCCTCATGGATCAGCTCCTCTTCCTCTTTGTTGCGCTCGCATTCGCCTATCCGTTAGCTTCGCACCTGCTTTCGCTTGAAGCAGTTCTTTTCTTGGCAGTGCTCACCTACTTCGTGCACGTTGGGGCGAACATTCTTGCCAACCGCTGGGGATTGAAGAAGGTTCCATGGTAGGGAAAATGCCATAGCTAGTTATCCGATAAATGCCCTGAAAGCCCAATCATCCAAAAACTTCCATTGCCCTGAAAGCCAATATTCGTTTAACTGGTCTTCAGCCAATTCTTTTACCGAATGTAGCTCAAGTCGTGTTTGCCGCCTGCAGGCATGGGCATTCCCTTGGCAGCCATTGCCTCTTTTTCCATCTTCTTGGCAAATGACTCGGACTCTTTTGCCCGCTCGTCAAGCTTCTTGGTATCGATCTTGATGTCGAGCACCTTGCACAGCACTTCAAGGAGGGCCTGCGCGGACTTGGGGTCGACAAAGCCGCCGTGCGTCTCCCCCATGAGGCAGACTCCCGGTATCTTCCTTATCTTGCCAAGCCCAAGAAGCAATCCAGCAGCGCCAATAATCGAGCCCTTGCTCTCTCCGAAAATCACGCCGTATTTTTTGTAGTCTTCGATCATGGGCTTGTCTGTCACAATACCGAATATGCGCGGCTTTGGCTGCACTTTCCCTGTCCCGTATCCTCCAAGCGTAATCATGAGCTTCACGCCTTTCTTCTGGCAGTAGTCAAGCATTTTTCCAGTCACTTCATACTGTGCTTCAGAGGTCACTGCCTGCACATCGCCAACAAGGATGAGCAAATCGTTCTTCTTTCCCTTCACGTAGAAAAAGCGGTTCTTTATCATGCGCATTACGCCGTTCCTCTGCATTATCACCTGGTGGGGGAAGTGGGGGGAAATCAGCTGCGCCACGCGCTCGGCTTTGAGCTCTGCAATCATGTGGTCTGCCGCTATCTTTCCAACAAGCCCTATCCCCGGCAAGCCCTCGATAAGAATGGGGTTTTTCATCTTGATGGGCTTTTCCTCGATTATCGTCGTTTCAATCATGAGAATCAACTTTGCATGGATTGGCGTCTATATTTTGCGAACCTGTCCATATGCGAATACTTTGGCGGGTGCGGGCTTGCAGTCTCTATTTCGCAGTGCATGCCATCCAGCGTGTATGCGCCGCACTTGCCGCATTTGCGCATCTGTTTCAAGGTGACAACTCCACGTATTTAATTGTGCCTACTACCGTTCGGCTGCGCTACGCCTCGATTTTTGCAAACTCAGCAACAGCATGGGCTGTTTTCGCAGAGGACAATATCGCTTCCGCAGCTGTTTCAAGCGCCTTGTCAGCTTTCTTGAAGTCCTCTGCAACCACGCGCAATTGGTATTTGGGCGCGCCAAGGTAAAGTATATGGAGTTCTGCATCCTGCGGCTTGGGAGCAGATGCGAGTATTTTCTTCACCGCTTCCATGCCTTCAGCTTCAAAGGAAGTGAGCGTGATTATCCCGTTCAATTCCACCTTCGCTTTCTTCACGCTTTTTGCTGCAACTTCAAGAAGCGCCCTTGCCAATCCCTTCTCAATTTTCATGCCGGCAAGCGCTTCTTCGCCCTTCTCTCCAATCGCCTCAAGCGCAGAAATCACGCTTCCGTGCTTCTGCGAAAGCGCGCTTCTTGCCGCAAGCTCCTCTGCCTTGGTGGACTTTGCAATTTTGAGCGCCACTTCGAACAACTTGTCAGCGCGCTTCTCCTTCCTGCTCTCCTCAAGCTTGAGCTTCCTCTCGGATTCAGTCACCCGTTTCAAAGACAGGTCAATCTGGTTTTTCTGCTCGTCTATGTGGTAGACTTTTGCGACGAGCTTCTGCCCATCGTGCAGAAATTCATGGATGTTCTTTATCCAGCGCGGCGCGACTTCCGATATGTGCACGAACGACTCCTTGCCGCCGTATTCGTCAAGCGAGCAAAACGCCCCATAAGGCATTATCTTCTTGACTGTGACAAGGACAAGCTCGTCCATCTCCGGTATGTCGCTCAAAAGCAAAACCTCCTGATTGAAATTGGATGAACTGGCTCTCGACAAGTCAGAGGACTTTGAGAACTTTGGTCTCGTCGCTCACAATGACTCTCGAGCCTGTGGGCCTTGCAAGCTGGCTTCCGCACACAAGGCACTTAACCTTCTTCGAGGAATGGCCGAATATGTTCTGCTCGTTTCCGCACGCGCATTTTACCCTCAAAAACCTGCTCATGAAAATTCCTCCAAAGCCCGATTTAAGCATTAAATTCGATTTTCTTCTTCGTTCTTGTTCCAATGACTCGCTCCTGCTTCTTCTTGCATGTCGAGCATTCAATTATTATCTTCTGGCGCTTGCCCTGCTTTTTCACCGACTTTTCGCCCGCGCGCTTGCCGCCGTGGCCGGTGAGCTTGCGCTCGTGCTTGCGGTTGCCCATAGCCAATGGGCGCGCCTTGCCCTTTGACGCAGCTTTCACCTTGTGCGCGGTGTGGGTGCGGCAGTGCGGGCAGTATGCCGAAATCTCCTTGGGATATTTCATATCTAACAGCTCCTCTTTTCAGATTGCCTCGGCCAATTTTCCTGCCAAAAGCCACTCCGCCTCCGATTTCGGAAGCGCGGTTTCCTGGCCGGGCTTGAAGGGGCCGAATATCTGATTGTCAGGCCCCTTGTAAGCAGGGACGTCTTTTACAAACCTCACTTTTTTTATATTGATTGCTTCGGCAGAGGCTGTCTCCTCGCCCTTTGCCATCTCATTTTTCGCCTCATTTCTCTTGCCGTACTTGGAAAGAAGCGTGTCAAGCCTTCCCCGCTCGTCCTCGAGCACGGCGCAGAATCGGTCGTAGAGGGAGTGCTCCTCGTGCGTCATCTCCTCGGTCTGCCCGTGCACTCCTCCGCTTCGGATTGCCTCGAACAGTATTTTCTGCTGGCGTACTGAGCAAATTTCCTTCACGGTTGCAACAGCATTCTCAAACTCGCGCATCTGGAGAACCGAGTGCGATGTTTCAATTTCGTTGTGCTTGGATGCGAGGAAGCTTTCCACGGATTCATAGAAGTCCGGCGGGAGCCTTGAAAGTGACGGAGTGCTCCTCTCCTCCCGCGCTAAGTCGCGCAGGCGCTTGTAGGTCAGTTCCTCAGCCATAACCCTCCCTTTATGTTGCGGTTCAAAAAGTATATAAAATGGCTTGGGGTCAGGCGAGCACAGCCGATTTCTTGCACAAAAGATAAACGGCGGCAGCCATCGGAAGCTCTTTTGTCTCATTCGCAGAAAAAGGCCCGAACTCAAAGTCGCGAATCGCAAGTTTCGGCACCGCCTCGCTCATTTTCACCCTCAGCTCTCCCTCAAGGAAGGCAGGCGCATCCTTCATGGGCTCGAATTTCTCAAGCGACTCCACGGTTTTCGCGAGGAATCCGCTTCCTCCGTGAATCGAATCAGGCATCCTAATCAGTTTGCTTGAATCTGCAGTGACATTTGAGTCAATCCTTCCTGCAAGGGTGAGCTTCATCTGCTCGAATTTTTCCTGCAGCTTGATTTCCCTATTCGCAATCCCTATGTTGTCCCAGTTTCCCCTCTCAATTGCGCTTTTCAGCTTAGCTTTCTCCTCCTCGCTTTTCAGCTTCCTTGAAATGGAAAGCGCAAACTCGGAATCGTCCAGCCTTTTCAGGAATGCCTTGGCAAATTTGCCTCCATAGCCTCCCTGCAAAGGCGTGGGGCCAAAGAGTTTCTTGCCCTCCTTCCAGAAAAGACGGTCAAAGAGCAATCCAGTCCCTGTCACATAGTCGGCAATCTCCCTTCGCGCCTCCCTGTCGAGCTGAGCAACTGCATCGGAAAAAACATGCACATGATATCCCCGGCTCCCTGAGAAATTCACCGCTATCTCGCTTCTGGACAGCCCGAAGTCAGACAGCAAAAAGTCCTCAATCAGCTGCTGCGCCTCTGCCTTCACCTTTTCCATGCATTTTTCGCACGTGAATTTCCCGCATGAATGCGCCTCGGCATCCAAGTCGAATACAAGGTCAGCAGAAAGCCAGTTCTTCTTTGTCATGGGCCTTGCATCCGGGTATTCATAGTATCCGACTGAGTAGGAAACATAGAGTGGCGCCTCGCTTACCAATTTCGCCCGAAGCGCAGGTTCATCCTTCACGCCAATGTGCCTGAATTCAATTTTCTTTTCCCAGCCGCCAAAGCCGAACTCGCGCCTCTCTGGCTTTCGGACCGAAAGCTTTCCTTTGGAGTAGTATTTGGAGAAAAGGTCGCGTAAAAATTTCTCCTCCGGAGTCTGCACAAGCGAGCTCATGTTTTTTTCTCCTCTTCGAGCCTTCGCAGCCTTCTCCCATGCGCCGCGTCCCTGAAATTCAACGGGTTGCTGCAGCGGCAGTCAGCCACGCAAATGCCGTAAGAATCCATTGTTGCACATGAAGGCATCTTGTACTGCTTTTTCCTGATGTGCTCCACCTGGTAACGCGTAGTTTTCTCGGAAAAGTCAGGAGCGTGCCTGAAGTAGTCCACAATTTCCTCGTCCTTTGCGCCTGCATTCACAAGATAAATGGCAAGCGCCACCCGTCCTGTGTGCGGCACGTTCACGTTCAGCGCCAGTTCCTCAATGAGTTTCCTTATGCAGGGCGGATAATTCTCCTGCCCGACTTTTGTGACTGGCGCTTCGAGTTTCGGAAGGAGCGCAAGCAGCCGCACTCCCGAGGCCTTTATGTCTGGCGTGAATTCCGCGCGGATTGGAAGGGTCGCTTCGATTTTCTTTTTCACAGCCTCTTCCACCATCCTTATCCGCTCGTGGCTTTTGATTTTCACTTTTCCGCCAGAAACTTCGCGGTTGGACAGCTTGTAATCCACTGAACGTGGCGTGTAATTCAGGTAATCCGCAAGGGAAACAAAGAACGCATCGCTATTTTTTTCAAATCGTATCCCGAACTCAGAAGCAGCCATATCCAAATATTCCGGCCGCTTCGAGATGTCGGACGCAAGGTAGTCGCTTGCCCTTTTTGCCTCGGCAACAGCATACCTGTTAATCAGATAGCGGTTGTTGGCAGAGGAAACAATCATCCTCCCAGCTGCATACAAAACGAGCTCTTCCTGGCGGGCCGAATCAAGCTCGGCAACGCG
>JAWBPP010000001.1:18484-50538 GCA_038824715.1 Candidatus Anstonellaceae archaeon
AACGCGCCTTATCTTCCCTGAAACAAGAGCCTCGCGCACGCGCTCTTCTGCCTTTTCAACAATTCCAGAAGTCAATTCCAGCCCTTGCTTTGCAACATAATCTCGTGCCTCTTTCGCAAAAGGGTAGTGCGATGCGAAGACCAAATCAGCCATAGCGACCAGATGGATTGGCCTGTGAGGGGTTTAAATAAATGCGCAGGGCGCGATTCCCATGTGGTGTGGCAGAACGCCCTCAGGCGGATAAGCCCCGCCGTTGGTTTCGCGCCGCGCCTTATAGCCGGTGGCTAGCGTTTGGTTTGAACCTGCGCCTTCATCTGGCTGGGCAATCCCCTTCTCCGGTTTGCCTGCTGCCCCTTCATCCGCTCAAGCGCATTCTTCGCAAGCGTCTTGAGGTATTCCGGATAGTCCCCATGGCGGTCTTTCGATACTTTTTCCAGCGGCTCTTTCCAGCCGCTGTCCTCGCACGCCTTGACTATCTTAATCTTCGCCCAAGAAGAATACCACGAATTCGAAAAGAAGTTAAGAAGCTTTTTTTCCTCCTTTTTCCTTACAAGCCCAATTCCCACGCCGTCATAGTCGTTATGGTCGAATGTGACTGGATCGTAATAGTTGTCGCCCATAGCATTCGCCTACTTCTTCATCACGCACGCAAGGATGGGGAAGGTGAGCGTGGCATCGCCTTCCACAAAAGCAGAGTTCGCCTCGTCTTTCAATTTGTTCCAGGAAACAGCCTCGCGCGGCCTGGCTCCTGAGAGCGAGCCGTCGCCTTCTGTTCCAGTGCTCAGGTAGACTGCATAGTCCAGCCCATTCCGCAAAATGGCAGCGCCAATGAGATGGTGCTTTGCAATCCCTCCTCCAAGTATTATCCCCCCGGTTTTCTCAGCGCCAAGCATCAGGTCGTAAAATCGCTTCACTTCTTCAGCGGCATCAATGACAAACGGCTCTTTCCAATGGGATTTGTTGAAAAAGTAAAAATGGTCGCCCATCGCACCGTCCATCGGGCCAGGAAGGAAAACGGGAATATTGCTTTTGGAGCACCAGTAAAGGAAGGAGTCTTCATTGTTCAGGGTTGCGCCAAGCTCCTTCACATATTCGCTCATGCACATCCTTTTTCCGTGCTTTCCATACATCTTCTGCATGAAGGCAAGGTGCAGCTTCTCAAACTCTGCATACTGCTCGTCTTTCACGAAAATATTCCCGATCCTGTTCATCCCGTTCTTCTTGAGCTCTGCATCATCCACTTCGAATTTCCCAAGCAAGAAAGGCGCGGAGCACTTCATCACATCCTCCTCAATTGAGCCTGTTGAGGTGATGATGCAGTCCACGAGCTTGTGCTTGCAAAGCTGTGCGATTATTTCCCGAAGTCCGGATGAAACCATGTTCGAAGTGAATGTAAGGAAGACGGTTGCCCTGTCCTTTCTCATCCTTCCAACTATTTCAGCAGCTTTCGCAAGATGCGACGCCTGGAATCCCAATGTAGAATAGGATGCCACCAGCTCGCTAACAGTGACGCTCGGCCCAGCAGCAAAGCCCTTCACAGCCGAAAGCTCCGCTCCCCTCACGCTTTTGGAGCTTATTTTCCTTTTGAAGGACGGATTTTCTGCCATAGGCTAACTTCGGTGTGCAAAAAGCTAAAAACAGGCTCTTAAGGGTGGATTATCCGCAGGAGAGCCACTCGCACTGTCTTGTCGTTTATCTGCAGGGAGCGAAGCTTTCCGACGATCCCGTTCTCGCCAAGCATGTTGAGCCACGGCGCAAAGTGCCCTCCCTTTGCATGGAAAAGCACAGCGTCAAGGGGCGCAGTCTTGATGAGCTGCGCAAGCTCGGAGACAGACTTTGCCCTTCCAACCACTCGGCCGTCAGGCATCTTGAACACAAACTCCTTTCCCGGCGGTGCAATCTTCATTTTCTCACCTCGCACAAAGAGGAGTTCGATTGGGCAGTATTTAAGCCTTTCTTTTTTTGGAGGCAAAAAGCCCGCTGTGCGCTGGGCAAATTTAGGGGCTTTATAAAGGGTTAAAAAGGGGTTTAAAAAGAGGCAAAACTAGGCCCATTGCCTCAGGCGACAAAAGCCAGTTTGCCAGCCACCTAATCGGAAAGCGAAGCAGCAACAAAAGCAAGTTCTCCAGCCAAATCCTCTGAAGAGAAGTTGTAGCCAAAGCAGCGGAAGAGCATCTCGCCAGCCTTTTTGTTCAGGTAAGAGGCGGTGTATGCAGCCGAAAGGGGCGACTCTGTTCTCGAGTAGATTGCGGCAAGCAATCCTGCCAGAACATCTCCAGTCCCGCCCTTTGTCATGCCTGCGTTGCCGCCTTTGACGTGAACAACCTTGCCGCAACTTGCCACGATGTCGCGCTCACCCTTGAGCAAAATCGTGCAGTTGTATCTTTTCGACAGCGAAGCAGCATTCTTCTCGTTTGCAGGAATCCCGAAAAGCGATTGGAATTCACGAACATGCGGAGTGACAATCGCATTTGAATGAAGAAGTTTCGCATCAACAACTCGAAGCGCAGCCGCATCAAGAACGCACCTTTTTTTTGTTTTCAATATTTTTTCCGCCATTTTCTTTGTTGCAGCATCCGCATCCATTCCATTCCCAACAAGCACGCACGTGGCATGCGAAAAAGCGAAATCGGATTTTTCCTGCGGAACTGCAATTATGTTTGGCGATGCACCCTTCATCTTTCTCATCAGTTCATTATTCTCCTTCGTCGAAGCAAAGTAAACCAAATCACAGAAGCGAACCGCAGCAAGCGCAGCCAAGATTGGCGCGCCATGGTAGGTTTTGCTCCCTCCGACGATGAGCACAATGCCGTTTTGCCCCTTGTGGCTTTTCTTTTTCGGTTTTGGGATGCCAAGAAGCGCGCTGTTCATGCGCACGACTTCATGGGCTACATTCAAAAACTTTTTCGTTCAATTACCAATATGGGAATTGCAATTTCAGCTCCTTACGGGGAAGGCTCTCTTCCTAATGCCTCTTATGCGCCTGTTTCCGCTTCAGATTACGAGAAAAAAGAATATTGCGGGATTTTCGGAATCTATTCCTTCTCAGGCGCGCCAATCGCATACGACATCTACATGGGCATGATGAACCTGCAGCACCGCGGCCAGGATTCGGCAGGCGCGGCAACATCCGACGGGAAAACCCTCAAGGCGACACGCAAGCTTGGCATGGTCGCGGATGTCCTTGACGCAAAGGCAATCGAATCATTGCCGGGCTTTGTGGGAATCGGCCATGTCCGCTACCCGACAATAGGCGCTGGCGGCGTGGAGGACGCGCAGCCTTTCACCGCTGAGGCGAACGGGAAGAAATTCGCGCTTGCGCACAACGGTAACATTTCGAATTACGGCCGCGTCAAAAAGATAATGGAGCAGACCGGGAACGTGTTCTGCTCCTCGTGCGATGCCGAGCTCATACTTGTTGCATTCATAGAGCAGTACAGGAAAACAAGCGACTTGTTCGAGGCTTCAGCTGCGGTGATGAAAAAGGTGGACGGCGCCTATTCTGTCGTAATTGTGACTGACTCAGGCGAGCTCGTGGTCTTCCGCGACCCGCAGGCGATCCGCCCGCTTTGCTGGGGCAGAAGCGAGGACAAAATCGTATTCGCCTCAGAATCAGTGGCGCTTGACATAGTGGGCTGCAAGCTGCAAGGCGACCTTGCGCCTGGGGAAGTGGCTGTTGTTTCCAAGGACGGAGTGAAGCGCAAGGTGGTGGCAGGAGAAGGGAAGCCGCGCCACTGCATGTTCGAATACGTTTATTTCTCGCGCCCTGATTCGAAAATCGACGGCAAGTGGGTCTATGAGGTGCGCCACAAGCTTGGCGCCATGCTTGCAAAGGCAGCGCCTGTCAAAGCAGACGTGGTGGTGGCTGTGCCTGACACTGCGCGAAGCGCTGTCGAGGGCTATTCCCAGGAAGCAGGGATTCCTGTTGCAGAGGGGCTCATCAAGAACCGCTACGTGGGAAGGACGTTCATCATGGCATCGCAGAAAAAGCGCGAGCATGCCGTGCGGCTCAAGCTCAACGCAGTGCGCCACATAATCGAGGGCAAGCGCATAGTGCTCATTGACGACTCCATTGTCCGCGGCACCACCTCAGGACCCATAGTGAAGCTTGTCCGCGACGCAGGCGCAAAGGAAATACACCTGCGCATAACCTGCCCGCCAGTAATCGGCCCCTGCTTTTACGGAATCGACCTTCCCAATTACCAGCAGCTCATTGCAGCAAACAAGAGCGTGGAGGAAATACGGAAGCAAATCGGCGCAGATTCGCTGGTCTTCCAATCAGTTGAGGATTTGGTGAAGGCAATCGGCATGAAAAAGGAGAATCTCTGCCTTGGCTGCGTCACCGAAGACTATCCAACTCCATTTGGCCAGGAAATCTCCAAAAAGATAAAGGAAGCCGGAGCAAAGAACGGCGTGCGCGTCTGGGAAGAATCTGGGTGAGCGCCCAGAAGGCGGAACGGCTGCTGGAAGAATCAGGCTGAAAGGCAAAGAATGCCTAGGTGCTTGCCGGGAGAATAAAGCCTGACTGTCGAAAGGCAAAGGCACAAAAGCATTGCCCGAGGCGTCTTGTCATGCAAAAATCCAAGCCTCTTGCGCGCCTTGAAAATTCCCTTACCCACGGGAACATCTGGCTTTCTGCCCTCTCGCTTATGCGGCGCAAAAAGGTCTATGCCTATGCCCTTCCCTCGCAAATACAGCGCTCGTTCGGCTTTTCCCCTTCGAAGCTCATGACGTATTTCGTTCTTTACAAGCTTGAGGATGAAAAGCTGATTTCCTCCAAATTCGAAGGGAGAAGGAAATACTACGAGCTTACCGAAAAAGGGAGGCAGTCGCTTGCTTCCGCAAAGTCGCTCCTTCTTTCCCTCTCAAAAAAGCTCTAGCTGGTCTTATGGCGCACCGCCCGCTTCTAATCACCGGTGTCCCTGGAACAGGGAAAACAACAGTTGCAAAGCTCCTATCAGAAAAAACCAACTCTGCATTGATTGACATAAACAAGCTTGTTTCAGCCCTCAAGCTCTACTCCTCAGTCGACGAAGCAGACAGCGCAAAAATCGTGAAGCTGAAGGAACTGCAAGACGAGCTTTCTGCCGCTATCAAGGCAGAACTCAAATCCCGCGATGTCATTGTTGAGGGCCATCTTGGCTGCGAAATGAAATTGCCGGTTTCAAAAGTCATCGTGCTTCGCTGCGAGCCAAAGGAGCTGCGCAGGAGAATGGCTGGGCGAAGCTACTCTCCAGAAAAAATATCGCAAAACGCGCTTTCCGAAGCGCTTGACTACTGCACAGTTCTTTCGGAAAAGAATTTCGGAAAGAGGAAAGTCTGGGAGATAGACACAACTGCAAGGACGCCAGCCGAAGTCTCTTCCCTTTGCGGAAAAATAATGCTTGGGAAGCAAAAGAAGAAATCGAGAGTCTCTTTTCCAGACGCTCTTTTGCGCGAGGCAATCTCAGGGGAGAAAATCCGCAAAGCGCTGCAAGGCTAAAGCCCGGCAAAATCAGTCTCTTTCTTTCCCCTAGGATATACCTTCCCGTTTGACGCCTCCACTGGCAGCTGGCATTCCTCGGCAATCCTCATAAGCTCGGCAACATCAAGGAACTTGTTCTCAAGCGTAAGGTAGGGCACTTCTCCCAAAGGAGTTTTTTTCCTTATTACCTTGAATGGCAGGAGTTGGTATATCCCATTCCGCTTCACGCGTATGTCCATGCCTCCCTTTGCAAGTATTTCGCTCCGCCTGTCTTCCACCATCAATATCTCCTTGGATAAATATAGACCACATAGACCATCTGCCCGGTCTCGTCGTATTCGCGCTCCATCTCCACAAGCTCGCCCTTGTGCTGGTAATCCTTCATCACTTCTATCGCTGCATTCCTGTAAGAAGTTATGTAGATTATTTTTTTCCCTACAGGGGAGGCCTTCCCGTGCGAGCGGCGGTGTCGCGAGCGCATCGAGCAGGATTCGCAAATCATGTTAAAAAAGAATAAGTAGCCCAAAATCAGCTCGGAGCTCAGTTCCAAGTCTGGGGCCTATTTATGTGGAAATAGCCCCCATCGGATTCGAACCGATGTAACGAGGTTGCTCCAAATTTTCCGTCAACGCTTTTTGCGCAGTCGAACGAACTGCCCCGCGTGAGCGAGACAAGCAAAAAGGGTTGTTCAGAGCCTCGTGTCCTTGACCGCTAGACGAGGGGGCTGGCTTTCTAGAAAGTGTTGGCACAATTTTAAAAAGAGTCTATCTCGAGTGACAAATCAGCAGGCTCTATCGACATCGTAAGCTCGGAAGTCGAAACGAAGTTAGCACCGGCTTTCAAGTATATTCCAGCGTTTGCGAGTGTTATGCCTCCTGATGCTTCTATGACGATGCGGCCGTTGAGCTTTCTTGCGGCGTTAACTATTTTCCTCAATTCGGATGGTGAAACGTTGTCCACAAGGATTGCCTTTGCGCCTGCTTTTGCTGCAGCAACCGCCTCGGCAACAGAGGAAACTTCAACCTCCACGAAATCCGCCTTTGAAAATGAGCGCGCTGCAATCTCCACGGCTCTTGCTCTCGTCGTTTTCTTTTCTTTCATTATCGCAGCCAAATGGTTGTCCTTTATCAGAATGCCATCGGACAAATCCATCCTATGGGTGAGGCATCCGCCAACTCGGACGGCGCGCTTTTCAGAATCAGAAAGCATGGGCAAGGTTTTTCTTGTGGCAGAAATTTTCCATTTCCCATATCTCGCAGATGCATCTGTTGATTTGGTCGCAATGCCAGAAAGGAGCGACAAGTAATTGAGTGCAACCCGCTCGCAGGCAAGAACAGAGCGGCAATTTCCTGATATGCGGCAGATGGCCTCTCCCTGCCGCACTCTGGCGCCTTCTGAAAAATTCCACTTCGCCTTGACTTTCCTGCTTGCAAAAATTGCATCTGCCTCAAGAATTCCGCAGAGGACGAAGTTAGATTTTGCAACTATCTTTCCTATGCAGCGTGCGCCCTTTGCGATACACCCCTCACTTGTGATATCTCTCTTCGCATCCTTCGCAAGCGCTGCTAGCGCTACTTTTTTTGCGAATGCCCCATGGGCGCTCCTGTTGAAATTCCACATTTCCTCCACGTAATGCTGCTTCGCTTCTGCTTTAAATATGTAATACGCGCAAGCTGTTTTTATGGCCGGGCAGGACATCGGAATCGGAATCCTCGGGCTCATCATCCTCGCAGGGGTCTTAGGCAGGCTTTTCATCAGGAAAACTGGGTTTTCAGATGTGTTCCTGCTTCTTGTCCTCGGTGCTTTGGCAGGCGCATTCCTCCCGTCCTCATTTGTCGCAAGCACAAGCTCCCTCATCCTCCCTCTTGGCGCAGTTTGCCTTCTCATGATAATACTTGATGAGGGGCTGCACCTGTCGTTTTCCAACCTCATCCGCCAGGCGCACAAGGCACTCCTTTTCGGAACCATTTCGTTCTTCCTTGCGCTTGCCGGCACGTTTGCCATACTCTACCTTGGCATGGGGCTGGATTTCCTAACCTCGCTTGCCATTGCGGCAGTATTCGCATCAGTTGCTCCAGAGCTTCTCTCGGGATTCACGTCCGCAATCGACACTTCCGAAAGCGCGCGCGCGGTTGGGGAATTAGAATCAGCAGTTTCTGATGCGCTTTCAGTGATGCTGGCGCTTCTCATTGTGGAGTCATTGGCGCATTCATCCGCAGCCGCACCACCGCTGCCGTTCTTCTCTTCCCTTCCTTCCACGCTAGCCTTCTCCTTTCTCCTCTCGCTTGCTCTCGGAGGAGTTTTTGCCGCCGCATGGAAAGCGGTTCTCTCAAAAATAGCAGAAGGCAACGAGCACCTTCTTGCAATCGGCATGGGCGCCCTCCTATACGCCCTCTCTGGCATGCTCGGGGCAAGCGGAGTCATTTCGGTTTTCATATTCGGGTTTTTCCTTGGCAACCTCTCGCACAAATCAATTGACGAGGTGCGCCGCTTCCAGTCGGAAATCACCATTTTCCTGCGGACGTTCTTCTTCCTCTACATAGGCATGCTGCTTGCGCACTCGCCTGCGCAGCTCCAAGTTGGTCTGCTCGCACTTGCCATTTCCATTCTTCTTGCCTGGTCAAGGATGCTTTCCGGCAGGGTGATAGGCTTTCTTGACCAATCCATCCGAAAAGGAAGGCTGCTTGAGGCAGTCTCAGCCCGCGGTTTGACCTCTGCAGTGCTCGCAGTGATAGTTTCCGAAGGCCTGCGCTCTTCCGGCAAGACCATTCCTTTCGACCTTCCACTGCTTGCGCTGTTCGTGATTTTCTTCACAAACGCGATTTCAGCCTGGCTGGTTTTCAAGAAACGCGGCGGCATGATTCACGAAAAATTCGGCAAAGAGGAAAAGAGGCTTGGAAGGCAGGAAGAGCTGTTCTGATCGGATGGAAAACAGGGTATAAATAAAAACGAAAAAAGAAGCCCAAAGGCAGCGAACAAACAAAAATAGGAAAAGACCCATTTAACCAGTCTCAAAAAAAAACAAAGGCTAAGAAAAATAAAAAAAAAGAAAAAAAAAACAAAGGGAGTTACAGAAGTCCGTGCAGGTGGTGCTTGTTCTTCTTCGCCACCTCTGCAACGACGTCTTTCAGACCAAAGCCAATCGCAAGCGCAGATCCAAGGCCAAGTGCGAAGGCGAACGCCCCGAGTATGACCAGGAACGACCAGACGAGAAGCGACGGGTCTGCTGCAGGAAGCAGAAGAGGCATTGCAATAACAAGCGCGTTGTATGCGATGAACAGCTCCACGACAATCGCGACGCTGTTTGCAAACGGCATATTCTTGTGCTTCTTCACCCTGTCAGTGATGTAGTCTCCTGCCAGGAGCCCTGCCATGACGATTATCAGCCCCTGCACGAGCGAGGGCAGGTAGCCTGACGCCTGGGTCGCAAAGTAGGTCAGCATGGGCACCTTTATCTCGACAACCGCCTCGATCACGTTTGCCGCTATGCCGACAAACAGCACCATGACGTAAAGCTTCATCACGGATACGACTATGTTGGTGAACGTGAAGCCCACAAACGCGTCGTGCACCCCGTGCGACTGCAGGAACTGCTCGATTTTAAGCTCAGCGAAAAATCGCCTGAGGATTTTCCCGAGCACTCCTGCCACGAACCATCCGACCATGAGGACGGCTGCAAGAAGCGCGACAGCCACCACTGTCCAGATGAGGTTGCCCAGGAACTGGCTCCCCGAGGTCTGGAGCTTGTCGACAAGCTGCATAATCGTCTGTTCAAATCCCATTGATGATCACCGAGAGTGTTACCTCGACACGGTATATAAACATTGCCGTAAGGAGGTACGTTAAGGGACGAAAATCAGGAGCAAGTGCCGTTATCCTGTTTTGAATTCCCGCTCTATGCCGCGCGCAATACGGACGAGCTTTGCCAAATCCTTTTCTTCAATGGCGCACTTCACATAAAGCAGCGCCCCTTCAAGAAGATGCGCCTTTTTTACTCTGTCGCCCAGTCTCCGTAGCACCCGCATAGCAGTCTCTGAATCCTGGTGGTCGTAAAGAGCCTTTGCCACCTGCTGCACTCCGCCGCCTTTGCCTTCCAGTTCGTCTATCAGCCCAATTATCTCTTCTTCGTTCATGGTTAATATTGTTCTTGCGATTATCCTTTGGAAGCCTTCGTCTTGCAAAACCTTACGTTGTCCTTCATTGCTCACTTCGACTCCAAGGGCTTCAAGCTCGCGCTTGAGAGTGCCGAGCCTGGATTTTGCAATGTGGAGCAGCCCCTCGACATCTTTCGCCGCTATCTTTTCCTCTATGTTCTTCTCGATTTTCCTGATTCCTTTCTCCACCGCCTTCAGTGTGGTCGGATGGCAGCCCTCCTTTTTTATGAACCTCAGCTCGTCCAGCTTGTTCTCATTAATCAGCATTTCCACTGCCTGGCTGCCGACCTCCCAACTCGCATCTGTGACTGCCTGCCTTATTTCCAGCCAGCGGCGGTTCCTCTCAAGCGCAAGAAGCGACAAGAATGCCACGCCGTCTGCCCCTCTTGCTGCAAGTTTGGCAAGGCTCCCCCAGTCCCTCTCTTTTTCAAGGATGTTGACTGCCCTGATGCTGTCAAGCAGGCTTTCGGCGTTCCTTGCCGCGTGCATGCAAAGAATGCTGCGCTGCCCTGAATCAAGGAGCGAAAGATTCTGGAAAATCGCCTGCGCTTTCTGCCTGCTTACTGCAAGGCCAGCATCTTCAGGCGTATGTCCAATTCTGTATTTAAGAAAAGCTTCCCTAACGCTAATTGGCATCGCATCTCACGGACTGCTTTCTTATGGCAACCGTTTATCTATTTATCGAAAATATCTGAAAAAAGAGGAAAATGGGCCCGCAGGGAATCGAACCCCGAATCTTCGCTGTGTAAGAGCGACGTCTTAACCATTCGACTACAGGCCCTCGGTTTTTCTGTTGGGGAAGCAAATATTAATAGTGAGCCGCGCCAATCTGCGTCATGCTGCTCGTCCACACCTCCTGTGCAACAAAAAAGGAAGCTGAAAAAATAGCTGCGGCACTCGTCCGCGCCAAGCTTGCAGCCTGCGCATCTGTTTATGCATGCAAATCCTTTTTCCTCTGGAAGGAAAAATTCGAGCGGCAAAGCGAATTTGTAGTCGAAATCAAAATGAAGGATTCGAATTATCCGAAGGCAGAACGGATGATTAAGAAAATACATTCTTATGCAGTGCCGCAAATAATCGCAGTAAAAATTGCCAAGGCGAATAGAGCTTATGCAAGATGGGCAGAAGGCTAATTCTCCTTCACTTTTGGCACAGGCTGCGGAGCTGCAGGGAGCACGAAGTCAGAGTCATATGCCACATAAGCAAGATTCGTCAAATATTCGGTGTGCGCCCTGCCATCTGTCACATTGTACTGGTCAAACGCAAGCACTCCTTTTTCAGTGAAGCACTGCTTCCTTTTCTCGAATACTTTGTACGGGAAGAAAAAGCAGTAGCCTTTGGTGCTGCCGATTTCCACCTCTTCAGCTGCTTCCGCAGAAGAGAAATCTGGCTCGCCTGAAAGCTGTGCCGCTGCCTCTGGCTCAAGCCCGCTGGTTATTTCATAGCAGGAGTAGCCGCTTCCAATGTTTGCGCAGGAATAAGCCCTTCCGGAAACAAAGTAAAGCGAAATGGAGCCGCCTGAATCAGATGAAATTTCTATTCTCATCCGGCTGTCTTTGCGCCAGACTTTTTTCGATGCAACTGGGCCGCTTCCCTCATCAACCGCGTAGACTGCAGTGTAGTCTGCCTTGCTTTGCGGCAGGAAAAACGAGCCGACTGGGCCGCTGCCTTCCTTTGCAGACGCTTCCTGCGGCTTTGCAGTGCATCCTAAAAGCAGCAGCGCAACAAGGAAAACAGACAGGGCGAGCGCGGACTTCATCATGCGTGCAGATTGGTCTCATGCATTTATTATTCTTGCAATCGTTTTCATGCCCATGTACCTGAAGGTGCACCACACGCCCATGGGGAGCATAGTCGCGCTTTGCGATGCGGAATTGATTGGAAGGGTGCTTGTCAACAAGAAATACCGTCTTGACTTGCGGGGGCACGCCTCATTCTACCAGGGAAAGCTTGTGGGGAAGGAGGAAGCCGTTGCCGCTCTGACCGGCGCCGAAAATGTGAATATCGTGGGGAAAAAGGCGCTATCCGCAGCAGCATCGGCCGGGCTTGCGGTTTCGCACGCAGTTACAATTGACGGCATCCCGCACCTGCAGGCTTACAAGATAGTTTAGCCGCATCGACAATTCCCGCAAAAGAGAAACAATGGATTATAAGCATTATTGCGCTTTGTCTTTTCGGGAGGATCATGAAGCAGATTACCATAGTCTCAGATGACAAAGTGGGCGTTGTCGCCGACATCTCCTACATACTTGGCAAGGCCCGCATAAACATCGAGGCGATTTCCTTTGCTGCCAAAGACGGCAAGGCAATAGTCAACCTCACGGTAAAAGACGAAAAGAAAGCCGAAGCGCTGCTTTCCGCAAACGGCTATCGCGTGCTCGAGTCGGAAATACTGGTGATAAAGGTGAAAGACGAGCCCGGGCAGCTCTCCGAAGTGTCAAGGCTTCTCAAGGAGCACGGCATAAACATCGAAAGCCTCTACCTGCTTTTCCGCGGCGAGGGCTATGCAATGGATGCGCTCAAAGTGGACCACCCGAAAAAGGCGATGAACGTGCTTGCGCCCTATCTTGTGAAAACCGAGTGAAGACAGGTGTTTTTCATGGAAGAGCTGACAATAGTCGTGGACGACAAGGTGGGCATAGTCGCGGACATATCCTACATACTCGGCAAGGCGCACATCAACATCGAATCCATCGCGGTCGAGGTGCACGGCGGCAAGGCAATAATCGAAATAGCCGTGAAGGACGCGAAAAAGGCAATGCAATACCTGTCGGGCAGCGGCTACCGCGTGCTTGAGTCAGAGCTTCTTGTGGTCAAGCTCAAGGACGAGCCAGGCTCGCTTTCGCAGATGTCTTCCCTTCTTGCAAAGGAAAAAGTGAGCATACTCAACTTGTTCTTCATAGCAAAGGAAGCAGGTTACAGCGTGCTTGCCCTCAAAGTGGATCACCAGAAAAAAGCAGAGAAGCTGCTTGCCCCCTTCATGCCCAAGAACGTGAAGAAGTAGGAAAATAGAAATGCTCTTATTGATTGGGTCAGAATCTCCGTCATGCGGTTTTTTTTAGCACAGGGAGCCACGGAATACCTCGTTTTGCTTGCAGTCGTGCTCATAATCGCGCTTGCTTCAATCGCCCTTCTGGGCTGGTTCCCTGGAACTTCAAGCGATGTTTCGCTTTCCGAGTCGCAGATTTACTGGAAGAGCGCAAGCCCGATTGCGATTGTGGAAACTGGCGAGGGCTACAGGCTCCACCACGCAGTAGTGGGAGGCGACCAATCATACCCAAATGCCGGTTTCTGGGACGAGCTCTATAATGCATCGGGCGCCAACCTCCGTTTGAGGAACACAGGGAGCTACCCGCTCACAATCACCAAAGTGCTGGGCGGCGGAAGGTCGGTTTCGATAGACGTCACCGATGTTCAGGTTTGGGTAAGCGGCAGTGATGTAAGCCAGTGGCATAACATATCCATAACAATCCAGCCAGGCGAGGACAGCTGCCTTGGCACCACTGTTGGGACTGTGCAGGGCAGCTGGGACAAGATTCCCTGCCGTGAGCACGAAATAAACTTCCTGCCAGTCACGGCTACTCGCAATTACTGGGGTTCGCTTCCAGGAGCCAGCACATGGTGCGACTTGAATGGCAGGGGGCTCATCACAATCAAGGATTTCGGCTTCGAGTATAACCAGACCATTGGGGGGCAGCAAATAAAAAAGAGGCAAATCGGGGCAAAGCCGCTCATCATAAACTGCATCGGCTGGTGCAATGGGACAGGCTTTGGCGCAAACGAGCCGCAGCTGTGCTACTTTGCCTGATTTTCACAATTCAAGCTCAACATCCTTCTTTGCTTTCCTTGCTTCAGCAAGCACATTCTCCACTTTCTCAAAATTAGAGTAAATGGCATCTCCTGCCTCCTTTGCCTCCTGCCTCTTCTGCACAAGCTCCTCAAGCGCTTTCTTCTGGGATTCCAGCCTCTCATGCAGTTTTTTCAGCTTTTCTTTTGCTGCCCGCTCGGCATCGCTCTCCTCTTTCCGGTTCGCATAGTAATAATCAGCCATTTCTGAAAAGGATGCGAATCCCCTTCCATCTTTTTTGGCATCGCATGAAAAAGAAACAGGTTCGCCTTTTTCGTTCTCCTGCACAGCGAACGCAACGTCTGCCGGTTTTTTTATCTCGAAATTTCCTGCTTTAGGGTAGGAATACCGCTCGCCCCTCGCAATTTTCCTTCCTCCTGTCTCTTCTTGCTCCAGGCAGGCGGCAATCACGCCGTCTTCTCCAACAGCAATCAAATTCCCCTTCCTGAAAAGTTCAAAAACAAGCCGCTCCTTAGATTTCGTTTCAATTTCCACTATTCGTTCGTTCGGCACCTGGAAAATCCTTGCAGCAGTTTTCCCCTCGAAGTTCTTGCGGAGAAAGCCCACAAAGCCGTCTGGCCGTTCGGTCGCGGCAAGCACCTGCCGTGTAAGGTGCAGCCTCACTCCGGTTTCGAATAGCAATTCTTCACTGCCTATCTTGAAAAGAAAAATTCCATTCGCCGTCCTCCTGATCTTGGCAATCCGCTTCCCTTGAAGCTGCGCAAGCTCGGCAACTGCAAATGACAAATCCAATCCAGTCATTTTCTGCATGGTGGGCTTGTGCCAAAGCACCTATATTATATATTGCGCTTCAAATTCCGTCCGGTGTCTCCAATGTCAAAAGTCAAGGATTCCTCATTGGCAAAAAAAGGCGAGGCAGAGCTTGAGTGGGCAAGAAGAAACATGCCTGTGCTTGCTCAAATCCGCAAGAGGTTCGCAAAGGAAAAGCCATTCGCAGGATTAACAATCTCAACAGCCCTTCATCTCGAAAAGAAAACAGGCATACTTCTTGAAACGCTCGCAGCAGGCGGGGCAAAAGTCTTCGCCTCCTCGTGCAATCCCCTTACCACGGATGACTCGGTTGCAGCAGCTCTTGCGCAAGTGGGCAAAATGGAAGTGTTCGCATGGGCAGGGCAAACAAACGACGAATACTATTTCTGCCTGAATTCCGTGCTTGATGGCAAGCCCGACATCGTTATTGATGACGGCTGCGACCTGATTAATCTGCTGCACAGCAAGCGGAAGGCAGAGCTTGCGAAAATAAAGGGCGCCTGCGAGGAGACGACAACTGGCATAACGCGCCTGAATGCCATGCACAAGGCAGGCAAACTACTATTCCCCGTATTCGCGGTGAACAACGCCTATTCCAAATTCCTGCTTGACAACCAGTTCGGAACAGCGCAGTCCACAGTGGATGCGATTGCCCGCGCAACAAACAAGCTTATTGCCGGAAAAACCGTAGTTGTCGCAGGCTATGGCTGGTGCGGCAGGGGGATAGCCTCGCGCATGAAGGCAATGGGCGCGAACGTAATCGTTGTTGAAATAGACGGCACGCTCGGGCCTCACGAGTCAGGCCTGCAGCGCGGCCTTTCCGCGCTTTACGACGGCTACCGCGTGATGGACATGGATTTCGCAGCTCCGCAAGGCGACCTGTTCGTCACTGCAACAGGCAACAAGAACGTTCTCGACTCCCAGCATTTCGAAAAAATGAAGGACGGGGCGATTCTTTGCAACGCAGGGCACTTCAACATCGAAATAAACGAGCCTGCCCTGCGCAAAATGAGCAAAAAAGTGGAAGAACTGAAGGACAATGTGGTTGGCTACCAGCTGAAGAATGGCAAAACGCTTTACCTTCTTTCCGAAGGCCGCCTCGTAAATTTAGCCCGCCCTTCAGGGCAGGGGCATCCGATAGAAATAATGGACGGCTCGTTTGCAATACAGGCGCTCTGCTGCGAACGGATTGCAAAGGGAGCGAAGATGCCTGCGGGCGTGCACGACGTCCCGAAAGATATCGACGATTCGGTGGCAAGGCTTCTCCTCAATTCACAGGGAGTTTTCCTAAAGGAGCCCACTGGTGAGCAAAAGAAATATGCAGAGTCTTTTGATGAAGGCACCTGATAAACAAACCGAAAAAATTTGAGGAAGGGAAATCTGAATTTCCGAACGCGTCCTTGGAAGAGCCTACTGAAACCTATTAATATCTTTCCCATTTTAACTGTAGCTTGCTCTTGATTAAGCTAATTAATTAAGGCAAATTTTCGTGGGAGATGATATGATGAAAATATCAGAACTGAAAGCAGGCACGGGCAACGTGAGCGTTGAAGGCGAGCTCGTCTCAAAAGAAGAGGCGCGCGACGTCATCACAAAATTCGGGAAGAAATTGCGCGTGGCAAACGCGACCCTGAAGGATGCATCTGGCGAAATACAGCTTTCGCTTTGGGGCGAGGACGCGGACAACTTCTCGCAGGGCGACAACATCAAGATTGAAAACGGCTGGGTTTCCGAATACAAGGGCAATGCGCAGCTTTCCGCAGGCAAGTTCGGCAAAATAACGAAACTGTGATTCCTGTTTGGCAATTTGCGGATATCTGCAAACAAGTTTTTTTTGTATTTTTTGTTAATACAGCATTGACAGTTTCTTACCCCTAACGTTGATGACGCAAAAAGGAGAGGTGGAATTTATGGCAAAGAATCTTGAAGGTCAGCAGGTAGTCGAGGGCAACCGGATAATCGGGCGCGACGCGCAGCGCATAAACATCGCGGTGGCGCACGCAGTCGCAAACATCGTCAGGACAACGCTTGGGCCAAAAGGCATGGACAAGATGCTTGTCTCTGAGCTTGGCGACATCGTGATAACAAATGACGGGGCGACCATACTCGAAGAGATGAACGTGGAGCACCCTGCGGCAAAAATAATGGTGGAAATCGCAAAGACGCAGGACAAGGAAGTGGGCGACGGAACGACCACGTCTGTAATGCTTGCAGGCATGTTCCTGAAAAAAGCAGGCGATTTATTGGACCAGGACATACACGCCTCCACGATAGTGAAAGGCTACGACTTGGCTGCAAAGAAGACAAACGAGCTTCTCGAGAAAATCGCGACCAAGGTCAACGTTTCCGACAAGGCGACGCTCGAGAAAATAGCCGCAATCGCAATGGGCAGCAAGTCCATCGGCGTTGGAACGAACAAGGATTCCCTTGCCAAGCTCGTGGTCGCTGCGGTAACGCAGGTCGCAGAGCAGAAGAACGGCGTTTATTTCGTGGATGATGAACTCATCAAGATAGAGAAGAAGGCAGGCGGCAACATCAACGACACAGCGCTCATACAGGGCGTGCTTATCGACAAGGAGATTGTGCACCCGGGCATGCCAAAGAGCATCAAGGGCGGCAAAATCGCGCTTTTGGACTGTGCGCTTGAAATAGAGAAGACCGAAGTGGATGCGAAAATCGAGATAACCTCGCCTGACCAGATGTCTGCGTTCCTTGCGCAGGAGGAGAAGATGCTCAAGGACATGACTGAGAAAATCGCTGCAACAGGCGCGAACATCGTTTTCTGCCAGAAGGGCATTGACGACGTTGCGCAGCACTTCCTGAACAAGAAGGGAATCGCAGCAGTCCGCCGCGTGAAGAAATCCGACATGGAAAAGCTTGCGCGTGCAACCGGCGCAAAGATAGCAACCACGCTTGACGACCTGTCCGCAAAGGATCTGGGCACTGCAGGCGATGTCAACGAGAAGTCCATTGCAGGAGAGAAGATGGTGTTTGTGGAAAACTGCAAGGACGCAAAGTCAGTGACAATATTCGTGCGCGCTTCAACCGACCACGTGGTTTCGGAAGGCGAGCGCGCCATAGTGGACGCAATCGGCGCGGTCTCATCCGCTGTGGAGGACGGAAGGTATGTGACAGGCGGCGGCTCCACAGAGCTTGAGCTTGCAGTCCAGCTTGGCAAATACGCAACAGAAATCGGCGGCCGCGAGCAGCTTGCAATACAGGCATTTGCCGAGGCGCTTGAGACAGTTCCCCGCACCCTTGCAGAGAATACAGGCATGGACGCAATCGACGCGCTTGTCTCCTTGCGAGCCAAGCACAAGAAGGAGGGCGGCGAGCACTTCGGCGTGGATGTCTACAACTCCACAATTGCGGACATGAAGGCAATCGGCGTTTTCGAGCCGCTGAAAGTGAAGACGCAGGCAATAGCATCAGCGTCCGAGGCGGCAAAGATGCTCCTTAGGATTGATGACATGATTGCTTCCAAGGGCAAGTCGGGCGGCATGCCTCCGGGCGGCGCAGGCGGGCCCGGCGGTGCCGGCGGCATGGGCGGCGGAATGGGCGATTACTGATTTTCTTCTTTTTTTGTTTTTCTCTTTTCTTCGTTCCGTTTTTTTTTCTGTTTCCCACAGAATGCATAAAGTTTTTAATCCGCCTGCCCCTATCTGATGCATGCGGGGTGGTGTTTGTGTTCTTCTGCAATGAAAAGCCTTACTGCAAGCTGTTTCTCCTAGCTGCGGCAGCATTTGTCCTGCTAGCGGGAGCGCCGTCAGCAGAGCTTGTCGTCAACCTCTTTTCGCCTTCCAGCGGCGCAATCTACAACAACTCCACCGCGATAACCTTCCAGTTCAATTTCACAAGCAACGACAGCGTTGCAAACTGCACTCTTTATGTGAATAATTCCACTCCTGCAACAATATACTCTTTTAGTAATGCAACCACAAACAACAACACGCTCACTTCAAACGTTTCCACCCCCTTCTCGTTCGCAACCAGTGGCGTTTATACATGGTATGTGTCGTGCGTGAATGCAACAACAGGGCAGCAGAACACGAGCGCAACCAGGACTTTCATAAGCGACGGGACCATTCCGAGCGTTGCATCCAGCTTCCTTGTCGAGCCAGACAGTTTCTTCTCGCCTTCGGATTCGGCTGCAGGCATAATTCTGTTCAACGTCACTGTAACGGATTTCGTGACCAATGTGACGCGCGTGCGCGTGGACTTTGGGAGCGCGATGAACCAAAGCGACGTGAACATGTCTATCAACCTCACCAACTACACAGCGCTTGGCAACACCTCGAGCTGGAACGGCTCGTTCAACGTCACCGCGCTTCTTTCGAGCAGTTCAGTAATCAATTCCACCAGCCCGGTTGCTCCGTATTCCATCAGAATCTACCCATATGACCAGGCGAACAATACTGTAGTCGGGCAGCCTTCCAGCATCGAGGTGCTCCTGCACAACCTGGGAGCATTCCAGGGCCCGCCGCAGGGCAATCCCGTGGCAGCCTGCTTCCGCGAAGGGACAGGCAGCACGAACTTCTCGCAGGTGAATAACTTCAATGCTGTCAACTTAGTGATGATAGGCGAAATGAATGGCAGTCAATCGTGCGGCTACGCAGTTACCGGGGTAAACCGCTCCATGCCCTGGGGCGACACCTACAAGAGGATGGGAATGTTCAACTTCAGCTCGGTCAATCTAAGCACGCGGGAAAACGCGCAAAATATCATGAGCGCCATGGGCAGGCTCATACAATTCAATATAGCTCCTCCCCGCTCTTTCACGCCTTCCAGGATATTCGTAAACACTACCAACCTTTCCGCCCTAAACAACACATTCACGCAGATAACGCTCTACGACTTGCCGTTCGGCTCAGCTCCGAACATAACATATGACGAGAACGCCTCTGCAACCGTGAATTTCAGCTGGTCGCAAGGGCCATATAACTCCACCTTCGGCTTTTACGTTGGCAACCTGACCATAAATGTCTCAGTGTTCTCGGGCTACAACATTTCGGATAGCGTGGTGCCTTCCATAACCCTCACCTCTCCTGTGGCAAATGCCAACTCCACTAACACTACTGTAACAATCAATGTCAGCGCGAATGGGACAGGCACCGAGATATCCAACTTGATAATCAACATCACCAATTCCTCGGGCGCAAGCGTGAACTCCACCCAGTTCAACCTCACGCAGGACAGCACGGTGGACGTGAATACCGCAAGCTGCACCAACACTTCGGCAGGCTACGAAAATATCGTCTGCACATACACTGTTTCGCTTCCTGCGAACATGCGATATACGATGACGGTCACTGCATATGATTATGGCACGCCTCCTGCCGGCAACAACGCAAGCTCGCAGCGCAACTTCACTATTGATACTACTGCACCCTCAATAACCCTCAACTCCCCTGCAAACAACACGCAAACAACACGCAACTGGACAGTCTTCAACTTCACGCCAACTGATAACATCTATTCGGCAGTCAACTGCACCCTCACAGTTATGGCTTTCAACTCTACTCCGCAAACCTTCAGCACCACATTCAACACTTCGACAAACTCCACTGCGTCAAACAACACCGCCACTACCTTCAACATAACAAGCATGACCAACAACATCTACAGCTGGTATGTGTTCTGCAGGGATCCGGCTGGGAACAACGTTACTTCAGCAACTTCCTACCTGCTGGTGGACACCACCAACACGTCCGCCATTCTGAACGCCACCACCAACGTCACTGCAAACCAGTCGGTGGTCGTCACCAATTCCAGCCCGTCGGCTAACATCACCATGGCAAACGGCACCACAAACGTAACGCTCAACGTCTCGGCGGTCTACAACTCTACCACGTTCAACGCAACAATCACAAATGCAATAACGGTAAATGCCACAACAAGCCTTGGCGCAGTCGTGGTGCAAATCCCGAACGGCACGACATTTACCGGAGCATCTGACTGGAGCGGGTCGCTCAACCTGCAATACGTTACAACTAGCTACACTTCCCCGACCAACACAGGCACCAACACAGTCTACGGTGCAGTGGAGATAGGGCTGCCTTCAAGCGCGCTCAACCTGTCGCGGGCCGTGCGCATCCTGATTCCGGGCGCGGCAGGCAAGCTTGCAGGTTATTCGCGCGGAGGCACATTCACGCAGATAACGGCCGCCTGCTCAGCAGATACGCAAGCAGTTGGCGACGCTCTCTCTGCAGGTGCAGACTGCAAAATTGACTCTGGTTCAGATCTGGTCATCTGGACCAAGCACTTCACCGCATTCATTGCGTATGCCAACACGCCTCCGTCAACCACCTCTCCCACGAGCAGCGGCAACAACGGAGGCGGCAATGTAGTTGGTGGCGGAGGCACTCCTGGCTCTGGTTCAAGCGCAAGCGAAATCGCAGTGGCAACGGATGACGGAAGGAGCTGCACGGTTTCCCTTGGCAGGGAAATCTCAAGCACAAACTCGCTTTCAGTCATCACCAACACTCTGACCAACAACGGCGGGGAAGAATGTGGCTTTGCAGACTTCGTATTCTCCGACACCTTCCCATCCAACTTCCCGTCAGGCATGAACGAAATAACATTCTCGCCCGCATACTCATCGCTTGAGGGCTACAAGGCAACATTCAGCTTCCCGTCCTTTGCCCCAGGGGAGTCGAAGACAGTCACCTACTCGGTAAACAAGTGGGTGCCGCCCTCGCGCCTGAACAACTTCACCCTTGCAGCATTCTTTGCTGCAAAGAAGGCTGCCGCAGCCCCAACGACGCAGCCTCCAACTGCACCTGCACCAACAGTCTGCGGAAACGGCAAGCTCGAATCCGGCGAGGAGTGTGATGCAACTTCATGCGGAACTGGCAAGAGGTGCAACCTTGCAACCTGCAAGTGCGTGTCTGCGCCAGTAGAGCCATCAGCTCCAGTTCAGCAAGAGCCAGCCGCACCTACGGCACCCCAGCAAGGCGGATTGGAATGGCTCGGCTTTGCAGCCCTTGGCGTAGGCGTGCTGGTTGTGCTTGCGGCCATATTCTTCCTTGCAGGCAAGAAGAGAAAGGGCCTTGGGGGCGTCTAAGCCCCAATTTTCCTTCTTTCCCTCCTTTCTCTCCTTATTTTTATAGTTTTGCTTCGGATGCTTTTCATGCGTTTTACGGTCGTTTTTGCACTTCTTCTGGCTGCCAGCATAGCCCATTCAGCAGCGCAAGCCTATCCCTACCAGTTTTTCGTGCCCCAAAACGCAAGCTACTTTCTCACAAAATTCCCCCACGAAAACCAGACTGCCCAGGCACTCATCGTGAACGGAAACACATTATACGCGATTTTTATGCCAAAAACAGCCTTTTCCACGAGCATCGAGCCGCTAACCGACAAAGGAGAAATCGCATCCGCGCTCCGCAGCTACTACTCGTTCTTCGGCTACTCCGAAGACGCAGTAAAATCATTCTCGTCCGTGCACAAAGGCATAGTTGCCACTGCCAATTCCAGCGATGCAGGCGAGGACAGATGCCGCATACTGCTTGGCACTGACAGGCACGAGTGCATCGACTTTGATTCCTGCCAGAAAGCCTGCTATTCGGTAACTTCGTTTTGCCAGGTTGTGGCATTGGGCTCAGGGCAGCCGTTCATCAACATAATCTGGCAGTTCGAAAACGACAGCCGCTCTCTTGACGAGGCTTATGCCCGCGAGCAATCCGCATATGATGCATTCGAAGAGAAAGCATCCGCAAACGCATCCACCGACTACCTACTTGCCCTGCAAAACCTTAACGTGGTCGCCACACGCGCAGCCTCAAACCCTCTCTACTCCGACTATTCCTACTGCTTCCAGCCCGAATATAACCTGAGCGAAATAACGTCGCTTCAGCTTGCGGCCCAGCGCGCCTACAAGAACGCCTCGCACTTTTACCTGATTCCATTCTATTCCGAAAAAGTCCGCAATACCACGCTCACAGGGCTTGCAAGGAAAGCAAAATACGACATTGAGCCCGCCCCAAGCGCCTCCCCGTCTTCCACTTCGCCTCAGGAGAACCTTTCCATCCCGCAAGAGCCGCCAGTATATTCTCAAAAAGAGGAGCCCGCCGCCTCCTTCCTACTGCAGGCCGCGGCGATTTCAGGCGCATTCCTGCTTTTCATAGGCGCAATTTTCGCGCTTGGCGCATGGGCCGTCTTCAGGAAGAAAAAGCGCCCCTCAGATGAACCCCGCAAAAAGTAGCCGCGCCTCTCATTTTATAAACTCTATACTATTATAATTTTCTTATAATAGTGACTACGGGGTGTTTCTCATGCCAAAGATAACGATAAAGCCCGCAAAAGGTAAATTAGGTGTGCTCCTTCCTGGCCTTGGGGCAGTATCAACAACGTTCATCGCAGGCGTCATGCTTGCAAGGAAGCACGGCTTTGCGCCAGTTGGAAGCCTGACGCAAATGCAGACAATCAGGATAGGCAAAAGGGACGCGAAGCGTTCCCCTCTCATCCGCGACTTCGTGCCCCTTGCCCGTCTTTCAGATTTGGAATTCGCCGCCTGGGACATCTTCCCTGACAATGCATATGAATCTGCGATGAAGGCAGGCGTGCTTTCCAAGGAGCACCTTTCCCTTGTAAAGCCCGAACTCGAAAAGATAAAGCCCATGCCCGCGGTATTCGACCACAATTTCGTGAAGAACATTGACGGGCCGAACAAAAAGATGGGCAAGACCAAGCTCGATTTGGCGGACCAACTCCGCGAGGACATCCGGAATTTCAAAAAAGAGAAAAACCTCGAAAGAATGGTAATGGTCTGGTGCGCAAGCACGGAAACCTACACCGAACCTACAGCCGCACACCAATCCGTCGCTTCCTTCGAATCCGCCCTTGCATCAAGCGATCCCTCAATCTCCCCCTCTATGATTTACGCATACGCAGCAATAATGGAAGGCGTGCCATTTGTAAACGGAGCGCCGCATTTGGCTGTTGACATTCCAGCGCTCCTTTCGCTTGCCAAGCAAAAGAATGTGCCAATAGCCGGCAAGGATTTCAAGACAGGGCAAACGCTTGTGAAGACCGCAATTGCGCCCATGCTCAAGGCAAGGATGCTTGGCGTGCGCGGCTGGTTTTCCACCAACATACTTGGCAACAGGGACGGCTTGGTTCTCGACGACGCAGGCTCGTTCAAAAGCAAGGAGATGAGCAAGAAATCATCTCTTGACTACATTTTCCAGCCTGACATGTACCCGTCTCTCTACAAGAACATGTACCACAAGGTGCGTATTGAGTACTACCCTCCGAAAAACGACGACAAGGAAGGCTGGGACAACATCGACATATTCGGCTGGATGGGATACCCTATGCAGATAAAGATCAACTTCCTGTGCAAGGACAGCATTCTGGCAGCGCCCATTGTCCTTGACCTTGCCCTTTTCATGGACCTTGCGCAGCGCGCAGGAATGAAAGGGATGCAGGAGTGGCTCTCGTTCTACTTCAAGGCGCCCATGCACGCCCCTTCGCTTTATCCAGAGCACGACCTGTTCATCCAGCACATGAAGCTGAAAAACACGCTTCGCTACCTCATGGGCGAGGAATTGATAACGCACTTGGGAATAGAGTATTACGATTATTGGGGAACTGAAAAAAAGTGAGCGCATGCTGAAAAAAATGCCGACACTGCAGAAATTGCAATCAAAAATAGGGGCATCCTTCTCCGTCATTCCCCTGTCCGCAAACCAATGGACTCTTCTCTCCTTGCTCCCAGCGTTGCTCGGCTTTTATGCGGCTTACTTGCAGCTTCCGCTCCATTCGCTTGCGCTCTTCGTGCTTTCAGGAGCAATAGACGCACTTGACGGCGCGGTTGCCCGCGCAAAAAAGCAGGTTTCAGCAAAAGGAGCCTACATCGACGGCATAACTGACAGGCTCGTTGAATTCCTTTTCGTGCTCTCGTTCCTCTTCTTCCCCTTGCCACCCTTTGCCCTTTCCCCAACCATCCTCCTAGTCATCATCCTGTTCTTCGGCTCGACAATGACCTCGTTTGCAACCGCCTACGCCGAGCATAGGGGCGTTGCAGGCTCGAAAAAGATTGCAAAGCAGCCCGGAATACTGCCGAGAACAGAAAGGCTTCTTCTCCTTTTTGCAGCGCTTGCACTAGTTCCGTTTTCTCCTGTTGCAGCCTCCTTCCTCCTCTTCGCAACAGCTGCGCTAAGTTTCATAACTTTCTGCCAGCGGGCGGCGTATTTTGCCGGCTAAAGTTTTCCTTTCAAATTATTGCGGACGTTTTCAAAGAACTCTTCGGCAAATGTCAAGACCTCTTTCCCATCCCCATCTTTAACTTTGATAGCCAATCCATACGCAACTGAATGCCTCATTTTCCGGTATAGGCTGAATGCCGATACCTGCCCGCTTCCAAGTTCGGGGTGCTTTTCCCTGAGGTATTCGTAGACTGCCACATGGCTGCGCTCGGCAACTCCATCCAAAAACAGCACAGCCCTTGCAGCATGGAAGGCGCAGCTGTAAGCGCCCATCACGCCGACAGCATTTGCACCAACGCTGACTGCAGCCTTTGCCTCCTTAAGATACTCCTCCGCAGCCTCAAGGGACTTCTTAGCCCTGTCAGCTGATTTTGGTATATCTTTGAGCAGCCTTCCTTGAAGAGTTCCTCCAAGCTCATCCAACCACCAATGGCTCGCCGGCAAGCAGTAGGTTTGCTTATTTTGCTAGGTGAAGAAGCCGTTTTTCGGTTGCCTTGCCGATTTTGTGAGGTTGTCGACGAATTCCGTACCAGGTGTTTTCTGCTCGTGCTTCTCTGCTTCGTCGCGGGCAAACTCCCAGTTTTTCTGAATTTTGTTTCTGATTGATTCTTGGGTTATTGCCTCTTTGCTCATCGCCGTGGCGTCCTTTGGTTTGGATTTCTTGGTCGTGGCGGCATATTTGGCAATTTCCGCCTGCGCCCACTTTATGAACTGGTTGAAAATGTCGTCGTTTCCTATGAATGTCCTTAATCGAGCAACATCGTTCTTGTTGTCTATGTTGCCTGTTATTGTTTCCCCACTAATTTTATTTCTAACTATGAAATAATGACTTTCAGGATTTACTATTAATTGCCAATTTTTTATCTCAGTGTAAAAAAGATTTATTTCTTCCAGTGATTTCGTCAGCTTCTCCCACTGTTCCTCTGTTTTTACTCCACGTAGCATGTCTCCGATAAAATTCATGACAAATTCCTTAACTTTTTCCATACTCATGTTCTTGTTTCGCATATTTGTAATTCCATCGCTGTAGTCTTTTCTCTTTCCGATTTCTGGAATAAACTTTGCAAGACTTTCAGCAGCAGCAAACATCTGCAGGGCAGACGGCTCGGTTGCTTTAGGTAATTGATTTTTTGATGCACCTGGTGCGAATGCTACAGTTACTGAGTCACCCATGCTATCTAGCTCCAAATGTAAGAGGTTTTTCTATTATAATCAAATCGAAGTCATCACGTTTAAGTTGAATTGAGTAAACTAGTTCCTTTCCATCGTAAACTAATGAAGCATCGGTTAAGTATATTGTTTGTCCTTCTTTTTCCTGAACAAAGGAAGGATTTGTAAGATTGGGTGCGCCCTCAAATGAATCATAACGGAAGCTCTTCGCATAAGTAGACGTGATTATTAGCAAAGTCGTCGGCGTTGTCGCAACAATCGAGCCGTTCGGGGCAACGTAAATTGCTCCTTCGTGAAGGAAAATTTTTGAGCCGTCCGCAGCTCCTACTATGCCAGTTTTCTCACTTGATAACCACAGTATTCCGCTTTCAAAGATAAGATAAACACCATCGCCTTTGAGTTGAGTTCCAATTATTCCTAGAGGTATTTGCTCCGGGAAAGCAGTCATTGCTTTTTCGCCTAATTTCTCTTTAATTTGTTTTCTTATACTTCTTAAATTTATGTCTAAATCCTGAACCCGACCAGCATATTTAATATTCGTAATATACAAAATTCCATCTCTAAGTTCAACTTTCTCGAAATTCTCGCTGCCGAGTATTTTCTTTTCGCCATTCTCAGGTACCTTCAGCTTCCCCTGCGCTCCCTTCGGGTCGTTCATGGCTATTGCCGGTTTCGTATCCTTGCCCTGCGACAATCCTATTTTCGGCAGGACAAACGTGAGCACTCCGGCTATTATCGCGCCAACAACGACTGCCGCAGCACGGTAGAGGATGCCTGCAACGCCATTTGCATGCGTTGAGTGAGTTACGTTTGGATGGGCGTTTTCCGGCTCGTTCCTCTCATGCTCAGAAGCAACCTTCATCGCAGCTTCCATCCGTTGGACAGAATCAGGTGTTTGAACTGGAATAGCTTTCTTTTCCTCTAATCGGCGTATTTTCACAGAAGTTACAGGTGTTCGTCTGTGTGGTTCGTCCTTCTTAGGCATGTGACGATGAGAAATAGATGTCTGATTGTTGGGATAAAGTAAGCCATCAGCCACTTTGCGTATGTTTTGGCGGTTCCTCTGCATAACTATTTTCGCCCCGTTCGAACGTGTGTTCTAACGGATAGCATCTGTCGTCTTCAGTGGCAAATATATGGTTCTTCCAATTTTTAAGGCTTTTTACCTATCTGCATGGCTACGTCGATAAAATTCAAGCCAAAAACAAGCAACAAATCGGCAAAAGACGGGGTCAATTACGCTACCCATAGCGCTTTCTAAAATCATCAACTGTTCCTATGTGAATCGACTTCTCTTTCCCAATCAGTTTGAGTTTCCGTATGTACTCTGGCCTAATCTCAGGTTCAGGAATCCTTTCGCGGAACCGTTTCCTGCCCTTTTTTATCTGCGCGGGAAGACCTCGATTTTGACGCTTGTAACATTCGACTGCACTATAAACTGGTTCCAATGCTTCGCTCGCTGTGTGGTGCATCTTTTTTTCGAAAGGCAGCCTTTGAGCGTTTCCTCGAGTTTTACTTCATCCTCTCCCAACGCAGGCACGAAATCCAAGTCCAAGCTTACTCTGTGCTGCAGATAGAAGAGCGCAAGTGCGGTGCCTCCAACCAATACGAGCCTGCCAGCTGCGCAGTCTGCAGCATCAGTAGGATTTCTTTAGCTAGCTTGCATTTGCGCTGAAAGACACTGTCCACGCTTGTATTTGAAGAAGAAATTGCTTTGTTTTTGCTGCCCCTGAGTTTTCAGGTCTAGTAAAAACAGCCCAAGTCTGATATCTTCAAGCAGCCTTCCTAAGTATCGCAATTTTCCCTTTGCGGGTGAGCCGATAAAACACGTATTTCTTTCCCGGCGTTGCTATCTTTTCCACAAAGCCTGCCGAAGCAAGAGTTTCAAGGTGCTCCACAACAGTTGCCTTGCTTTTGCCCAGCTTGTTTGACAAGTCGGTGGGTATCTTATCTGCAACCTCGAGCTCATGGAGAATCCCGCTTCGCGTTTCATTCGAAAGCAGCTGCAAGTCCTGCGGCGTTATTTCCGGCCCTTTCTGCTGCAAAAGCAGGTAAGAGACGACTATCACTGCGAACAATGCCCCGAGAAGCTGCACCATCTGCTCTGCAGAAATGCCTTGAGGCTGAGGCGGCGCAGCAAAGCCCGGCTCGCCAGTGCGGGCTGCACCTGCGTCCTGCGCGGCCGTCATTTTCTGCGAGGCTGCCTCTCCCATGCCTCCAACTATATTTTCTATGGATGGCAATGCTGCTGGCGCGGATGCTTTCGGCTCTTCGTAGGGCGGAATCTGCTCGCAAAGTGAAACAGAAGAGCAGGCAAGCCATTCTCCCTTCTCATTGCAATACGCGCCCGTTTCGTTCATGGCAGTGAGTTTGGAAGGCTCGCAATTTGTTGCAAGCATCCCGTTTGCAGAAAGCCAGTTCAGCTCGAGCTCGAGGGCTGCCGCGCTTTCCTCAGGCCCGGAAATCCTCACGAATGCATTGTTTGCCGTCTTGCCCACAAACAAATAGTAATTGCCGTAGTGCCCGAAATACCGCTTCTGCCCGTCAATGGTAAGCGCTGCAGACTGCTGCGGAAGCTGCGCTGAGTAGTCCGCGTAAACACTGGCAACGAGAATTGAAAGCGCGAATATGGCAAATAGCCGGTTCATGGTTGCATTCTGAGAATTAGCCCATTTAAATTGTTCGGTTTTCGTTCGGCTAATGCTTGGCAAGCTTAATGTCAGCCTCTGTAACCGTCTTCCTGCCTGCGTGCTTGGCGAACTTTATTGCCCGCGCGGATATTTCCAGCCCTATCTTTTCCAGTATTTCGGCAAGCTCCACAGCAGCCTCGTCCGAGACTCTGTCTGCCCCTGCCTCGCGTATGATTTTCTCAACAGGCGCCTTTGGGAGTATCATGCAGGACCACTGGAATGGTACTGTAGTCACGAAATTAAATACTATCGGAGATTGTCTGGCATGGCATTCCTGAAAGCTCACATCGTCCCGAGGGCATACCAGTCTGCCATCGCAGCATCGGCACTGTCTAGAGGGAATACTCTTGTTGTGCTTCCTACTGGCTTGGGAAAAACGCTTATCGCATTCCTTGTCATGGCTGGCAGGGCGGACAAAGGAAGGATGGTCTTCCTTGCGCCGACAAAGCCGCTTGTGCAGCAGCATTATAAGACATTTCTCTCCTCGTGCGAATCTCCGGAGGAGAATGTTGCGCTTATTACTGGGGAAATCGCTCCTAAAAAGCGGGCAGAACTCTGGCGCCGCCAAATTTGCTTTTCCACCCCGCAGTCCTTCCAAAACGACATTAAGGCAGGAAGGACGGACGCAAGCTGCTCATTGTGCGTGATTGACGAGGCGCACCGCTCGGTTGGCAATTACGCCTATACTTTTGTTGCTGGCGAATGCGAGAAGGCTGGCGCCCTTTTGCTCGGGCTCACAGCATCTCCGGGCGGCAACAAGCAGCGGATACAGGAAATAGTGGATGCGCTTGGCATACGGAATATCGAAATTCGGACAGCTTCCGACTCAGACGTTGCGCCCTATGTCATGCAGCTGGACGTCACCTATATCCGCGTGCCTTTGGGGCAGCGCTTTTCCGAGGTGAAAAGGCAGCTTGAGATGATGCTTTCCGATTACGCGAGATACTTGGAGGGCATGGGCTTTTTCGTGCCGAAAAAGTCGAAGAAAGGGCTCGTGGAGCTTCGGGGGAAAATACTGCGGGCATCCGACCGCATCAAGTATTCCGCACTTTCCTACTATTCGTCCGTCTTCAATGTCGTGCACATGCTGGAGCTAATCGAGACGCAGGGCTTGGCGACTTTCCTTGCCTATGTGAAAAAACTGGAAAGCAGGGATGATACAAAAGCAAAACGGAGGATAATGCACGACGAGCGGTTCAAGACTGTGCTGCAGCTTTGCGAAACTGCTGTGGAGCACCCCAAGCTTGAGGCGCTTCTGAAGCTTGTGAAGGCAAGCAAAGGCGAGAAAATGCTCATCTTTGCGCAGTATCGCCAGCAGGTGCAGACAATCGTGGATGCGCTGAAAGGAGCAGGAATCTCTTCAGAGCGGTTCTTGGGCAAAAAGGACGGGGTTACTGCAGACGAGCAGCGAAAAACAATCGAGCGGTTCAGAAACGGAGAATTCGATGCAATGGTGGCAACTTCGATTGGTGAGGAAGGGCTGGACATCCCCTCTGTTGACACAGTGATTTTCTTCGAGCCCATCCCCTCCGAAATCCGCTCCATCCAGCGAAGGGGGCGGGCTGGGCGGCTGAAAGCCGGGAAAGTGTTCGTGCTGATAACAACGGGCACGAGGGACGAGGCATTCTTCTACTCTTCGAAAAAGAAAGAGGAGAATATGCGAAGAATTGTGGGGAAAATGCAGCGGCAGTTCTGGATGGGCGGGGGCATTTCAAAAGCCGAGAAAAAGAAGGAAGGCACGACTGGGGAAATAGTAAAAAAAGACGAAAGGATGGCGCCCTCAACGCGAAAGGGGCGGGCCACACAAAGCAGAATTACTGATTTTTAAGCCTTTATCGAGCTATTTCCATACATGGTGGGAGCTAGCTGGCACTCAAAATCACTGGCTTCGATTTTCGAGGAGCTTTTCACATCCGAATCCGGCCTTACTGAAAAAAAGGCAGAGGAGCGACTTTCCCGCTTCGGGAAAAACGAAATCGTCCAGCCTGAAAAGTCCCCTTGGTTTGTCATGCTGCTTTCGCAGTTTTACAGCCTGCCGATTCTTCTTTTGCTTGGCGCTGCCGCAATTTCCCTTTTCCTTGGGCTTACGGTTGACCATGAAAAGCTCATAGATGCAGGTGCCATCCTTGTTGCAATCCTGTTGGCGGCTTTCTTCGGTTTCTGGCAGGAATACAAGGCAGAATCGGCACTGGCTGCCCTTAAGAAGATGGTGGTGCAGCACTGTCTTGTTGTCAGGGGGAAAAGGCAATTGTCTGTGGATGCGAAAACGCTCGTTCCTGGCGACATCGTAGTGCTTGAGGAAGGGAGCCGTGTGCCTGCTGACATTCGAATAATCGAATCAGTCAACCTGGCAGTGGACCAATCCACCCTCACTGGCGAATCACGGCCCGTGGAAAAGGAGGCGTGCACGCTTTACCCAAAAGCAGTGCTTGCCGAGAGGCGCAACATGCTTTTTGCCGGCACCACAATTGTGCGCGGCCATGCAAAGGGCTTGGTTGTGGAAACAGGCATGCAGACCGAGTTCGGCAAAATTGTGGGCTATCTATCGGAAGAGGAAGAGCCTGAGACACCGCTGCAAAAAAGCCTGGACAACCTTGCCAAAACCTTGGGCTACATCGGAATTGCGGCTGCAGTAATTTTCTTTGCATTCGGATTGTTCAGGGGAGAAACTGCGGTGAGCATGTTCGTTGTAGCAGTCACATTGGCAGTCGCAGTCATACCCGAAGGCTTGCCAACGGTGCTTGCAATCACGCTTGCGATAGGTGTGCAGAAAATGGCGAAGAGGAATGCCATCGTAAGAAGGATGACTGCGGTGGAAACATTGGGCTCGGCAACAGTCATATGCACGGATAAGACAGGTACTCTCACATTGAACAAAATGACTGTGCAGGAGCTAGTCTTTGCAGAAAAATCCTACAGCATAAGCAAGGGCTCGCTTGACTCCAACGCCCCGAGGCGGGATCCGGTGCTTTCCCGCGCTCTTGAGATAATGGCGCTTTGCAACAACGCAGCCCGAGCTGACGAGGATGGCGTTTCCACGATAAAGGGCGACCCTACCGAGGCGGCACTTCTCAACGCAGTCGTCTCGTGCGGAGGAAGCGACTACAGAATACGCTCGCAGCACCGCCAGGTGGGCGAAGTCCCGTTCGACTCTGACAGGAAGATGATGAGCTCAATCCGGTTATTCGAGAAGAAGCGCTTCGCTCTTGTGAAAGGTGCGCCTGAAAAAATCCTGCCACGCTGCAGCTCCGTGTTGCTTCGGAAAGGCGAAGGCAGGCTCACTCAGGAGGAAAAGCAACGGATGATTTCAGAATCGCAGTCGCTTGGCCAGCAGGGCATGCGCGTGCTTGCCCTTGCATATCGGCAGGTTCCCAAGCTTGCAAAATACACGAGCGGGAACACCGAGCGCTCGCTTGTCTTCGTGGGTCTTGTGGCAATGGAAGACCCGCCAAGGCCGGAAGTGTCGGATGCAATCGCGCTGTGCCAGTCTGCGGGAATTCGCGTGGTGATGATAACCGGCGATTCGCTGCCAACGGCACAGGCAATAGCTACAAGGATTGGGCTCTTGAAAGAGTCGCAGGATGTGCTTGATGGGGCACAGCTTGAGGAAATGGACGACCAACAGCTCTCCTATGCGATAAAGTCCACAGCAGTCTTTGCGCGCGCAACACCTGAGCAAAAATATCGCATTGTCACTGCGTTCATGAAAAGCGGCGAAGTCGTGGCAGTCACCGGGGACGGCGTGAATGATTC
>JAWBPP010000002.1:0-40257 GCA_038824715.1 Candidatus Anstonellaceae archaeon
CTTCGGCAAAATAGACTGTCTGCGCTGTCGAGGTGAAGTCTTCCTCCATTTTCTTCGTCAGCTTCTTATCAGCAAAGGCATTCCACTGAAAGACAAGGACGTAATAGAAGCATACACCCATCTTTTCGAGGTTCAGGTTTGGCGTTGCGCCAGCAAGCAGACCCTCTTCGGTGAATTTTTTCCTGATGCGTGAGACGGTTGCCTTGCTGACCTTCATCTCCTTGGCTATCTCCGAATCGTTCTTGTCGCCGCCCTTTGTGAGGCTGATTAAGAAGCTTCTCTCTGTTTTTGTCAGCTTGATGGAACTTTGTTGCATATTACTTGTTTATTATGGAACATATTTTAAAGATATCGAAACAGGCGACGCAGAGGCCTAGAGGCTCTTGCACCATCGAGAGGGAGAGCTGCGCTGAAAAGTTGTTTAAATCCTATTCCCGAAATAGCCTTGCCTCTGGCCGTTTTCATCTTCCACAAATTTGATTACGGGTGGGAGGCAGGCGCACTGCTCAGGACATGCAAGCAAGGAGGATTTGGCTGACCTCATAAAGGCGATTAACCCGAAGCTGCTTATACCGATTCATACTGAAAAGGCGGAGGATTTCAAGGGGCTGCACGCAAACGTGAAGATACCTGAAGAAGGGAAGACGATGGAGATTTGATTCCAAATTTGAGATTATTTATATATAAAATTTAAACCTGGGACTACGTTCTTTTACAGAGGGATTAGAAACCAATATCTCTCCAACTGCATTTGAAAATCCTATTGTAACTGGTTGTGAATCTCCAAACTTACAGCTATTATAGTTAAGTTTTGTAAGCCCTAGGATGTCTTTTGAGACTTGCACGATGGAAGCTTCGCCATGCTGTATGTCTATTCTTAGTGGTACGGGGACTTCCCAACCATCATAGGAGTTAAGAGACGGCTTGAAACCCGATGTCCAAAGAAAACCTGTCCTTGGACTTGCCTTTAGGAATGTGCCTCGCATAACAGGATATTTCCCTAGACGGAAAAGGCGCATTGATTTATCAGCCCTAACCCGGATACCGACTAGTTTTACTCCAATCGGGCAAGCTTCTTGATACCCTGAAAACTCGTCCGCGCTTATATCAGAGCGTGCATGTAAGAAGATTTCTGTAAGTTTCTTTCCCTCTAATTGCTCGTAGGTGGCCAAAACACCCTTAAGTAAATTCTTTGCGGCTATGCTAGAGAGATGAAACTGATCGTCTTTTTCAGAATACCATGGACCTTCATCGCCAAGAAATACGACGCCATCGCCTGAATCTAGAAACATTTGCGCTGCACAACATGCTGTTTTGCTAGCCATTTCAGCATTAGTCTTTCTAAAAGAGATTCCAACATAACATACACCTTCTCTCGCAGAAGCCAATTTCCATGGTTTCCCGCCTGCCTTGTAAAAGAGTGTTGTGCAGAGGTTCCATGCACGATCAGACAATGGAGTCACTTTTCGTTCGTCAGTTAGTGTAGATTCCCTTACTATTTGAATAGGTACGCCATATTTCATTGTCCTTGCCTTAATCTGACGACGAAAATCAACCGATAGTTTATATGTTTCGATATCCCATGCACCGCTTATAGAAGTTTGCCCTGCCGCACGGTCTTTTCGGACACTTAGAGGGACGGACTCGCCCCATCCATCAGAAACACTGGACAAAGGACGACAATTTAACCACACTTCATCTGGAACGACGCAAACAAGCACATGGAAAGCTTCATCTTTTTTCTCTATAAGTGATATACCGTCTATATATTTTTGGACTACATCAAAAGCACGTTGATTGGGGTCGCGTTGATGTGAAGCTTTGATTAGCTCAGCTTCATCTATCTCGAACTGAAATGCGGGAGTTTCAGGCCACGTCGAATCTAGAGCTTCTCTAAATCCTGGAAAGAGGGGCCAAAGTTTCTGATTCTTTAGATTAGGATATATTGGAAAGTTGATTATCTTGGACCAATTAGCAAATTCACGAATGCCACTAGGAGTACCAATAACACCGTATATTATATTTTTTGGATGCGAACTCATATCTGTATCGTGTGGTCCAAACAACGATAATCCGTCATGAGGATCAAAAAGTTTTTGGTCATACCTGAAGGAAAGTAACGGCTCGCTAAATATAGTGGTGGTGCTCATGAATCTTCATCCTCAATTTCTTCTTCATATTGTTCGAGTTCTAAGGCTACAGAAGGCGAAACGCCGGGCGCAGGATCACGAACAGATAATGGAACGGAGTCTTCTATCAAACTGCTCGAAGCTATAACTTGTTTTTGTACATCGCCGCCAACGATAATCTCGCTTTTTCCATTAGACAAGAACATCATCATGGCAAGATAGCGCTTTAGCCATTCTTCATTCCACCATTCTTTGCATACGCTCTTTCTTCGTGAATTTACACCTCTTCCTCGTATTGGTTCGCCGCCAAGGTTAGTTATGTGTAAGTGGATACTGATAGAAGATATGAAGGAATCATGCCCAGTCTGAATTATCTTGAATTTTGGCGCGAGATGAAAAAGAAATTTTGTGTCTCCTTTTATGGTGTGTCTTACTCTTTCTCCCCCATATCCAATCGAAATGGGATGACCCATATATTCGATACGAATTCTTTTGGGAGTTAAGGAACGAGGCATGTAGATAGCCCCAGTTTCGGCGCATAACTTCATTCCCCTAGAGAAGCATGCAACATGAAGCGACTTCTGGAGGAGATTCGTAACTACATTTCTAGTTGGAATGCCGCATATTTCCTCGACTGTTTTCCAATCAAAATCAGTAACTTTTTCTGCATCAGAATCAATTGATGCAGGAGGATCAGTAAAAGCCAATACGTTCTCATCATTAACTGGATAAAATGCCCAATTCTCGTCTATGCCTGCAATTTGATGGCCATTTGGTAGATAGAATTGTAGAACGTTTTCAGGTATTTTCAGGAATTGAAAACGATTTGAGATAACCTTTTCCGGGCGCCCGATTGTCGATTCATTATGCATAAAGGGAGTAGCAACGATGCTCTTTCCATTTGACAGGAGGGGCTTTGGCGCATCTATAGATGCAAGTTTTTCCATAAGTTGATCAAAGCCATTTGCCCAACCCTTATGAAATGGTATAAATGTCAAGTCGCTAATCATCCAGTTTAGCTCAGAAGGTTTCACTCCCCCGATATTCACGGGGATTATAAAATCAATTTTTCTTTCTTTAGACAGATTGACGGCTAAAGTTTGTTCTTTTTGAGGGTTTTCTTTCTGTAAGTATGCCTGGGACAGTACTGCTAGAAATCGAAAGGTCCTATTTTTAATCGCATTATCTATATCCTTTGGGTAAGACTCTCCTCCGAGCTGGTTTAGTTTTGCACACCAAACGGCATATCCCTGTGCTGTTAATTTACGTGCCAACCATAAGACAAATTGGAGGTCTTCTTCTGCGTAACTTAAGAATAGATGATTTCGAGATTGCTCATCACTCTCCATATTAATCAGAGTATATCAGCTTATTGGAGATATTTAAACATGCTTTGCGTAAGTCGATTTTAGGCAAGTGCGAGACTATAACACATTCATATCACGCAGAAATTTCTTAGGAAATCTACTGCTGCAACATTTTTATCGCCGTTCCACCGGCATCGTACTGGAGAAAGGGATATAAATGCAGAATGTTCCATTTATCGACGGTTGAGAGGGTCCAAAAAGGGGCACCGCTCTGGCACCAGCCATCTGCGTCCGATGGGAGCGCTATTTTTTCTTTTCCCTTCGCTCGTGCCAGGAATCCTTTTTGCGCGCAAGCTTCCTAAGGCTCGGATAGGGCTTCTTCTTTTCTTTTTCGGGGAATTCGTCCTCAATTGTCATTGCAACCGCCCGAACTGCTCAGTCCAGCAGGTATTTCCTGTCGCCGGTCACCATGTAGCCGGTGGCGTTCGTTATGCGGATGGCGTTGTCAGCCGCGCGCTCTAGGTACTTTGATATCATATATGCGCGGAAAGCTACTTCTGCAGACTGCCTTCCTTTCTGCGCCTGCCCCTTCAGCTTTTCAAGGAGGATGCGCTGGGACTCGTCGTTCTCCTTTTCAAGCTCCACCACTTCCTTAGAAAGCGCCATGTCTTTTTCCACAAAGCCCCGTACGGCTATCCTGAGTGCGCCTTCGGCAGTCTTGCCCATGCTGGAAAATTCAGGCAGGCCAACCGTTATTCTCGTGCGCAAGAGCAGCATGGTCTGCGCGATTTCGGATGCGTAATTTGCACACCGCTCCAGCTTTCTTGCTGCATGAAGCGAGGAAGTTATGAATCGCAGGTCTGAAGCCACAGGCTGCTGGCGCGCAAGCATCTGCAGGCATTTTTCCTCAATTGAGACAAACTTCCTGTTGGCCTGCGAAGCCATGGCAACCACCTTCCTCTGCCCTGCCTTGTCCCATTTTTCTATGCACTTTCCGGAAAGAGAAAACATGCTGCATACCTGCTCGCCAAGCTCAGCCAAATCATCCTTCACGGAATCGAGCTGCTGGACGTATTTTTCGCGCACCATCATGACACCTCATTTGAACATGCTTAGCCGAACCTTCCAGTCAGATACATCTCCGTGCTCTTTTCCTTCGGGCGCTCGAACATTTCGTCCGTCCGGCCATATTCCACCAATTTTCCAAGGTAGAAATAGGCGGTGTAATCCGAGACGCGCGCCGCCTGCTGTATGTTGTGGGTGACTATCACCACAGTATATTTCTCCTTGAGCCTGCCAATCAGGTCCTCTATCTTCGCCGTTGATATCGGGTCAAGCGCAGAGCAGGGCTCATCCATGAGGAGGACTTCCGGCCCTACTGAAAGCGCGCGAGCAATGCACAGCCGCTGCTTCTGCCCGCCTGAAAGCTCCATAGCCGATTTGCCAAGGTCGTCTTTGACCTCGTCCCAAAGGGCAGCTTCGCGAAGAGAGCTTTCCACGATGGAATTTATCTTGGCGCTGTCCCTCTCCCCGTGTATTTTGGGGCCATACGCCACATTCTCATAGATGGATTTCGGGAACGGGTTTGGGAGCTGAAAGACCATGCCGACCTTTTTCCGAAGCAGCACCTCATCTGTCTGAGGAGAATAGACATCTGTTCCCCCGATCTTTATCTCCCCCTGAACCTTGCACGATGGGATGAGGTCGTTGAGCCTGTTTATGCAACGAAGGAAAGTCGTCTTGCCGCAGCCCGAAGGGCCGATTAGCGCTGTGGCGCAGCTTGACCTTATGTCAAGTGAAACATCGTAAAGCACGCGCTTTTGCCCGTACCAGACGCTGACGCCTTTTGCAGAAATTTCCACATTGCTGCCTGATGGTTTCACCATTGGTATTTCCTCCGGTAGTGCGACCTTAAGATGATTGCTGACAGGTTGAGCAGGAGCACGAGCACAAGAAGCACGAGAGCAGTGCCATACTGCATGGGCTGGGTTGCCTTGAGGTTGAAAGATTGCGTGGACAGTATGTAGAGGTGGTAGGGAAGCGCCATCGTCTGGTCGAAAATCGAGGAAGGGAGAGAGGGGAGGAAATAGGCGGCGGCAGTGAAGAGTATTGGCGCGGTTTCGCCCGCCGCCCTTCCGAGGGCGAGTATGGCGCCCGTGAGTATGCCAGGCATCGCATAGGGAAGCACGTGGTGCCAGATTGTTTCTAGCTTCGTAGCTCCGAGAGCAAGCGAGGCTTCCCGGAATGAATAGGGAACTGAGAGGAGAGCCTCCTCGGATGCCTTGATGATGACCGGAAGCACCATGACTGCAAGCGTTAGGCTGCCTGCCAAAATCGAGGCGCCAAAGCCGAAGAAATTCACGAAAAGGGCGAATCCGAAAAGCCCGAAAACAATGGATGGCACGCCTGCAAGATTGGAGATGGCGCTGTTCACCAATCGGAGAGCTTTGCCTTCCTTTGCGTATTCGGTCAGGTAAATCGCGGTTATTACTCCCACAGGCAAGGCTGCGGCTATTGCCCCAACTGCAAGCGCCACTGTCCCGAATATGGCGGGGAAAATTCCGCCTTTGCTCATGCCTGCTGTTGGGCTTTCAGTCAGGAAGCCCACTGAAATCGCAGATGCGCCCTTGGAGATGATGTCAAGAAGGACGATGAAAAGCGCGGCAAGGACAATAATCGCGCACAGCTTCAGGAATGAGAATGCGGCTGCCTGTTCGAATTTCCTTTTTGCAAGGCTGGATGCGAATTGCGGCGAGATCACGCTAATCCCCCCCACGAGAATTTGCGGGCATTTGCCCGAAGGCAAATGGGCATGTGGATCTTTGCCCCTGCCCCCCATTTGTTCTGCTGGCGCAATGTTTGTTCGTACCACTCATGCAAATCTCTGCCTTTTTATGAATATGTTGGCGGCGATATTGACAGTAAAGCTTATCAGGAAGAGCAGGCAGGCAATCATGAAAAGAGCCTGGTAGTGCGCGCTCCCTATGGCTACCTCGCCCATCTCGGCAGCGATTGTCCCGGTCATGGTCCGCACGGGGTCAAAGAATCCTGTGGGGATTACCGCCGCGTTGCCTGTTGCCATGAGCACCACCATGGTTTCCCCGATTGCCCGCCCGAAGCCGAGAAGGACTGCAACTGCAATTCCGGGCAAAGCAGAGGGGAGGGTAACGTGCCATATCGTCTCCCACTTAGTGGCACCCATTGCAAGCGAGGCCTCGCGAAAACCCTTTGGGACCGCGCGCAGCGCGTCCTCCGAAATAGTCTCGATTGTCGGGACCACCATGAGCGCAAGCACGAGCGCGCCATTCAGGGCGTTCAATCCGCTTGGCAGTCCGAAAACCTGGGAAATCGCAGGCGAAATGACCACCAGCGCGAAAAAGCCGAGCACCACAGAAGGTATGCCTGCGATTATTTCTATGGTTGGCTTGAGTATTTCCGATATTTTCGGGCTTGCAAGCTCAGAGAGGTAAACAGCGCAGCCTAGCCCAAGCGGTATGGCAAGAAAAAGGGCGCCCGCAGTTACCAGAATGGAGCCGGACAGGAGCGCCAGCATGCCAAAACGCGGGTTGGCGGAGGTTGGCTGCCAGTCGGCCCCGAAAAGCATCTCGGAGAGGCTTTCAAACTGCAGAAGCTTCAGCCCTTCGGAAAAAAGGAAGAGGAAGATGAGGGCGACCGCAAGCACTGAAGCGAATGCGATGAGCATCACTGCCCTTTTTGCAGCCCATTCGAGGCGAGTGTTTTTCGAGATAGCAACCAACCCTTAACCAGCAATTTTCCTTCGCGGCTTCAGCCAACCCCGAAGTATCCGGTGCTTTCCGCTATTGACTGCCCTTCACTGCCAAGAACGAAATCAACGAATGCTTTGGCATCCCCTGCCGGTGCCTCGTTGGTGTAGAAATTGAGGGAGCGCGCAATCGAGTATGCACCTGACTTTACGTGTTCCTTGTCAGGCAGATAAGCAATGGCCGCCTCGTCTTTTGCAACAGGGATTATCTTCACATCTTTCCTCTGCCTTGCATACGCTACACCGGTGTAGCCTATTGCCGTCTTGCTTTGAGATACCGACTCGACCAGCACCGCGCTTCCTGAAGAGTACTTGACCGCAGATGCATAGTCCTTATTGGCAAGCACATGCTCCTTCATGAATTCATATGTTCCGGAAGAGGATTCACGCGAGTATGCATCGATTTTCTCGTCGCTGCCGCCAAGCTCCTTCCAATTTGTAATTTTGCCCGTGAAAATGTCGCGAATCTCTGCAATGGTTAGCTTCTCTATCGGGTTTTCCGGGTGCACGATTATGGCAATGCCGTCGTATGCGACTATGGTCTTTACCGGCTCCACGCCTTTCTTCCTTGCAGCATCGATCTCTGCGGGCTTCATGTCTCGCGAAGCCTCCGCTATGTCAATCTTGCTTTCAGTGAGAGCAGTGATGCCGACGCCTGAGCCTCCCCCGGTTACAGAGACTTTTTTGCCCGGATTTTCCTGCATGTACTTTTCAGCCCATGCCTGCCCCAATATGACCATGGTGTCCGAGCCGCCAATCTTCAATTGCGAAGACTGCCCCTTTGCCGCGCAGCCGAAAAGCAGAAGGGCAATGGCGAATACTGCAGACAGTGCAACGAATCTTTTTTCCAGAATAATCTACCTCCAAATTCACGCAAATTTCTTCCCTTCTTTTACGATGTTCTCAAAAAAGCGCAGGCTGTTTTTCTCGTGCGAAACCCCGGCAGTCCAGCGTGGGAAAGTGAATTTGCGGACAGAACATTCAGGATGAGGCATGAGCGCGAATATTTTCCCAGTGGAATCGCATATTCCTGCTATCCCGTTTGAGGCACCGTTTGGGTTGAGGGGATACGGAACATTGTCAGATAGTTTTTCATCCGAGTATTTGAGCACGACCAGCCCTCTTTTCTCAAGCTCGCGCAATGTTGCATCGTCCTTTGCGACAAACCGCCCTTCGCCGTGCCTTACAGGGCAGTGGATGAACGGGACGCCTTCCAAGTATTTGCACACCGATTTTTGAGGCTTGAGATATACCCACCTGTCCTCGAATTTTCCGCTTGCATTGTGCTCAAGAGTTGCCTCCTGCTGGAAGGAAAGCCCGATGTTTGGAAGCGCGCCGAATTTTGCCAGGACTTGGAAGCCGTTGCAAATCCCTATCACCGGCTTTCCCGAGGAAACGAATGCCTCAAATTGCGACCTGAAGGAAGATTTGAGCTTGTTGGCAAGCACTTTGCCGCTTGCAATATCGTCTCCAAACGCCCAGCCGCCAGGTATTGCGAATATCTGGTAATCCTCAAGCTTCTCTTTGCCTGATGAAATGTCCGAGAAATGCACTATGGAGGCGTCTGCGCCTGCGAGGGTGAATGCGTGAGCCAGCTCTGCTTCGGAATTCAGCCCGAAGCCGGAAAGCACGAGCACTTTGGGCTTTCGCTCTCCTGCCTGCGCGCTTGGCGTTGCCTTGTATGGAGTTTTTGTTTTCATTTGAACGACCTGGGCTGCTGCGAATTGTTTTTTCATCTTTGCTCTCGCAACCGGTTTTTTCAATGGAAACGGTTTGCGTTTTTTCATTTTTGTTTTCGTCTGTTTTTTCTGCGCCATTCGTTTTGATTTTGCCATGTTCGTTTTCTGAATCGGCTTTTTCTTCGATTCGGCGTTCGTCTGTTTTTTCTGCGCGGCGTGCTTCGCCTTTTTTTCCGTTGGCTTCGTCTGGGCCTTTTGCTTCATTTTCCGTTTCATTGCTTTGTTCCTCTTTTTCATCTCAACCGCCGATGTTCGGCTTCCAGAATCTCGCGTTCTTGTTGAATCTTGCTTTAGCTATCCAATCACCAATCCATTGTCTTTTTCCAAGCCTCGCGCAGTTTTGAGACAGGGCAAACTATTTTTTCCCCGTCAGCAAGCGAGACCTCGAAGCTTCCGCCTGCGGAAACTTCCCCAATCCGCTCGCACTTCGCGCCGCGCATTGCCAGCCTGAATTTCTGCTCGTCCTTTTTCTTCACCGAAACCACAAACCGTCCGGAAGACTCGGAGAAGAGGACTTGCCTCGCAGTAAGGCTGGGCGCGGACGCCGCGCCTTTCTTTGCAGTTTTGCCTGCCGAGCCACTCTGCGCATAGAAAGACAAGTCAATTTTTGCGCCCACCGCGCCTCCAATGCAGCATTCGGCAAGCGCAACCCCAAGCCCGCCGTCAGAGCAGTCGTGGCACGATGCAACGAGCCGTTTCCTTATTGCCGCCTCAATCTTCCTGTAAAGCGCGAAATTCTTCCGGAAATCCACTTTCGGGACATTTGCCCCGACAAAGCCTTTCATTGCATAATACTCCGAAGCCCCAAGCTCGTTTTTCGTCTCGCCGAGAACGTAGATTGCGTCGCCCGAATCCTTGAAGTCCGATGTGACTGCAAGCGAAATGTCGTCTATCCTTCCGATTGCCGTGATAAGAAGCGTTGGCGGGACCGAAATCCTCCACTTGCCGTGCCTGTAGTCGTTTTTCATGGAGTCCTTTCCAGAAATAAGAGGGATTTCATAAGCAAGGCAGATGTCATGCAAGCCCTGGCACGACTGCACGAGCTGCGCGAGCTTGTGCTTTCCGTCTGGATTGTCAGGAGAGTGGATGGGGTCTGACCAGCAGAAGTTGTCAAGGGCAGCCAATCTAGCAAGCGAGCCGCCTGTTGCAACATAGTTCCGCACCGCCTCGTCAACTGCGTTTGCAGCCATCTGGTAGGCGTCAATGTCCGAGTAGCGCGGGCAGAGCCCGTTTGAAATTACCAGGCCTTCGTTCCTGTCAAGCAATGGCGCGACAACCGCAGCATCGGACGGCCCTTCTGCAGCAGCGCCGCACAGGGGCTTTACAACAGAGCCCCCCTGCACCTCGTGGTCGTATTGCCTTATCACCCATTCCTTGGAGCAGATGTTCGGGCGCGAAAGGAGCGCGAGCAGGTCGCCTGCAAGGTTCCCTTCTTCTTTTTCCAAATTCGGCTCGGAGAGTTTCGCCTCCTTAAGCTCTGCTTCAAGCTCAAGCTGCGGCACGCCCTTGTGCAGGAATTCCATATCCAGGTAAGCGACTGTCTTTGCGCCGTATTTCACGTGAAGAAAGCCGCTTTGCGTGAATTCCCCCAAGTCCCAGACATCCACATTGCGAAGAAGGGCAAGCTGCACAAACGCGCCTGCCTTGGAAGGCGGAACGGCAACGCTCATGCGCTCCTGCGACTCGGAAACGAGGATTTCCCAGGGGTCAAGCCCGGGATACTTCAGAGGCGCGCGGTCAAGGTGCAATATTGCGCCGCCTGCGGATTGCGCCATTTCGCCAATTGAGGAGGATAGCCCGCCTGCGCCGTTGTCCGTTATTGAATTGCAAAGCCCCAAGTCGCGGGCCTCGAGCAAAAAGTCGCTCATTTTCTTTTGCGTGTATGGGTCGCCGAGCTGCACTGCAGAAACAGGCGAGCCCTCGTGCAGTTCCACCGAAGAGAATGTGGCGCCGTGTATGCCATCCTTGCCAATCCTGCCCCCCACCATGAAAATCCTGTCGCCAGGGATTGCGCGCTTCTCGTGCGTTTTCCTTCCGTTTATTTCAGATGGCATCAAGCCGCCCGTGCCGCAATAGACAAGAGGCTTGCCAAGATAGCGGTTGTCAAAGACAATTGCCCCGTTCACTGTGGGAATCCCGCTTGCGTTCCCGCCTGCAGCAACGCCTGCGCGCACGCCCTCAAGCACTCGGCGCGGGTGGAAAATCCTCGGCGGGATTTCGCCCCGGTAAAACGGATCGGCAAAACAGAACACGTCGGTGTTGAAGATTGGCTTTGCACCAAGGCCGCAACCCAGTATGTCGCGGTTGACGCCCACGATGCCGGTGATTGCGCCTCCGAACGGGTCAAGCGCTGAAGGCGAATTGTGCGTCTCCACTTTCATTGCCGCATTCCAGCCGGGCACGAACTCAAATATTCCTGCGTTGTCCGAGAAGACCGACACGAGCCATTTCTTTTTCCGCATGAGCTTTTCAGTGGTGCCCTTTATGTAGAGCCTGAAGACGGAATCGATGCGCCGCTTTTTCTTCCCCTCCTTGACAAGCACTTTTGCGTTGAATATCTTGTGCTTGCAGTGCTCTGACCAAGTTTGCGCGATGCACTCAAGCTCAACATCTGTCGGCACGAGCGGCAGCCCCATACGCCTCCGTTCAGAAATGACGTCCGGATCGGAATAGTATCTCTTTATCGCCTTCATTTCTGCGAGCGAAAGCGCGAGCACGTTCTGCTTGGAAAGCTCCAAAAGCTCCTTGTCAGGGACGTCGAGGTTGATTTCTTTCACCAGCCCCCCGCCGGCTATGTCAACTTTCGGAACAGCAATTGCAAAACCTGCCGCGCCAAACTCCTGTGCTGATTTCACCTCGAATTTTTCAATCAGCTCGTTTGCCAGCAATTCCCTTGCTATCCGTTCGGCGTCCGCCTTTTTTATCTTGCCCGAAATCAGGTATTGCTTTGAAGTATAAACTGCGCCTGAAAGCTTTTTTCCGAACAGATCCTCCATTGCCTCCTTGGAGGTTGCGCCCACGTTGTCGCGCACTCCCGGGCGAAGGGAAACCGAAATTGCAAATGAGAATTTTGCTGCAGGTATAAGAGGCACGTTCACCGAGAAGACCTGCGTGATTGGGTCTGAGAAAAGCTCCGCGCCAGCCTGCTGAAGCTCAAAATCGGCAAGCTCGCAGTCTATCGTATAGCAGGAAAGCACGCGCACAGATGAGATGCCCTTTATTCCGAGAAAAGAAGCGGCCTTTTTTTGCAGGGAGTCGCCAGACGGGTCAAGAAGACCGGGCTTGTAGCCTACTTCTATCCTGCTAGCCATGATGCCACTCCCACGAGGTAAAGGCTCGCAGAGGGTTTAAAAGCTCTTCGAGAAAAAGCGTAGCCTGCAAAGGCAAATCGTGGCAGAAATTGGCTTTGGACCTGCGCGTGATTTTAAAACAGAGCGCGAAATAGCCGAACCGGCTTTTTTTATTGGGGGAATGGGCCAACCTGGTATGCTTCCAGCTTTGGGAGCTGGAGATCTGAGTTCAAATCTCAGTTCCCCCATCTGTTTTTCTTGTTTAGCAGCCATCCAGAGTTGCGATGCTGCCTTCGTTGAGAAGTTTTGTGGAAAGAATGCCAGAAGACACTGGCCGTGGTTTGGACAGACTGATTGGAGCCGGTTGTTTCCACCAGCACTGGCCATCGCTTGGAGGCTCTGGAGAGTGCGTGTCGCGCAACTGCGCAGCTAGTTTCATTGTGCCAGGCCGCATAGAGCCAAGGACAGAATTGTCAGGGCGAATATTCCAGAAACACTTCCCAGTAAGCCCATCGCCAACATGAAGCACTCTTGATTTCAGACCTTGGTTCATCGATACACCTCAGATGGAATTTGCCACAATCGGCTGGCAACTGCTTTTATTGCTTCGTCACGTTTCTTCGGCAATTGCAGAAGCCCCTACCGCAGCATTCTGGCGCGCTGAGGAAGGATTAAGTTTACAGGAGAATGCGGCTGGCTGTGCTTTTGGCGAACGTTGGGAAAGAATCCGCGGGTGTTTTCTGCCCAGACCGTAGAAAAGTTATCGCACACGCCGATATTTGGCGTTTGCGGAATTGAGATACGCGGCAGGATACCTTTTAGGTCTGGATTGTCCATTCGCGCAAGAGTATCGTGAATGATGCTTTCCGTGAGGACCTTGTTGGTTTTGTCGAATTTTCCAGCCATGGCAATCGCCTCTTGGTGATTTTGCGCCATTTCCCCAAGCAGACCTTTTAAGCGTTTCTCGCAAATGTTCGACGTTCAAAGAAGACTTTTTTGTTCGGCAATTGCAGAAGTTTTGGTGCATCTGTATGAAATACGGCAACACCGAATTGGATGGAAAATTCGTCCTTGGGCCTATGGCAGCCTATACAGACATTGCGTTCCGCATTCTTTGCAGGAAGCGCGGGGCAGCCATGTGCTTCACAGAGTTTTCCAATGCCAATGCAATCGTGCGCGGAGTGCCGGTGAGCTGGAAACTGATGCGCACCTGCAGGGAAGAGATGCCTGTTGGCATACAGATATTCGGCTCGGATTCGAAAATAATAGCCGAGGCTGCGAGAATGATAAGCGAAAAGGCCGCTTCCGGCGAAATGTTTGCCTCGTGCATTGACCTGAATTTTGGCTGCCCTTCAGGAACTGTTATTCGGGCTGGAGCTGGCTCTGCGCTGCTCAAAAAGCCGGAGAAGGTGGCTGAAATAGTTGAGGCGACCGTTGCAGCATCATCAATCCCAGTAACTGCAAAAATACGCGCAGGCTGGTCATCTGACAATGCAGTTGCAATTGCGAAAGTGATTGAAAAGGCTGGCGCATCCGGGATAACTGTCCATTGGAGGACTGCTACTGAGGGGCGGAAAAGGACGAGCGGCTGGTCTGTTGTTGGAGAAGTAAAACGGGCGCTCGGGATTTCGGTTATTGGGAACGGAGGGGCATCCTCGCCTGAGAGGGCTGTGCAGCTCCTGCGCGAAACTGGCTGCGATGCGGTGATGATTTCTTCTGCTGCGCTTGGCAATCCTGGGATTTTTGAAAGGGCAAGCAGATTGCTGCAAGGGAAGATGGTATCGCAGGCAACCTGGGACGAAAAACTTTCTGATTTCCGAGAATACGCTGCGCTTGCGGAAAAATTCGGCATTCTTGCCCCCAAACCATTGCGCGCGCATGCAATTGAATTCCTCACCGGCTTTAGCGGAGTGAAGAAAGCAAGAGGGGAACTGAATCAAGCGAAGACTGTGGAGGAGATAATGCAGGTGATGGAGGACTTTTCGCCTTCTGAAAACTAGCGCAGGCTCCTTTTGAATTCCGGCGTTTCTCCGAAGTGGCAATTCCTGCACATTGGGAAGATGACTGCTGTTGCCTTGCTGTGCCACCATGGGCCCGATTTTGTGGGGTTTGCACATTGCATTTGCGAAACTTTCCTGGCAACCGGCTTGTTTGGCATGCGCGCCTCCCGGAGAGGGAGGATGTAAGGGCAAGCGTAAGAGCAGCGATGCGGATGAATTGCTTGCGCTTTTGAGCAGGGTATGCGTAAGGGGGCATTTTGAGGCCGTTTATCATGCGCCTTGCAAAGTGTTGCAGAGATGATAAAGGCTATTCTAGCTCCTCTGACAGAAAGACGTAGTTTGCCTTCTCGAATTTTTCGTATAAGCGCTTCTTGTTCACTGATTCGAACGGCTCGTCTATGACTTTCCCGATTCCTGTGAACATCCCGTACCAGCCCGCAGGCACAAGCATGACCGATAGAAGATGGTATTCGACAGATTCCCCAAGAAAGCCAAAAGCCAAAGCATCCCCAATAAGGACGACTGCCCCTATGAGCACATAGAGGTAGCCGCGCGTGCGCGTGTGCTTTATTGCCTCTGCCTCATGCTTGACCATGAAGGCGAAGTGCTCGCGCAGCCTGCGCTTTATGAGCGCCTCCGCTTTCGTGTCCCTCTCGGTCGAGGGGATGGTGAAGTGCACCTCGAACCTGCCGCGCTTGTCCTCCATGTAGCGGCGCTGTATTTCCTTCAAAAAGTCATCAGATAATTCGCGCTCGTTGTAGGGCCGCGGGTCAAAGTCTGAAAAGATGTCGTCGTAAACGTCGAGTTGTATAGTAATTTCGCGGAGCGACTGTGCAGGCTCTTCTGCCATGGAAAGCGATTCGCGGGCAAGCTAAATAAAATATCGCATCCAGTATTTGCCCATGAAATTTGAGCCGTTTGTATTGAAGAGCATTGCCAACGAATCCCAGGAAGTGCGCACATTCAGGTTCGCCAGGCCAGATGGAAGCACCCCTGCTTACCAGCCCGGGCATTTCTTCCTGCTCCGCCTCCCTGATGAAAACGGCAAGCTTGTGCAGCGCTCCTATTCAGCTGCTTCGCACCCGTCAGAGCCATTGCTTTCCTTTTGCATAAAGCTCAAAGGAACATTCACGCATTTGCTTTGGAAACTGAAGGAAGGCGACACAGTGGATGTGGACGGGCCTTACGGCGTTTTCCTTCTCCGCGCAGACGACACCGAGAGGATATTTGTAGGCGGAGGCGTGGGCGTTTCCGCGCTTAGGAGCCACCTAATCCAGACAATAAAGGAGGGCAAGCGCTGCTTCTTGTTCCATTCGGCAAAAACATTCGAGAACCTAACTTACTACACTGAGCTGAAGAATCTGGCCGAACAGACACCGGCTTTCACATTCATCCCGTCCATAACAGGCGAGGTCAAGCCCGAGAGATGGGGCGGCGGGGTGCAGAGAATAAGCGTCGAGATGATAAAGAACCTTACAGGGGGCGTTTCAGGGAAGACTTTCTATCTTTGCGGGAGCAAGGAGATGGTTGCGGAGCTTGCGAATGCGCTTATGGCTGAAGGGGTGCCCAAAGAGCTGATACTGAAGGATGACTGGGCTTGAAAAAGTTTCAACTAGGCTTCTTCCTGACCAGAATCGACAATTGCTTTGTCTATTCGCTTTTCAGCTCGGCTTCTTCCTTACCAAGACCAGCGTGTCGCCCCATCTCCTTTCGAAAAATCCGAAATTCAGGTAGAGCTTTGCCGCGTGGTTGAGCGCCCGAACTTTCAATATCGTTGTCTGCACGCCTTTCTTGTCAATCCTGTAAAGCGCCTCTGCCATCAGCTGCGAGCCCACGCCGTGCTCTCGGTAGTGCGCAAGCACGCCCAAGCCAGCAATGTATGCCTTCTTCTCCTTCCAGTGGATTCGGTAGTGGCAAAAGCCGACCAAGATTCCGTTCTTTTCCGCGACAAGGTAAACGTCTCCTGGGAGAGAGCGCATTTGCGAATTGGGAAAAAGAAGGGCGGCCATTTCATGCACTGCTGCCATGTCAGATGATTTTGCCTTGCGAACGGATAGGCTTGGCGGAAATGGAGGATGCAGAGTCTCTTCTGCCATTGCAATACCCTAGAGGGAGATGAAGTCCACTTCTATCTTGTCCCCTATCTCTATTTCGGCTGCGCGCAGGTTCTGCGCTGCGCCAAGTTTCACGATGAGCGTTTCGCCAAGGATTTGCTGGCCTTCGTGCTCATGTATGTGCCCGCAAATGAGCATGAGCGGCTTTTTCTGCTCGACAATTTTTCTGACAGCGCTGCTCCCTGCGTGCTTCCCTGCAACCATGTCGAAAAAGCCGAATGGGGGAGGGTGGCACAACACTATGGAGAAATGGTCCACTCCTGCGGAATTGAGCACCATCTCTATTTGCTCCTCGGAAAATTCGTTTGGAGTGCGGTAGGGAGTGGGATTGCTTCCTCCAAAGCCCACGATATTCCAGTCGCCGAACGCTGCCTTCTTGCCATGCATCATGACGCCTTTGCGCCGAAGCGCTTCGGAAACATCAGGCGTGTCCATATTGCCAGGAACTGCAAAGGAATTCGGAAAAAGGGAGATGACTTCTTCTGCGTATGAGGCCGGCCCTCTCGTCGTTATGTCTCCAACGAAAAAAACCGCATCGTATCCCTTGCTTGCAGCCCTTACCTTGAGCCTGTCAAGGACATCCTCCTCTGCATGAAGGTCTGAGAGAGCTAAAATGCGCATGAGAACCACCTTTGCTTGCAAATCGCTTCGTAAACGGCACGAGAAGGCGTTGCGATTGCGCCCTCTTGCAGCGGAATTTTTGCCATTGTTGCTTGTGTTCGCTCCCCTTATTGCTTTGGCACGTTTGCCATCGCCGTTTGCGTTCGCTTCCTTTATTTCTTAGGAGTCTTTGCCATTATCCGCTGCACTTGCGCCTCGAACTTTGCCTTCAGCTTCTCTGCTATGAAATTGTGCGAGATTGCATCAGCCTTGGAGGCTATGGCAAGCTGCGCGGCAAGCGTGCGGGCAATTTTTCCGCGCACATGGCGGGGGGACTTGCCCACAAGCGCATGCTGGAAAATCAAGCCGTGCTTGGGCGGGCGGCTGCCTGACTTCAAATGCTTGAAGAGCGCCTTTTCCGCTCCGAGAACCTGAATAGTGCTTGCGGGAAATGAGGCGATGCGCTGCAAGCCGCCTGCCTGCGCCACCAATTTTGCTGCCAATTCAGGCCCTGCGATGTAAGATAGATTGGGGCAAAGCTCGTTTGCTATTTTTGCCTCGTATTTCTCTATTTCGTCGCGCAATTTCCAGAGCGACTGTATCTGCGAGGCAAGCGAGCGCACCTGCTGCAAGTCTTCTGGGGATAGGTCGGTGCCCACTGAAACTTTCGCCCTGCCGGCTATGGTAGGCGCCTGCGGGCCGAGCGCAGCCTCAAGCGACTTTACATCGGGATTTTTCCGGTCAAGCAAAAGCACCGCGGAAACATACTTTGAATTGTCCTGAAGCTTGAGCTCGGGAAAGTGCATGCCATACCATTCGGTGAGCCGCTCAAAAAGCAGGTTGGATGACTTGTTCAGCTCATCCACTGCCGCAACTGACTGGATGAGCAGGTTGTCGCGCGAGCTTATTGCTACATGGATTTTCTTTTTCGCCTTCTTGAAAAACTCCTCTCGGGATTTTGAATCGAATGCCATAACTATTGCCCCCCGAACTATTAACCTCAAAACGTTTATAGAGCTTCGCCAGAAGAATAACGCTATGGCTGATGCGAAAAAACCTGACATGAAACTTGCAGACCGGCTGATGGACGTTGCCATCCGCCGCTCCTTTCTCATCCCTTCAAGCGAAATCTACGGCTCGCCTGCGGGCTTTTACGATTACGGGCCTGTTGGCGCTGCCATAAAGCGCAAGATTGAGAACCTCTGGCGGCTGGAATTTTTGCAGAAGGAGGGCTTCCACGAGATAGAGACTTCGCTTATTGTGCCCGAGGCTGTGCTGAAAGCTTCAGGGCATGCCGAGAATTTTGCTGACCCTCTTGTTACGTGCTCGAATTGCAAGAACAAATTCAGGGCAGACCATTTGATTGAGGGGAATGAAAAGGCGAAAAAGGACGGCATCAAGGCAGCAGGACTGCCACCACAGAAGCTGACCGAATTAATCCGGCAGTATGAAGTGGCGTGCCCTCAATGCAAGACAAAGCCGCCTGCTGGCGGCATGTCGCCCGATGCTTCGCATCCTGCGAAAACCACCCTTTCTGACGTCGGCTGGTTCAATATGATGTTCCGCACGAACATTGGCCCGATTGAGGGGAACACCGCTTATTTCCGCCCGGAAACCGCTCAGGGGATTTTCCTTGACTTTGCGCGCGTGGTGAGGAATTACGGAAGCAAGCTGCCCATCGGGATTGGGCAGGTGGGCAAAAGCGCAAGGAACGAGATTTCCCCAAGGCAGGGGCTTGTGCGGATGCGCGAGTTCACGCAGATGGAGCTGGAGTATTTCTTCAACCCGAAGGACCAAAGCTATCCTAAGTATCCGAAAGTGAAGCATGAGAAGCTGCGGTTCGCGGATGGGAAGGGGCACGCGCACGAGGAAGAAATTGGCAAGCTGGTGTCCTCTGGCGTGATTGCCAACGAAATAATGGCGTATTTCCTCTGGAAGGTGAAGCAGCTCTATCTTGCTGCCGGTGTGCCTGAGGGCAAATTTGCGTTCCGCAAGATGCCGAAAGAGGAGACGCCGCACTATTCGAAAGGCAACATAGATTTGGAAGTGGAAACCTCTTATGGAATGATTGAGACCGTGGGAGTTGCCTACAGGACGGATTATGATTTGTCATCGCACGCGAAACTGTCAGGCGCGGACCTTGCCGTTTTTGTCGAGGAAGAGAAAGCGAAAATCGTGCCGCATGTTGTGGAGCCTTCGCTTGGCGTGGACAGGATGTTCTGGTGCGTGCTGGAGCACTGCTTCAGGGAGAAAACGCCTGGAAAGGACTGGGAGTGGTTTGACTTCCCGCCTGCAATTGCGCCTTACCACGCGTGGATTTTCCCCTTGATGAAAAAGGACGGGCTGGATGAGAAGGCGAGGGAAATTGAGGAAGGGCTGCGCGAGGCTGGCTTGAGCGTCTATTACCAGGATTCGGGCAGCATCGGGAGGCGCTACGCAAGGGCAGATGAGATAGGCGTGCCTTACTGCATAACTGTTGATTACGAAACGCTTGAGAAAGGCGGCGACAAGCACGATACTGTTACTGTGCGCTTCCGAAACGACGGCAAGCAGATTCGGGTAAAGATTTCCGAGCTTGCAGAAAAAATAGCGAGATACGCGAAGGAAGGCAAAGTCAGCGGCTAGCAGGCGAATTTTCTCTTCACCCCAGCTATTTATTCTTGCCTAGCCTTGCCTTTTTCTCAATCTTTGGGGGAAGCGTTCCGGTTGCCACCACATATTCCACCTTGCCGTCCTTCATCATCGGGGTCGCATCCAGAACCACCTTGTAGGTTTCCCCGTTCTTCTTCACAAGCTCCACTTCCAGCCCCTTGACTGTTTTGCCCCCGAGCACGCGGTTGAAAGCAGAGATGATATGTATGAGCGAGGTTTCCTTTACGAATTTGGAGAAGTGCTTGCCGGCAACCTCGGAAAGGGGGTAGCCTGCGAGCTTTTCGGCGAGCTTGTTGATGACTACGATTTTGCCTTTGGTGTCCACAACATAGGTGGCGACCGGCGACTGGGTTATGACATTCTGGAAGAAATCTTTATGCTCCATCAGCTCTTTCTCGGCCTTTTTCGTTTCGGACAAATCCGCGAACAGCGGGCGGAGGTGCCTTGACACCGCGTAGGTCTGCAGGATGCCGATTGCCAGCATCACCAGGGAGACCAGAATGGAGAGTTCCAGCAGCGTCCTTACCCTCTCGTCCTTCAGCTGTTCAGCCTCGGCTGCCTGATGGACCACTGCCACGGTGAAGTATTGGCTGCGCCGAAAGCCGACAAGGTCGCCTTCGAGGTCAAGGATGCCTGAGGCTTCCCTGTTGCCGGCTATTGCCGAATAGGTGCGGTTGTTCGAATCGAGCGCTGTCTCCTCAAGCGGGATGCGGGTGTCGATGAGCGTTTTTCCGTCTTTGTCGAAAAGCAGCGTGTATCCTGCGCTGGAATTGCTGTGGATTTTGCGGAAGTATTCGTAGAGGAACTTGGTGTTCATCGCTGCAAAGGCAAAGCCCGCGTATTTGCCTTCAGTGTCCTTCACCTGCGCAGTGACACCGAACGTGGGGACGGCATAAAGCAGGCTGATGAAGCCGCCTGAAACATAAATGTCGCTTTTCCTGGAGCCTGCACAGTAGTCGCGGAACGAGAGGTTCCTGCCCACCAGCGCACGGGCGTTTGAGCTGGATGCAACCAATATGCAGCCAGAATTGTAAAGGCCAACGCCCTCGAATGAAGGCTGGAAGCGCAGCATGGAGTCAAGGTCTGAGGAGACTTGCCCGACACGATATGCGTCGGAGCTGTTCGCAACCGCCCTTGCAACTGAGCGCGAGATTGAAAGCTGCTGCAAGTTGGACATTGCCGTGGAAAGGTAAAACTGGGCCAGCTGGTCTGCCTGCAGCACCTCTCTTTCAGTCTGGTCTGCAAGCGCCTGGCGCACCAGGAAGTCTATCTGTGCGCCCCTGCCATAGAAGAAGACCGCTCCCACCAGAAGCATGGTGACGATTGTGGCGAAGAGCATCAGTGTGCGCAGCTTCATTTTTATCACTCAGGAGCATTTCCCGTTTGCGCAAGTTGGCATTCAGATTTTCCCTATTTCTGCGTTCAGCTTTTTAATCTCCTCCAGTGCGGCTCCTGCGAAGTCTTCGGTTCCGGCTTTTTTATAGGCATACGCTATGCCGCTCGATGAATTTATCCTGTGCAGCGGAAAGGTTTCCTGCCAGATGCTGCGCAGGGTTTTCGCTGTTTCTGATGCCGAGCCGCCCTGCGAGCCCACGCCAGGGATTAGGAGGGGAAGCTGCTTTTTCGAGTCGTAGAAGAGCCACAACACCGCTTCCAGCTCCTCAAGCGCGGTTGCCCCCAAAACCGCGCCCATGCCAGGCACGTGCCACTTTGCCATCTTGTGCGCCACTTCCATGTAAAGCGGCTTCCGATTCTCGGTCAGCTGGGTCTGGAAATCCGCCGCGCCTGAGTTTGATGTCCTGCAGAGTATGTATGCCCCTCTCCCTGCCTTGCAGCGCTCAAGGAAAGGAGAGACGCTGTCAAAGCCCATGTAGGGGGAAACTGTGAGTGCGTCAGCGTTCCAGAAGTCGAACGCCTCCTTTGCGTATGCCTCTGATGATTTTCCAATGTCGCCCCGCTTTGCGTCAAGGATGATGGGCAGCTTGCCTTTGTACTTGTCTATGAGCGATTTGAGCGCCCGCAAGCCGTCGAAGCCGTATTGCGCGAAGTATGCATAGTTTGGCTTGAGTGCGCCGATGGATTTCGGCTGCTGCAGCGAAGCATCGATTATTTCGGAGAAGAACTGCACTATGCGCTCCTCTCTTCCAAGCGCGGAGTGCGGCATTTGCTGCAAGTCTGGGTCAAGGCCGAAGCACACGATGCTTTGCCTTTCCTTTGCTGAATCGGACAAGAGCTCCAAATACCCCATCTAAACACCGTATTGCTGCTTGTAATCTTTGTAAGCCGCAAGAATTTCCTTCGTGATTATTGTTTTCCCCCCAATCTGGTGGGTGGAAAGGTACTCGAATATTTCCGACGCAGTCACAACTGCATGCACTTTGGTGCCGTGCTTTTTTTCGAATGCGCCAATCGCGTTTTTCCCTTCGGCATCCTTTTCCTGCCTGTCAAGAAGGATGAACACGCCTGCAATTTTCACTTTTGCAACCGAGGAAAGCTGCTCGATTGCCTCCTCTTTTGCGCCCCCGGTTGTGAATACGTCGTCGAGAAAGATGAGGCTCATCCCGTCCGTTATTGGCGCGCCCACAAACACGCCCGCCTCGCCGTGCCCCTTTGCCTCCTTCCTGTTGAAGCACCAGGGCAAATCAAAGCCCTTTTGCGCAAGCGCCATGGAAACCGACACGGCAAGCGGGATGCCCTTGTAGGCTGGGCCGAATATGGCGTCGTATCTGTCTGGCCTGAGCTTGTGGCTGATGAAATCTGCGAATATGCTCGCCAATGCCCTGGTGGTCACCCCTGTGTAGAAAACGCCCGAATTGAAGAAGTATGGCGACTTCCTGCCCGATTTGAGGGTGAATTCGCCGAATTTGAGCGCGCCTGCGAAAACCGCCAATTCGATGAAGTCGGACTGGTATTTTTCCATCGGGAAGATTAGGCGGAAGGGTATTTTAGGGCTTTCGCTGAGGGATGAAAAATAAAGAAGAAAAAGAAAAAATTTGGAAATTTAGACCTTCTCCGCAACTGCGCAGGATGCCTTGACCGCTGTTATGCGGATTTTGCACGCCTCGCCTTGTGCGGTTCCGGGAACGAATATGACGAACCCGTCCTTCTTGGCGATTCCGTCGCCTTTCGCTGCGACTGCCTCGATTGTCACGTCCAGCTCGTCGCCGACCTTGACCGGCTTTGGCATGTCGCCGTAGTTCCCTCTTCCACCGAATCCCATTGCATCAGCTCCTTTCTTTCGTTATTTATTGCATTCACAGAGATACGCGTGCTTACAAGGAGAATCCAGACCTTTCAGCCAGAAGCCTCAAGTAGAGCATGCATCCTCTGAAAATACATGGGAGGGGACGTGTTTATAAATGGATGGGCAGAGGGAGCGAGTTATGCAATAGGGAACAGCCCGGCTGAAGCTGCTGCGAAGAGCATTTGCGAAAGGGGCGCGATTGCCGCAAAGTAAAGCACCGATTTTTTCGGGTCGGACTCGAGAAAGCCGAGAGCAGAGGAAGACAGGGCTGCGCAGATGAGGAGGTAGAATTGCGCTGCTGGGAGAAGAATTGTAATGGGCGCATCGGACTGCTGGCTCGGACTGCCACCCTCTTGAAACGCCATCGCTGGAACAGACGAAACCAGCGTGCCCAGAATCATAGGCACGAGGATTGCGGAGGATGCGAATATCGTGTAGCGCTGCAGGGCAAGCGATGCCGAGCGCTCGCGGAGCAGCGCGAAGAACGAGGCAATGTCCTGTGCCGTCTCGCGCAGAGCAGTATGCATGTCCGCTCCCGACTGGTAGGCCACGATTAGAAGGGAAAACGCCCGCTCAGCAAGCTGAGAGGGAAATTCTGCAATGGCAGCCCTCATGGAGCGCTCGAATGAGTCCCCTGCTTTTTGCCTGCGCAATGCGACTGCGAAGGCGGAAGACAGCCGCCCGAAACCGCCAGCCGCAAGCGAAGAGAGCATTTTTTCTGGAGAGAGGATTTTGTGCACTGCGGCTGCGCTGTAAAGGGCGTCTGGAAGGAAGCTTTCTGCTGCCGAAATTTCCCTTTGCGCAGCATAAAGCGCGCCGAAATAGAGTATTGGGCCGATGCATAACGAAAGAAGAGCAAATGCGATTTGGCTGGAAAGGAAGAAAAGCGCGAATGCAAAGAGCGAAGCCCCTGCTGCAAATAAGACGAAAATTCGATAAGAAAACGGGAGCTTGGCCCTTGAAAAGTAATTGGAGAGCAATTGCCGCTCAGGCGGCTGTTGGTTTTTGGAAGAAGGGAGAAGAAGGTAAATTGCAAGCAGGACTGCGAGGTTGAGAAGCGGGAAGACAAATGCGAATGCAAGCCATATTTGCCAGCCTTTCATCTGCTCGCCTGAAACGAATGGCGATACCGCAGCATATATGCTGAAAAATGACGGGATGAGAGCTGAAACCGCGATGAAAATTATCGCAAGCACGGAAAATCTTCCTCCTTGCGTGCGCACTGAGGAAAGCTGCGATGCTGAAAGCTCCTCAGCCGCACGCTTGAGCGAATCCACGCCTGCCCCAGTCTCGTAGATCGAGGCAAGAAGGAAAATGCAGCGCTTGAGCGCAAGCGAGCGGCTGCTTTTGGAAATTGCAAGCAGGCCGGATTGAACGCTTGCGCCTGATTTTGCCTGCTTGAAGGCAATCGCAAAATCCTGCGAGAGGGAATAGTTCCTTCCAGCGATTTTTTCCATGCATTTTTCGAACGGCACGCCAATCTGCAGATAGACTGCGAACTCGCGCAAGAGAATTGGGAGCTCGGATTCGATTTCAAGCGCACGGCGATAGGCAAGAAATCTGGGAAAATTGAGAAAGAAAAGGAGAAGGACGCCAAGTGCGAAGAGAGACAGTACGAATGCGTCTGTTGCTGCCAGTGCTCCTGCTAGGGAGAGAACTGCGAACAGAAGAAGCGAGCCTGCAACTGAAAGAATGAGCGAGCCTGACAGGTATTTGGAGGCGTTTGCCTCTGGAATGCCTGCTTGCAAGAGGGCGAGCCCTGTTTTCTCATATTGCTTTGGTGAAAAAAACTTGGCGCCAAATGAGAGGGAGCAGGTAGCAGCAATGAGACTGCCTCCTGTTGCCATCACAACACCCCCTTGCCGAAGCAGAACTTCTGTATTTCATCAAAAGCTCGCGTAAATGGCATTCCGGCTTTCTTTCCCCGCAGGAATTTTTCGCGGAGGGAAAGCTCGCGGGAAATTTGCGATGGGGAGAGGCCTGAGCCTGCTGAGATTTTTCCGAACAGCGAAGAGAGCGCGGGACTGGAGAACGAAGTTCCATTGAAGATTGTCCTTGGATGCAGCGCATCGCTTCGGGAGGATACGGCAATTTCCGTAAGTTTTCTTTCCTCCCCTATCTTGCGCCTGCGCGAATCGTATGTTGAGACCCTCCGCTGCACCACAACCAGGTCGATTCCTTCCAAATCAGATTCAAGGCAGCCCATCATGCGCATGCGAAGAAGTGCATCGCGGGCAGACTGCGCGTGGAAAGTTGCATAGCATCCCTTTGCCTGCCCTGAAAGCGCTGACTCTGCAAAAGCCTGCGCTTCCTCTGCAGTGCGGACCTCGCCTATCACCACGCGGTCAGGCCTCATGCGCAGCGAGTCGCGCACCAGCTCCACCATGCCGATTTTCGATTCTTCGAATGGGAGCAGACGGATTTGGTGCGGATGGGGAATTGATATTTCGGGCGTTTCCTCTATGAGAAGGATTCGCTCCGAGGCAGGAACGAACGATAGCATTGCGTTGAGAGTGGAGGTTTTCCCGCTTGCGGTGTTGCCTGTGAATATTACCGAGAGGTCGGATTGCATGGCAAGCGAGAGGAGCGCAAGCGATTTTGCCTCGAATGTTTTCGAGGAGAAAAGCCGGAATGGGGAGAATGGCTCTGCGCCGAATTTCCTGATGGTAAGCTCGCATCCGGAGACAGGAGGCATGGAGGCGTGCAGCCGCGAGCCATCCTCAAGCACAGCGTTGATACGAGGCTGCTGTGCAGTTAGGCGCCTTCCGAGGTTCCTGCCCATCCGGTTGACAAGGGAGACAAAATAATCCTGGCTGTCTATGCAGACATTCGTCTTGAGCCAGCCTTTGCCCCGCACGAAAATATAGACAGGAAGCCCAAGCCCGATCACTGCTATTTCCTCAAGGGAATTGTCAGAGAGAAGCTGCTGGAAAAATCCGAGCCCGAATGTTTGCATATAGGCGGCTTGCAATAAGTATGAGGACTGGTCGGCATCAAGTTCTATTCCCTGTTGGTCGCAGCACGAGGACAGCAGCCTCTCGATTAGTTTACGCGCTTCCTCTTCACTTTGCACGTCTTTTCTCTGCGCCGCGTCCCTGAATGCTTCAGAGACATCGGAAACAAGCTGCGATTCTTCTGAGGAAAGATGGGGCACGCTCAGCTTGTAGTCGGCTTTCCAATTGCCGGTTTTCCAGCCAAGCGACTGCATGTGTAAGCGCCTTCATAGGCTACTTCGCACTATTCCAATTCATTTTGTCCTCTTCTTCAATGGCAAGCTTGCGAGTCATTTCAGATGGCAATTCCAGCAAGTATTTTGCTTTTTTCTTAGGTGTGACCAGTGGCGTGCCGGGAGGGATGCCCCGGAATATTTCAGTAACGGCCTTATCGACGGACAGATAGACTGCATCGAACTTGCCTTTCACGAAGTAGGAATGTATCGGGAAGATGCCTTCTGAATCGAAGATGAAAAGCATTGGGATTACTTTTTTGCGGAACATCAGGCCGCGCATGCGGGAAAGCTCGCTGTCGGCTATTTCAACATCAGCACGGAGGGATTTCTTCTTCGAGATGTTGGAAAGCTTCATGCCCACCACGCAATCTTATCTCCCATATCTCCTTTTCCTCTTTGAATAATCCGCAAGCGCGCGTCTGAACTCTTTTTCGTCGAAATCTGGCCAGAGCTTTTTTGAGAAATAAAATTCGGAATATGCAGACTGCCATGGGAGAAAGCCGCTTGTGCGCACTTCCCCAGAAGTCCTGATGACGAGGTCGGGAGAGTCTGCAAGGTATAGGAGAGAGGAGAATTTCTTTTCGTCCATTTTTTTCGCTCCAGAGCGCAGCGCAGCGTTTACTGCGTCGATTATCTCGTTCCTGCCGCCGTATGCAAGCATCAGGTTGAGGAGGTATTTGCCGTTCTTGGCAGTTTCGCGCTCGGCTTTGCGCATTTTTTCCTGCACGTCCTTCGGGAAAGATGAAATCCTGCCCAAAAAGCGCACGCGCACTCCGTGCTTTGCGTAGTCTTTCTTGAGCTCTTCGGAAAGCTTGCGGTTGAAAAGGGAGAATAGGCTGCTCACTTCGCGCTTGTCGCGCATGAAATTCTCGGTTGAAAAGCCCCACATGGTAAGCGTGGTTATGCCGTGCTTCCTGCACCATTTCAGCACGTCGCCTATGTGGTCAATCCCTATCTCGTAGGCAGAGGCAGCGTCCATGCCGTGCCTTTTTGCCCAGCGCCTGTTTCCGTCGGGTATGATTGCTATGTGCTTCGGCTTCATTTCCCTCCCGCACGGGCTTCTGCTGGAAAATATAAATTACTGCGCCTAGGGGATTTTGCGAAAGCACCTGCAGCAGCAAGCTTCGCACAGAGAGTGGCCACGCAAAAAGCCAGCCTACGAGGTCCCGAATAGGACTGAGGCTATTGCGGCGAGCAGGAATCCTGCGAAGATTGCCTTGAATATCCTTGAGGCGAGTTGTTCATCCGGGCGGGCCACTGCAATAAGGAAAAGCGCACTGCAGAAAACAAGATAGGCGTTGATTGCCGGGCTTCGTATTCCTGCGAATGCAGCAGTGGAGGCAACTGTCAAAAAGGCGAATGCGGCTGCTGCGCGCTTGCCGAAAACTGTAGAAAACGTTTTCTGCCCGGTTTTTTTGTCCGGAGAAAAATCCATGATTGTGGAAAATGCGTGCACGCCAACCACGCAAAGCGAGGCAAAGTATGCCTTGAGAGGTATGTCGGAAAACGAGCCGCCAAAGCTTACCCCAAGGCACCCAACTAGGAAAACCGCAAGCCCGTTTGATATCGAATCAAATGGCGGGCGCTCCTTGAGGCGCACTGGCGGCACCGAATAGAAATAGGAGAAAATTAGGAGGAGGAACATTGCTGATATGTTGAATGCGCTGGCAGTCGCAAGGGAAGACATCGCGAGCAGTGCTGCGCAGGCCAATGCCGCTTTTCTGACAATCCTCCTGTTGGCTGGCAGAAGCACAGGGCCAAAGGCTGAATTTTTCCGCTTGTTTATGCGGTCGGATTCATAATCATAGATGTCGTTGAACCCCAAAAGGAACAGGTTGTAGGGGAAGGAAAGGAGAATCGCTTGCACAATTGCAAGAGGGGTGATTGCTGCTTTGACATACTGGAGGGAAAAAAAGAAAACTAACGGGCCTATTGCCCATCCTGCTGGCCTACTCACCTGCACGAGAAGCTTGGCATCCGAAAACCAACCCATCCTATCATCTTTTTGCCAGGCGGAAAAGCTTTTTCCTTAGCACGGCGTATCTTGAGAATGCGTGCACGTATTTGGGCGAGAGATTTCCTGAAAGCGTGCGCTGCGCCGAGAGGATGTTGTTTGCATCGAGTTTTTTGATGCCAGAAAATTCGACGAATGCTGCACCCACTTCGGAGGGATGGTGCGCGTCGCTTCCTGCAAGAACCGGCTTTCCGTGCGAGACCGCGAATGCGAGAGCGCGGGCATTGTGCGAAGGGACAGTGATGCGGGCGTTGAATGCCTCTATTGCATCTATTTTCGCAAGCAGGGAAGGCGCAAGCTGCTCAATTTTTATCCCGTGGCGGATGAAGTCGTACGGGTGGGCAGCGGAACAGATGGCACCTTGTTTTTTCACTTCAGCGAGAGCTTCGGCGAGTGGGCCTGGTTTGATTCTGCGCTTCAGGAAATAAGTAAGCAAATCCCCTTCGTCGGTTGAGACTTCCTCGCCCACAACCACCTGAAGCGGCAACTGTTCTTCTGCAGCAATCGTCCTTGCTTCGAATGCGCCTGAGATCTCGTCGTGGTCTGTTATCGCTATTGCAGAAAGGCCGCGCTTGACAGCAGCATCAAGGACATCCTTTGGCTTGGAGAGCGAGTCAATCGAATAGTGCGTGTGCATATGGAAGTCCGCACGGAACGCTGCGCCCTGCTTGCCCTTCACGCCAACGCACCCGCAAGCCGCTTGGCGACAATTTCCGCATAGGAGATTGGAAGCTCTGGCGCAAGCATTTGGCTCCACCTGTCCATTTTACCCTTTTCAGAGATCAGGTCCTCGAAAAAGAGCGCCTTTGCTGCTGAAAGAAGGAGAGAGTGCGGCTCGCCCCCGCCAAAATTTAATAATGTGCGGAAGTAGCGGTGCATTGTCAGGTCAAGTCCGAATTTATTTTTCCATTCGCGCTCGTATGCAGACGGGTTGTCGAAATTCTTTCCTGCAAGAAGGCCGCAGGAAGCGCCGAAGAATATGCCGCCGCCAGTTGTTGCCTTGACCTGGCCTGCAGCGTCTCCTGCGAGAAGGACGTTGTAGCCGCCCTTGTGCATGGCGGTTTTTTTCCGCACCGAAGTTGGAATCACTGCTGCAAATTCGTGAGTGGGGTGGGAGGAGATGCCAAGCGAGGAGAGGAACCTCTTGTAATATTTTAGCGGGTGGTTTGGAAGAGAAACGCCAAGCCCGATTTTCGCTTCTTCCTCATTTATGGGTATCACCCAGCCGAAAAAGCCAGGGAAATTTTTCGAGGAGAGATAAACTTCCGTCTGGTGGGCGTCCTCGCATTTGTACTTGAAATCCCCCTGCATGCAGGCAACATAAGAGCCTATTTTTGGGAAACCGAAGCGACCGGCGATGAATGATGCTGGCCCGTCCGCGCCTATTATGTTCTTCGAGGCAAACCCGCCAGTGATCTTTTTGCCAAGCTCTATTTTCCCGCCTTCCTGTTCAAGCCTTGCGGCTGCAAGAGAGTCAAGGCCGCAGCGCGAGACGAGGATTGCAATTTCGTCCTTTGGGGCTATTGTGAAGCGCTCGCCGCCGCAGATTATTTTCGCTGAAGAAATCGTGTTGAGCGTTATTTCCTTGTAATTGATGTACTGACGAAGAGCATCCAGTCCGCTTTTCGAGACAAGGCCAGAGCATGCCTCAGGCTGCCCGATTGCCTTGTGCTCTTCTGACAGGAGGACGGAATTGCCCTGCATGCAAGCAGCTATGCCGGCAAAGCAGCCAGCAGGCCCGCCCCCCACGATATGGACATCGGCCATGCAGCCTGGATTTCCTATGGCAGCTTTATATATTTGGCGCAATACGAAATGGCGGGAGGTAAGAGGATGGTTGCGTTCACTTTTGACCCGCTATATCACTCGCTTTTGGTTTTCCTTTCCGCAATGATACCTGGAATTGCACTCGGATGGCCATTCTTGAAGAAGAGCGAACTTTCTGTTCTTGAGAAGCTTTTGTTGTGTTTTTTCATCGGGCTGATCGTGCCGCCTTCCCTATTGATTGTGGAAAATATAGTCGGGCTGAAGTTCTCTTTTGCTCTTGTTATTGCAAACCTGCTGCTTGTCACTGGAGCAGGAATAGTTTATGGAATCCGCGAGGGTGCGTTTTCCTTTTCCATGCCAAAGCCGGACTTTGACAGCATGCTGAGTTTGGAGTTTGCAAAAAAGCATGCGGCAACTTTTTTCCTGCTTCTTGCCGTCCTGCTTTCATTCTGGATACGCATACAGTCGTACAGCCCGATTTACTCTGAGCTTGACCCGTATTTCTATGTATATGGGAGCGGGCAGTTGATACGGCTAGGGACCAATCCGGTGAGAGAGGACACTGCATGGTGGCCTGAGGTGACGACTGCCGATCACCGTGGATTTCCATCCCTTAAGATGTATACTGAAGCGCAGTGGTATTCACTATATACAAAAGGGGGCGAATACAACAACTACTTAATGTTTGTGACTTCTTCCTGGCTGCCCCCTATTTCTGCAGCGCTGTTGGCATTAGGAGCGTATTTGCTCTTTTCAGCCATGTACGGAAAACGTTATGGAGTATTGGCGGCGTTTCTAGCGGCATTCTTGCCAGTCACCATATTCAAGATGTCTGCCGGAGTGAACGAGGCTGCGCCGTTTGGCATGGCATCGATATTCCTTGTTTTTGGAATATACTCGCTGGCTCTTAGGAAAAAGGATCTTGCTATAGGGGCAGTTGCCGGCTTGGCGTTCATGGCTGCAGTGCTTGGAACGAACTACGAATCCGTTCTTGCTATCCCTGCAGCTGCTTTCATAGTGCTGCAGGCCGCAGATTACTTTGTGAGGGAGAAGAAAAATGGGATTTTCCTAAATACCAGCCTGCTGCTTGTTGCAGGGCTGGCAGCTGGAACGTTCATCGAAGGGATTTATGCTCGCTGGCTCGATGGGGCACTTGATATATTTGCTGCAGATCGGCTCCCAGTTCTGGCTGCAATTGCACTCGCTTACGGCCTTGCGAACGTGGAGAGATTTGCAAATGTAACCAACCAGCAGCGCAAAGTTGCCATTGCAGCATGTGCCGCAATATGCCTGGCAGTCCTTCTAGTGCCCAATCCCATCGGGAACTACGCAAAAACCTATGTAAAAAATTACATAGGAGCAGCAGATTTCAACTTCCCACTCCAGCGCACCATCGCGGAGCAGAACGTGGCGGGGGCAATTTTTGAAGGAGAAGGCGGCTTTTTGGCATTCGTACCCGCGGCTCACGAGATAGCTGCGCCGAAGGACCTGAAGGAAAGCGCCTGGAATCTTTTGGATGCCGTACTTGGCGCAGTCGCCGCAGTTTTCTCATACATTGGCAATGCAGCCATAGGCCTTGTAAGCGCGACATCCAACATGGCACTCTGGACCAACATCAATACTGTGCCGAAAGCCGACTCATTACTTTTCTTTTTTGTCGAGGTTGCAAGCATCGGGATTGTGGCAAGGCATTTTGCAAGAAAAGGAGAAGGGAGAGAAGAACCGAATACTGGAATGCTGGTGCTCCTGCTCGCCCTGCCGATACTTTACATAGGCCTTAACAAGATAAAATTCACCATTTTCGTTGGCCTAGCACTCTTGCTTGCAGCAGTAGCCGCGGTAGCCGAGCTTGAGAAAGCGCTGCTTTGGCTTGCGCGCAAGGCGAAACTGCACGAGCACATTGAGCGGCGCATAAGGGCTGCTTTCATTGTGGCAATAATGCTGCTTGCCTATGCACAAGTGACTACCCCCTCCTCCTACCCAGTGATGATACTCAAAAAATCATTCGAGCCTCGCTATCAGGACAATCCTGCCGCACTGATGCCAAAACTTGCAAGCACCTGCGAATCACTGCGCGCGCTTGGTTATTACGATGCGGAAATTTGCGCTGCAGGCTACAATGCGAGCTTTGCAGACAGCATCAATAGCCAGTTTGATTCAAAGGTTTGCCTTGTTTCGCAGCTTTCCATGAAAGAACTTGTGCCGGGCCAAAGCGTAGAAGAGCAGCAAATCTCATCTGAAGCTAAGGCAGGGGCGTCTTTCAGGTGCAACCGCCTGGCAGATTACTGGATAGACAGCATGGAATGGATAAACAAAAATTTGCAACCTGAAGACCGCGTAACTTCTTGGTGGGATTATGGCCACTGGATAAATTACTTTGGCGACCGCAAAACCGTGCTGCGCAACGAGCACGCGTCTACCGGAATGATAGGGCGCGTGGCGCACGACTACATAGATGGCACTACGCAACAACTCATAGATTCAATGAACTACTTTGACAGCCGCTACGTGCTTTTCGACGTAGAGCTTATCGGTGGCAGCAGCTTTGGTGGCAAGTACGGAGCGTTGAATTATCTGGCATGTGCACATGACAATGGAACATCTGTTGCTCAACCGCCAGGCACATCAGACTGTGAATTTGAGCACAGCCCAGAAAGAGTGGCAATACCTAAGATCCGATTTCCAGGAACAGAGTGCGCCATATCCGAGTCACAGCAACGCATAGGCGTAATCGCTTATTCTGTTAAGAAAAATGGCATAGACCAGACGAAACCAGTGTATTGCGTTGGCGAGACCACGCTTGTTAACGGAGAAAAGGTGTCGGCGACATATTATATTGACAGGAAAGACGAAGACGGTGACTTGGTGCTTTCCAAAGGTTTCCTTAGGCAAGTGGAAGACAGCGGGCAGGTCGGAATCTACGAACTTGTGTACAACGAACTTCCGGTCTGGCCAGGGAAAAACGGGACTTTTGTTGGAGGGATGGAAGATGCCAAGACAAAATTCTACACGTCCAATCTGTACAGGGGTTTCTACCTTGAAAACCTGCCAGGATTTGACTTGGTTTACAAGAGCAAAAACGGGGAGGTGAAAATTTACAGGTTGCAGAATTTCACCGGAAATAAAGAAGGTCGCATAGACCCGGTTTCAGCAGCGAAAAATTATTAGCAGCTACACAGAGGAACTTTTCTTTTTGCAGTATGCTTCATCGATTATGGATAACGAAGATAACGCATCTTCTAGTTTTGCGCCTACAGATTTTTTGCCGTTTATGCTGCCAATAAAGTCCAGAATCTCGTTTTTCCAGCTCCAGTCTTCGCCGTCGAATTTTATCACTTCAACTTCGGGAGGCCCCATTTCCGGCTTCATTTTGTATATTGTGAGCGTTTCTGTGCCGTAACTTCGACCCAAGCCATCTATGTTCACTTGCGCGCGCTCAAAGAAAAGCTCGAATGAAAACAGGTTTTTCCACTGGACACAGCTGGTGGAAAGAAGGAAGGACACACCGTTTCTTGACTCCAGAAAAAGCGATGCAGTGTCTTCTGCGGCAGCCTTCCAATAATAGTTCCTGCACGCGGCGAACTTGAGCGAAAGCTCTTCCCCTGAAAAAAATCTAGACAGATCGAGGAGATGGCTTCCCTGATCGATGAGCTGGCCGCCGCCTGAGATTTTCGGGTTGAAGCGCCACTCTTTTTCATATCCAAGCCTTCCGCCATGGCCGTACCTTGCTCTGGCATACAGCAGTTTGCCATATGTTTTCGACTCACAGATTTTTTTTGCCTCCAGAATTGCCGGGTGGAAGCGATGGTTGAAACCTACACACACCATCTTGCCGCTTTTTTTCTGTGCAGAAAGTATTGCCCTAACTTCTTCCTGGTTCCTGCCAGCAGGCTTTTCAACCAGAACGTGCTTGCCATGCTCAAGAGCATCGATGGATATTTCAGAAAGGAAATCATGCGTAGTTGCAACAACTACTGCATTGATTTTTTTGTCGCACGTTACTTCTTTCCAATCTGAATAGGACTCCGTCCCGTACTTTGAAGCGAGCGCCCCTGCCCGATCCTTGTTTAAATCCGCAACAGCGGCAACCTTTTCACCAAGGCTTGACAGTGCTTCTGCTCTTTTTCCACCTATCAGCCCAGCCCCGATTATTCCCCATTCCATAAGACCACTTTTTCTACCTACGCTTCCATGCGCCTAAGCGTATACCTGTCGGAATTTGTAATCTCCCTAGTGAAATTTTCCCATCTGTCATTAATGTGTATGAACTTCCCAGATATGCCATCTGATTTTTCCGACAGAAGATAGGAAACCAGTGCGCAAAACCTGCCCTTGTCCGCCCATTTTTCAGGTGGCTTGTCGTGGGTTTCGGTTTCCCATATGCCGGTTTTGTGCGCCCCTGGAGCAATTATATTGGCATCGATTTTAGGATATTCTGCAGCCAGAATTTCTGTGAAACGCACCATTGCTGCCTTTGAGGAAGCATAAGCTGTGTGCTGCACTCGCACTCCCGCCGCACCTCCTCCTGCAAAATTCACTATTTTCCCCCTGCGCGACTTGAGCAGCGCTGGAAGGACCGCCCTGCAGACTGCTGCGTTGCCTATCAGATCGATATTGACTGCCGAAACCCAGTCTTCCCACTTTCCATCCCCAAACCTTGCCACTGGACCCAAGATAGCCGCTGCATTCACCAGGCCATCGATGGTTTGGAAAGGAGAGAGGGAATCTGAGAGGCTATTAAAATCGGAGATATCGGCAACTGCCAGGTGTAATCCTACGCCAGGATTGCCAGCGATTGAGGACGCTACTTTTGCGAGGGCGTCCTTTTTCTTCCCAAGCAATATTATCTCAGAAAAATTCTTTGACTCTGAAGAAGCGACAAGCGAGCCTAGCCCGCCAGAAGCACCGCTTATCAGAAGAACCTTACCCATGTCAGCCATCCCGCCTGACCACGAATTTAGACCTAAGCTTTTCCAGGAATGTCCTGCGCAGACTGTCAGGGAAGAAAAGCGATATAAACTGCAGCATGTTGACCACAAAATCTGCTGGCGTGGGAACCATCCGGAGGGAGCCCATGGCGCGCCATTTCACTGAAAGGGATGAAAAGTAAAGCTGCAACCTGTATCGCGATGCGCCACCCCCAGGATGCACTCTGTATTTCACCAAAGGAGATGATATGTTGTGAAATTTGGTTATTTTGGCCATTCTCACCCAAAGGTCGTAGTCCTCTGAGAATTCGCCCTCCCTGTAGCAGCCGGCTTGCTCCACCAGCCTCTTCCTAACCATGACAGTAGGCTGAGGGACAGGGTTGAACTGCAAGAAGTGCTTCCTTATCTCTTCATCAGTTTCAAAGGCGCTCCGCAGGCCGACTTCAGCGCCGCCCTTGTCGATAAGAATCATGGATGACCCCACAGCTCCAATGTCCCTGTGCGACTGCAGGAACTTCACCTGCGTCTCCAGTCTGCCAGGAAGCGAAATGTCGTCGTAATCCGCAAATGCAAGAAGCTCCCCCCTTGCCTTGCTTACGCACACGTTCCTTGCCGTGACGATCCCATGCAGCCGTTCGGAAAGCGGGCGGGCCTTGCCTTCGAATGGAGGTTGGTTGAAGAAGAAGACCCGCGTCTTTTTGGAGCGCTTCGCAAGTTTTTTAGCAAAATCGGTTTTTCCAGAGACCACCACGACCGCTTCAAAATTCTTGAAAGTCTGGGAAAGAACACTTGAGAGTGCCTCGGAAAAATGCCTGCGAACCTGCGCCGAACCGTCATCGTAGAAGGGCATGAGCACTGAGACAAGCGGCTTTTTGGAAGGCATGTGATCCCCCTACTTCATCTTTTTCGCAGCATCGAGAATGCTTTTCGCAATTATTTCCGGCTTTTTTCCGCCTTTCAAGTACTGCCACAACTCCGGCTTGAACGCGCCGATGAAAACTGTCTTGCAGCCAGCTGCATGGCCTGCCTTCACATCCACAATGCCATCGCCTGCCATGTATGAGCTCTTCAGGTCAATGCCGTGCTCCCTGGCAGCCGCAAGCAGCAGCCCTGCCTTTGGCTTTCTGCACCGGCAGTTCTTTCTGTATTTCGCAAGCTTTGAGCCAGGATGGTGCATGCAGTAATATTTCGCATCAAGCTCGATGCCATGCTTTGCAAGAAGCGAATCAAACCGATTACATACTGCAACAAAATCCTTCTCGCCCATGTTGCCTTTTGCAACACCAGGTTGGTTGGAAACAAGCATTAGCATGAAGCCCTTTCTGCGAAGAATCTTGAGTGCTTCTGGCACCCCTGGAAGGAGCCCCAGTTGCGAAGGGACAAACGGGCTGTCCACTATTCCATGGTCTGGATAGTAGACCATTTTGTTGAGCGTGCCATCACGGTCAAGGAAGACTGCACGCCTGAGTTTTTGCTTCAATGGATGCACCATTTCAAGGAGATGCTGCGATTTTTTCCTTCAGACAGAAGACAATGAGGTGGTGCAGCACCACATGGAACGCCTCCACTTGAGGCGTGCTGTTCGCAGGGACCACCACGCAAACATCAGCCATCTGCTTCATTGCCCCTCCGTCAAAGCCTGCAAAGCCTATTGCCTTGCCGCCGTTGTCCTTTGCATACTGCAGAGCTTTGAGCAAATTTTGCGACCAAGCGCCAGCCTTGTCCTTGCCAGCGCCGCCGTGCACTGAAAACGCGATTACCACGTCGCCTTTGGAGAAGTAATTCATGAGCTGCTCGACGTAGATGTTCTCCCATCCGTTGTCGTTCGTGAGCGCAGAAACCATTGGAATGTTGTCCACAAGCGCAAAGGCCTTGAGGCGCTTCTTGCCCTCAACGTTCATCGTCTTTGCAAGGTCAGCAGCCATGTGCGTGGCTGTGGATGCCGAACCGCCGTTGCCGATTAGAAAGACAGTGCTGCCATTTTTCCATGCAGAGTAAAGCATCTCGATTGCCGCATCCACATCTGCGCGCGGCATTTTCTCGATTATTTTTTGCGACTCGGCAAAAAAGTCATTGATGTATTTTGCATTTTTCATCCGGACTACCTCTTATGGGTTGAACACTATCTTGCTTCCTTCGAAATCGAACCTGAACTGGAATTCCGGCGCATTTTTGGTTTTCATTGCAGCGCGAAGCTTGCTCTTGTCGGACGGGCAATAGAATACTATGAACCCGCCGCCGCCCGCGCCTATGAGCTTGCCGCCTGTAGCCCCGTTGCGCATGCCTGTTTCATAAAGCTCGTCTATTGCAGCGTTGGATACTTTGCCAGAAAGCTTCCTCTTCGCCATCCAGTGCTGGTGGAAAAGCGGCCCGATGTCGTCCACCTTGCCATCCTCAAGCGCAGTGCAGATTTTCGCGCCTATCTCCTTTATCCGATGGAGGTTTTCCACCACTGCCGACTCGTCCTTTTTTGTAGCCTCGTTCTGGTCCGACAAGACATCGGATGCGCTTCGCTGGTAGCCAGTATAGAACATGAGAAGGTTATTTTCGAGGCGCTCGAACGAGTCCTCGGAAAGCATGGGCGAGGAGACAGTGACCTTGCCGTCTTTTTCAATGTCAAGCTTGGTGAGGCCACCGAATGCAGCCATGTACTGGTCCTGCTTGCCTATAGGCTCCTTAAGTATGTCAATTTCTATTTTGCACGCTTCGTCAGCAAGCACTTGGGGCGAGGCGTGCTTGCGCCTGTAAGAGTAAAGGGCATTCAGGAGGGCAACTGTGTATGCCGAAGATGAGCCGAGCCCTGTGTTTCCTGGCGCATCTGCCATGGAGAATATTTCTATTCCGCCTAGGACGCCTGCAAGCCTGAGGCATTCGCGCACTAGGGGGTGCTCGAGTTCTTCTACGCTGGCGACGTTTTCTATTTTCCTGTAGCTTGCCTTTATGCCGCTGTCGAAATTCTTGTTCACTATCACATAAACGTACTTGTTTATGGCCACTGAAACAAGCGAGCCGCCGAACTTCGAGTAGTAGGAAGGCAAGTCCGTCCCGCCGCCGCCCAAAGGCAGCCTGAAAGGTGCGCGTGCAACTATCATGAAATCTCCAGTTAATTTGATCCTCCCGTTTGTATGTGTTTTGTGAACCTTCTTAATCCTTCTTGTGAGCCAACCTCATAATACCCGGCTTTTGTCTCGAACGCGGCTAACTGGCCGGCAGCTATCAGGTCTGAAAAAATCGTATCAGTGGAGAAATTCTTGAGCCCGTATTTTTCCAGCGCCTTTTTTTTGAAAAAAAGCAGCCCGTAATCCATATATGAAAAAGTGCCTTTTGGCTGCCCTTTCTGATAGCGGACGACCATGCCGTTTTTGATTTCGCAGTTGTTTTCAGAAGTTCCGGATTCCTGCCTAAGGACAGACATCAGTGCAAGCTTCCCGGATTTTTTGAAGGAGGCGCTGACCGGTGCAAAAGGCTGCAGAAGATAGGAATCGCCATACGTCAGGAAGAACTCTTCCGGAAGCATTGGGAGCGCATTTATTATCGAGCCACCGGTGCCAAGCAGCTCCTTTTCGTGGCATACCTCTACTCTTATGCCGTGCGTCTCGCTTGAGGCAAGGTAGTCTTCGATCTTGTGGCCAAGGTAGCCTGTTGAAAGAACGATCCGCCCCACCCCGTAGCCTGCCAAAAGCTCAAGCTGATAGTCGAGAAAAGGCCTGCCTTTGATTTCAATCAGGCATTTGGGCGTGTGGAGAGTGTATGGCCGCATGCGCGTGCCCAGCCCGCCAGCAAGGATGAGACCGATCAATCCGTCAGACATGGTTTTGCCTCAGAAGTGCTGCTTGTGCTTGTCAGAGATGTCCTGCGCAGCGAGCATTTCTTTTGCAGCGGAAAAGACAGCCTGGGCAGAAGTCATAGATGGCTTCCATCCGCAGGCGCGCAATTTCTTGTTGTCAAGGAAGACGAATGGCATGTCCCCGAGCCAGCCGCGCTCCCCTCCAGTGTAAGAGTACTCTACACCAGAAAGTCCCATCGCAGAGGATACCTGGTTTGCGATTTCGTCCACAGTCACCCAGTCGTCGTTGCCTATGTTGTAGAAGTTCGTCGTTTCCTTCCCGTGCGAGATGCCGGCAAGGATTCCTGAAATGCAGTCGGAGACATGCACGCAGGATTTCCGTTGCTTTCCGTTGCCGAGTATTTCAAGCCTTTTTGAATCGCGCGAAAGTTTTCTTATGAAATCGCCGACCACACCATGGTTGTTTTTCGCCCCAAGCACATTGACGAACCTGAATATCCATGACTGCATGCCGAAATCCTCGCAGAAGGCAGAGATATACCCCTCTGCTGCGAGCTTGGACGCACCGTAAAGCGAAGTCGGCCTGAGAGGCCCGTAGGTTTCAGGAGTGGGGAACACTGAAGGCTCGCCGTATACTGCAGACGAAGATGTAAATGCGACTTTCTTTGCGCCCGAATGCCTCATTGCCTCAAGGCAGTTTATCGTGGTTATCGTGTTGTAGTCCAGATCCATCTTGGTATTTTCCATCCCGCCACGTATGTCCGCGTTTGCAGCCAAGTGGTAGACGACATCGAAATCCTCGCCCTGCATTGCATTTTTGACCTCGGCCAGATTCCGCATGTCTCCCTTGACAAAGGTAAAAATCGCCTTGCCTTCGCAATCATCTAGGTTTTCCATCTTGCCAGTGTAAAGGCTATCGAAAACCGTGACTTCGTTCCCATCGGAAATGAGCCTTGCGACAAGCTCGCTCCCTATGAAGCCTGCCCCGCCAAACACAATAGCGCGCATATTGATACCGTCTGATTAGTGCTGTCAAAAAGGTTATATCTACATATCCCCATATTACGTCGAAAGGTGATGGTGTGAAGATATTTGCTGACACTTCAAAGGTAGAAGAGATACGCGAATTTGCCTCGTGGGGGGTAATAGATGGGGTCACCACCAACCCGAAAATAATCGCAAGCGACGGGAACGAGCTTGAGCCCACTGTCAAGGAGATATGCAAAATCGTGCCCGGCCCTGTAAGCGTGGAGGTCACCACCAATGATTATGAGGAGATGGTGAAGGAAGGCACAAAATATGCTGCGTGGGCAAAAAATATCGTTATCAAGGTTCCAATAATCCCTGCAGGATTGAAAGCTGTTGTCGCGTTCAAGGCAAAAGGCATAAAGACAAACGTGACTTGCGCCATGAGCTACAACCAGGCAGTGCTCGCTGCAAAGGCGGGAGCGACATATGTGAGCCTGTTTTATGGGAGAATTGGAGACCTCGGCTACGACCCGTTCATTGTCATCAAGGACACGGCTGACACTTTTGCCAAATGGAACTGCAGGTCTGAGATAATCGTGGGCTCCATGCGCTCGCTTTTGGATGTCAACCGTTCCATGCAGGCTGGCGCGCACATAGTCACCGTGCCGCCCAAGTTCATCCGGCAGATGGCGGAAAATCCAATG
>JAWBPP010000003.1:0-36472 GCA_038824715.1 Candidatus Anstonellaceae archaeon
TCACAATGTCAAGCGTCAGCCCAACATGTTCTGCTGTCGAGGCAACGGTTTTTTGCAGCTCCTCCTGCGTGGGAGCATCGCGCAATTCCGCATCGCGCCCGTATAGCTTCAAGACCTGCTCATCCATAGAAATCACTCCGCGTGCCTGCGTTCAGGCGCAGCCCATTCAGGCAATGTCTTCACATTCGCTTTTCAGGCTGGAACTGATGTGTTCACCCACCCGTAGCCCCTCTCCTCGAGCTTGTGGGCAAGCGCGCCTTCGCCTGACACGATTATCTTCCCCTCGCGCATCACATGCACGTGGTCGGCCTTCAGGTTCTTGAGAATCCTCGCATAGTGCGTTACAATAATTATCGACGTGCCTTCCTTCTTTATCATGCCAATTGTTTCGGCAATCTTGGCAAGCGCATCCACGTCCAGGCCCGAGTCAAGCTCATCTAGCATCGCCAATTTCGGCTCAAGCACGGCCAATTGCAGTATCTCGCTCCTCTTCTTTTCGCCGCCAGAGAACCCCTCGTTCACCCCTCGCTCTGCAAATGACTTTTCCATGCCCAATAGCTGCATCTTCTCGCGCAAAATCTTCTCAAATTCAGCAACGGACACTTCCTTTCCGAACCTCGCAACATACGCCCTCCGCAGGAAATTCGAAAGTGTTACTCCTGAGACCTCGTTGGGGTGTTGGAAAGCGAGAAACAGTCCTGCCCTTGCCCGCTCATGCGGCTTCATGGCAAGCAGGTCTTTCCCTTCGAATTTCACCGCGCCTTCCACCTTGTATTTCGGGTGCCCTGCCAATGCGTTCAAAAGCGTGCTTTTTCCCGAGCCGTTCTGCCCCATTATGACGTGCACTTCGCCTGGCTTGACGTGCAAATCCAGCCCCTTGACTATCTCCTTGTCCTCAGCGTATGCTTTCAGCCCTTTCACTTCGAGCAAATCCATGCATTTCACCTGCAAATATGGCTTAGGAATGGCGCGGCGTTGCCATGCAGACCACGCACGGGTCCTTGTTTCCCATGTTCGATTTTTTTGCAATCACAAGTATCTTCGCAACCTCAAAATCAAGCTCTTGCCCTTTCACTTTACCGCAGGCAATCTTCTTTGCGAGCGTCCTGCAGGCAGCCAAAGATTTCGAGTCGAGCTTCGTCCCGCCGCGCTTTCCAGAAACATACTGTGAAATGGCAGCAGATGTAGTGCCAAGGGTAGCGGCAATCTTGCTCTGCGCCATGCCTTGCTTTCCCATGTCAATGGCAAGCTCTCGGCAAATGGCAGGCAGGAGCTTCCAATGCACGTCTGCGCAGGGCAGCATGTGTCATCACCTTGGCTCAAGCTGTTAACGATTGTTAATTTCTTGGCAGGGAGGTATTTAAGGCTGCCTACTCTCCGGAATCATGTTGTCAAACAAGGCAACACCTGTTAATGCTTTAAAAACACTTCTACACACAAAAATGCCAAGGGAGGCGAATAGATATGAGTATAGGTATGAAGACAGCATACGTCGCAAATCTCGCAATCAGGGCTGGTGCTGCAAACGGCCAGGCAAACACGTTCGCACAGAAATGGACTGCTTACACAATTGCCAAAAGTGCGTGGCTATCTGCTCCAAAAAACGAAGAAAAGAGATTATCCCCCAAGGTGGATGAGGCCAAGGCAGAGCTCAAAATTGCACTTCCGCAGGAGAAGGCAGGTCTTGAGTCAGAGTCTGGCTTCGCGCAGCGCCTTTATGACCTTGCCAAGGCCCAGTACCGCAAGCACAAGGCGCTTGCAATAGGCACAGGGATAGTTGCAGGTATCGCACTTGTGGTCGGCGGCTTTGATGCATTTGCGCTTTCTCGAGGCAAGGACATTGTCGGGCTTATAACCAAGGAAACAAGCAAACTGCAGCTGCCGACTAGCGCAGAGGAGTTTTTCGGCTATTATATTCGCCCGCTTGCAGTCGGAGGAGTTGGCATCATTTCCGCCGCGTTCTCCATTTTCAGCAGGGGCAGGAAGAAAACTGCTGACCAAGTGGCGGATTCAGTCACTGATGTGGCAAAAGTGAAGATGCAGTACGATTACTAACAACTGCCCTTACTTGAAAACCCTGCCGGTTTCCTCTGCCCAGAGCAAGAGGTCAAGATGGGGCATGGGGATTCCAATTTCTCTGCAAAACTTTCCCATCTTCTTCTCTATTTCCAGGTAGCGCTTCTTTGTCAGCGTTTTCGGCATCCTTATCACGCCGTGCTTTTCCAAATTTTTCAGGATATGCCTGTCAAGTATTGCAATCGTTTTGCCCCTGCCCACATTCCGCAGGTAGTGGCTTGCCTCCTTCCAGCCTATCCCCTTCACCAGTTTGAGGAGGACTTCTCTGGCTTCTTTTTCGGTGCCGTGGAATGTCGCCTCCTTCAGAGATTCAAAGCCGTCTTTTGAAAATTTCTCCCTTGCCGCAACGAGGTATTCTGCCTTCTTGTTATGGAAGCGCGTCTTTTTGGAAAGGACGCCGCTAATCTGCCTCGTGTTTCCTTTGTGCAGCAACCCTTTCTGCTTGAGTTCCTTTATCGCCGAATCGCACGAAAACGCCTTGCTCTGGGGGGTGAGTATGCAGAATGCCAGCTCTTCGAAAAGGGCAGGCCCGCCTTTTTTGCCGATTGACTCGAAATGCAGGAGCCTGCTTTCTATTTCGCCTTTTCTGCGCCTATAATTTTGAAGGAGAGTCTGGCGTCCTTTTTCCGTTTTCATTTTTTCTCCTCCGTATTCCCGTGGCCCGGGCAGAGCAATTTGTAAGGGATTTTCTCAATTCGTCTCAGGCTTTCCTGCATCTGCTCGTCGCTCCCTCCAATGTCCGTCCTGCCCCAAACGCCATTGGCGAATTTCGTGTCGCCAGAAAAAAGCACGCCGGTTTTTTTGTCAAGTATGCAGATGCTCCCGTCGGTGTGCCCTGGCGTGTGGAAAAATTCGAGTTCGTGCGAGCCGAATTGCAGGGGCTTCATGCTGTTGGGCTTGGCATTTTCTGGAATAGCGATGTAAGCTCCTCCAAATTCGAATTCGGCAGGGTGAAGCAGCACTTCTTTCCAGTCGGGCTTCACGCCTTTTGTGTGATCAAAGTGCCCGTGCGTGAGTATGCAGATGTCTGGAACAAAGCCGAAGTCAGAAAGCTTCCCATCTCCCGAATCGATAAGGAGCCTTTTGCCGCCCTCTTCAATCAAGTAAACGGTGCCGCACGTGCGGGTGTCCGTGCGGAGCATGAATGTATCGTGCGCGATTTTTTCGAATGGCAAAACCAGCACCTATTTTTTTTCCTTAATCGAGAACCTGCCTGGAGGAAGGGCGAGCAGTATTTCGTCAGCATTTGCTTTCAGCGCGCCTGCAATCAGTTTCGCAGCCTTCCCCTTTTCGTAATTCCCGGGTGAAAGTAGCACAGGGAGGCTGCTGGCTTTTGGATGGCAAATCGGAAGGCACGCAGCCACCGCGCCCTCCATCCCAATCGCCAATCCTAACGGGGTTGCCCGAAACCATTCCCGCTCTCCTGAAATTGCAAACCCTCCAGCTCCCACGTAGCCGCCCTGCGCGTGTTTTGACAGTTGCCCTTTTTCCACGGCATAGACATCAACTGCGGCAGAGCCGATTTTCCAAGCAGAGGAGTGCGAGGCTGCAAACTGCGCTGCCTCTTTCTTTTCCTGCCCGCTTGCTTTTTTCCCCCCCACAAGTATTGTCGCAGGGGCGCCCTGTATGTCGGCATGGAAGAACAAGTCCGCATCCGCCATGACTTTCGAAACAAGCAAGTCGTTCTGCTTGGCATCCCTGCCGGCAACAACTAGCTTGCCTTCTGAAGTGTAAAACCACCGGTATTTTTCAAACCACTCGCGCTTGCGCTTCATTTTTGGCGCAGCGTCCGCAGCAGCCTTTGCCGACGCAATTGCTCCCTCGCTCCTCGCCTTCTCGATTTCCTTTTCCGTTTCAGCTATCGCTCCCCTTGCCCCTTCCTCTTTTTTGGCATATTCCTTTGAAAGAGAGTAGTAGGCAGCAGCATTCTCCTGCGCGGATTTTCGCCAGTCCAGCCTTATTTTCATGATTCCACACCAGAACGGCATCTTCTCTCCGTCTCATTTAAAAATTCTATTCGCATAATCAGAGCTTGGTGCGACCATGAAGTGGAAGCAGTTCTTTACAGTGCTGGCGCTACTCTCGCTATTTTCCAACATAGCTTTCGCAGACCCCACCTCGCAGCTCAAGCAGGCGCTTAAAGACCTCTGCATAGGGCTGAAAAACATGGTTCCGGTCGCAGCCATGCTCATGGTTCTTCTTGCATCCGTCATATACGCAACTGGCCAGATGATGGGGGCGGAAACCCGCGCGCGCGCAAACGTGTGGGCGACCTCCTGCCTTACAGGCGCGCTCATCGGCATAATGATCTCAACTGTTGCGCCTGCAGTGCTTCAGATAATCAACAACAATACTCCAATCGACTGTTAGCGCAGCTGGCACATCCTAATTCGTTTTTAAATTTAGGACGCATTCTTTCCACATGGAGCCAGCACTAGCCGTGGGCATCTCAGTCACAGTCATCATGCTCTCTGCCCTCATTTTCGACCGCCTGCGGCTTCCAAGCATCCTGGGCGTCCTTGCCGCAGGCATATTCATGGGCCCGTTTTCCCCGCTTGCAGGAGCGAACTTTTTCGGAATAGAAATGAACAGGCTCATCATCTTTGACCCATCAACCGTGAGCGTATTCGCGCTAATAGGCGCAGCGCTCATACTGTTCGGCATAGGCCTTGAGTTTTCCGCAGTGAAGCTGGTGCAGATAGGGGTTTTCACCTTCCTTGCCGCAGTGGTGAAGATAGGCCTTGTCTATCTTGCGGCTTACGCTGCTCTTTCAGGCATAGGGCTTCCGCCCCAGGCAGCAGCGCTTGTCGCCGTGGCGCTTTCCTTCTCAAGCACGCCCATAATTGTCAAGCTCCTCGAAGCGTCAGGCAAAATCAAGCGGCAGGAAGCCCCATTCATAATCTCCATACTCATAATCGAGGATTTGCTCATCGTATTTTTCCTGGGGCTTCTTTCCAACCCGGTAGGCGCGCATGAGTATTCATTCGCCCTCTCTCTTTTGCGCGTGGTGCTGACGTTCATTTTCGCCTACCTTATCCTCTCAAAATTCGTGAACATATTCCTGACGTTCGTTTCGCATTCTGACGAGCTTCTCATTCTTTCAACAGTGAGCCTGGTGCTAATCTTGGGCTTCGTATCCGAAGCAATCGGGCTTTCCTTCTCAGTTGGCGCCTTCCTTGCAGGAAGCACAATCGCAGGCGCTGCCCAATCCAGGAAAATAGAGGAGAAAATCCGGCCGTTCAACTCCCTTTTTGCCTCATTCTTCTTCTTTTCCATCGGCCTTTTCGTGAATGTGGGAAGCGTGCTTTCTTCCCTGTGGCTTCTCGCCATTTTCATCATAATAGGCATATTCGTGCGCTTCGCATCTGCTGGCGTATCATCGTATTTTGCTGGCATGCAGGGTAGGAGCGCGTGCTTTTGCGCAGCAGCCTTCCTTCCCATGTCTGAGCTTTCGCTTCTGCTGCTTTCGCATGGGCAGTCGTCAGGCCTGGTGCAGCCCGAATTCCTTGGCAGTTTCGCCTTCGCCATAATCGCATCATCATTTTTGTCTGCCTGGCTGCTTTCCCGCGAAAACGAAATCTACAACCTCCTGCTTTCGATTGCGCCTGAAATGGTGGTGAAGAATTTCCGCCTTCTCCGCTCAACTGCATTCGGAATGCGCCGCGCGGTTTCCGAGGGCACGCATTACTACAAGGTAGTAGAAAAGCTCCCGACCATCTCTTATTCCTACAAGCCAGAGCAGTTCTCAAGCCACGACGCCCTTGTGCTCACCTCGAAAAACTCGGCGCTGCTTGCGGTCCTTTCCGCCGCCTGCTATGCGCTTCTCTTCTTCGCCCAGGAGCCCGGCTGGGAGTTCCTCGACGGCTTTTTCGTGTTTTCCTTCCTGGCCTTTTTCGTGCTCTCAGCGCTTTTCCTGGTGAACCTGAGGGCAGCCACAAAATCGGTGATGAAGATGATGCTCCGCTCGGGCAGGGGGGCAAAATACTCTGCAGCAGGCTACTTTCTGCAATCCGCTCTCTTCCTCTGCCTTGCCGCTGCCTACATCTGGGCGTATTCGCTTGCGCCATCCTCGCTTTCGGTCATACTCGTCCTTCCCTGCCTTTTCTTTGCAGCAAGAAGCCTGGCGCAGACTTTCCGGTCTGTGTCATCAGGAGGGATAACGCTGTAGGAAAAGAAAAGGGGCAATAAGGAAAAACAAAACAAGAAGATGAAAACAAAAACGCAGGAGACAAAATCAAAAGAGAAATAAAAAATCGAAAACAAAACTCAGTTCATCCTGCCAGAAGATGTGACTCCCTTGCCGCCTTCCTGGCTTCCAAGCTGAATCCTGGGCGGCACGATTGGCGGCGACAGGTTAATCGCTCGGACAACAAGCGTCCCGTTCGTCCCGCAGGCGTAATTTATCGCGTTCAAAATCATCTCAGCGTAAGCATCAGGCAGCTTCTTCTCCTTCTCCCAGCGGTCGTTTATTTCCTTGACCAGCTTGGCATCCTCCTTGCTGGTTATGCTTCCGCCCATTTTGAGCTCGCCCACGCCGTCAAGGTAGGTCGCAGAATAGGAAAAGCCAATGGTCACTTCTGCTCCCTTAGCAGAAACAGATTCCACAGAAATGTTTATGTTCAATCCCGCAACCTCGTCGTCCTTGTCGCGGCGCGCCTCGACCTTTGCCAGTTTTATCGCGGTTATCATACTAATCAGCCTCCAAATTACCAACAACCATTCGAAACAGAAGGAAATTTAAATCAGAGCCGCAGCTCCTGCCCTGGGCGGAGAGCCACTCCTTTGGTGAGCCCGCCCAAGTCAGACACGAACTCCTGAGGATCCTGCGCAATCCTGTCATAGGTCCCGTAGCGCATGGGCACTGCGACCTTGGGCCGCATCTCCTTCACTGCGCTGTTTGCTGCAAACGGGTCCATGGTCGCGCCCCCTCCTATTGGGACAAGCGCGACATCGCATCTCACTCTTGCCATATCGCTGAAGCTGTAGGTGTCGCCTGCATGGTAAACTGCAATCCCGTCTCCTTTCACAAGAAAGCCTACTGGGTATGCAGACTGGGGGTGGACGGCTTTTACCACTTCGATTTCAATCCCTTTTTTCGAGAACTTATCCCCAGCTCGCACGTCCACCTTGAACCTGTCGGTCACGTTTATCTTGGAAAGGGCCGGCCTTGGGGCAACCACGTCCGAGTAGCACCGCTCGGAAATCTCCTTCACGGTCTCAGGCTCGCAGTTGTCAGGCTCCTCGTTTGAAAGGAAAATCATGTCGCATTCCCGCACTGCACGCGGGTTGAGAGCGGATTTCACAAGCCGCCTGTTGCCTCCCAACATGTCTGAGACTGCCGGGTTGAAAAGCATGACCACGTTGCCAAGCTTTACCTGGAAGGCATTATGCCCAAGGTAGGTGATCGAGCGCATGAGCGTTTCTTGGCTCCTCACATTTAAGATATTTACTGCGAAAAGCGTTGCATGGCATCGCCGTCGTTGAAATTCGCATCCGCAGCGCTGCTGCTATTGCTTCTTTCGCCAATGCTCCACTCGGAGTTCTCGCTGCGCTCGCTTACAGTTTTTGCGAACGTGAACCTTGACGGCAGCGTGAATGTGGAGGAGCGGATTGAAATGGAGATGAAGGGCACTGTCTCCAAGGAGCTTTACGAGGCGACCCGTTCGGCTTACACGGATCTTGCCACTTGGAAGGCGCGCACAGGCCTTACTGAAATGCGCCACCACGTGACAAGAGTCGCGGCAGACGTCAAGGACCTGCGAGTCACGCCTCAGCGCATAGATTATTGCAATTCGATTCTTGGCACCTGCTATGCCACGGTAGTGATAGACTATATTGTTCCTGCAGGAAAGGAAGGCTCTGGCCTTGTGAAGGTGGACCGCTACAAGCCGCGCACCGCAAAATATTCCCTCATACCAGAAGCGCTTTCATTCGAGCATACAAAGACAGGCGATCTTGTTCTCCCTTCAGGCACTCTGATTTCCATTGCCGTGCCACAAGCAGCCGAGAAAATCTACTTTTCCAGCCCCCCGCAGACAGTTGATGCCTCCGAAGGAAACTTCCGCTACGACCAGTCTTCAAACGTGCGCTATTACGTTGGCAGGGACAGGCTGTTCACATGGAAGGGCGATTCGCTCTCACGCTTCTCGTTCACCTACGAAATAGAGTCCCCTCTTGAATCCGAGGTGCTTGATTTCTTCCGTTCCTCGCAAGGCAGACTAGTGGAGTTCTTCTTCGGCCCACAGGGGCTGGCAGCCATTCTCATACTTGCCGCAGCAGGCGTTTCCATTTACCAGTTCAACAGGCTGAAATTATAGCCGGTTCATCTGTGATCCCATGCTCCATCAGATAGAGTCCAAAATCCTCTCCTCCCTTTCTTCGAGAATGTCTGCACAGGAGCTTGCCTCTGCCTGCAATCTCCCGCTCGACTCTGTGCTCTCATTCTCCCAATCACTTCGCGACAAGGGCTATGTTTCCATTTCTCAGGAGGAAAAATCCGTGTGCAAGCTGACTTCAGAAGGCACCCGTTTCCTTTCCGAGAAATTCCCAGAAGAGCGCGTCTATGCAGCAGCGCTCAAGTCAGCATCGCTTTCCTCGCTCACAAACGAAGAGCGCACAGTGGGGGTTGCCTGGGCGACAAAAAACGGCTGGGTGAAAATCACAAAAGGGGAACTTTCAGCAGCAAGCGCGCCGGAAGAGCCTTACTCGCTTGCAGAAGCGCTGCAGAAAATATCGTCTGGCAACGCACCCAGCGTCTCGCAAGATATTCAGGCAATCCTTTCCAAACGCAAGCTCGTGTCGCAGTCAACCGCAAAAACAATTTTCCTTGAGCCAACTGCAAAAGACTATTCTGCAGAACTGCCAGACGCAGCTTCCCCCGCGTCATCGCCATCAGGCGCGGTAAACCTCCTCACCCGCGAAATGCTCCTTTCAGGCTCATGGCAAAATGCCTTGTTTAGGAAATACGATGTCTCGGCTCCCGCAGAGCTTCCCTTAATAGCAAAACGCCATATGGTTTCCCGTTTGCGGCGCAGGATATCGCGGATTTTCACCGACATGGGCTTTGAGGAAATGGAAGGGCCGCAAGTGCAGTCCTCTTTCTGGAATTTCGACGCTCTTTTCCAGCCCCAGGACCATCCTGCCCGCGACCTTGCAGACACTTTCTACCTAAAGGGGAACTCGCCGCTCCCAGAAGACGCCGAACTCGTTTCAAAAATAAAAAAAGTGCACGAAAAATGCTGGGGCGGGGAATGGAAGGAGGAAAACGCCTGCAAGCCCGTGCTCCGCACGCACACTACTGCAGTTTCAGCCTATTACCTCTACAATTTCTGCAAGGGCAACACCATCCCGAAAAAATACTTTTCCATAGGCAAAGTTTTCAGAAACGAAGCAACCGACTACAAGCATTTGGCGGAATTTTTCCAGGTGGAAGGCATAGTTGTCTGGGAAGGTGCCACCTTCAGGAACCTTCTTGGCTGCCTCAAGGAGTTCTACAGGAAGCTTGGCTTTGAAAAAATCCGCTTCCAGCCAAGCTATTTCCCCTATACCGAGCCCTCGCTTGAGATCTCAGTCTATTTTGAGAAGAAAAAGCAGTGGATGGAATTGGGCGGCGCGGGCATATTCCGCCCCGAAGTGTCAATACCGCTTTGCGACAGATACCCAGTTCTCGCATGGGGGCTGTCGCTTGAACGCCCGCTCATGCTCCTCAATGACATGGAGGACATCAGAGATTTTTACAAGAGCAATGTAGGCTGGCTAAGAAGGCAGAAGGTGCAATAAGCACAGGCAAGCGACGCGAATGTTGGGTGGCTCAGGGCGCAGAAGATGCAATAAGAATTTCAGGTCGGCTTATTGGAGAAAATTCGGTAAATTTCGGCAGCCCTTGGATGATAAATCAAATACTTTGCCTTGAACCCGCTCCCCGCAACTTCAATTTCCAGTGCTCCTTCTACTCCGAGCGAGATTTTTTTAATTGGAACGTCTCCCTTCAGGAATTGCCGTATCCCCCATGTTCTTGAAGGAGTCTCCGGCACTTTTCCTATTTCCGGATGCCATAAATTGAATTCGCCAAACACTTCCTTAACTCCAAAAATCAAAAACGGCATCACTATGCGCCTGTTGGTTATTATGATATCCTTGGGTCCTTCCCCAACTGAAATAGATGTTAAGAACCAAACGGAGCTTCTGACCAGACAAGGCGTGAGCGGAACGACTATTCTCTCGCTCTTAATCATCTTGAAATTTTGGTCAATAGTGATGAACTTTCTCCAGAATGTCCATTGCCACAAAGAAAAATCCCGCCTGCTTTTCACTGGCATTAAGCCATAATAAATGATGGAATACAGCACAAGCGGAATCGCTGCCGCAGCCCAAATTAGCAATGGGGAAGGGATTGCCTGCGGAAACAAAAACCATGCGGGAAGGCTTGCCATGAACGCGAGTACGGACAACAGAAGCGACACTTGCAAGATGCAGAGAAAAACGAAAAGAGCTCTCATCAGCAGCATTTCTGCAAGCACGCTTAAATATTTCCTGCCCGTTTTCCTGGCATGGCCAGTTTCAAGTCCGTATCCCTTCTCCTAGTTTTCCTTGCCCATTCCTTGTTTGCAGCCGAAGTCACTTTCAACGTTTCAGGCGTGCGCGCGCTTGTGGAATACCAATACGACATCAATGTATCGCAGGCAATAGTGGGCGTGCGCTACCCAGGGACAATTCATGCAGTCTGGGCAATCCCACAGTCAGCGCTTTCCGGTCTGGAAGGCAAAACCGTGACTGTTAAAATAACAGGCAGGGCTGAAAATTCCTCGAGCGTGTTTTTCCTCTCGCCAATAAACACCGACGCTTACGAAACAGAGGTTTACCTATATTGCACTGTTGAAAAAGCAACATGCTCGAACGAATCTGTCCTAACTGCGGACATCCCCATAACCATCCTCTTGCCGAGCAACGGCACATTTGAGCAGAAAATCACCCTCAAGGACGAAATCGTGGATTCTTCGCTTGGAGCTCTGCCTTCGTCAGCAGGAAGCATACTCGACTCGTTTTCCGAATTATTTTCAGGCAACCAGTCTGCGCCAAATGGAACTGGCGCATCAAACTCCTCTGAAGACTTCCTAGAGAGCCTCAAGCCAGAAGGCAATTCCAAGGACCCAATCGCTTTCCTGAGGCAAAACCAGCTTGTTTCGCTTACTGCGCTTGCGATAGTGGTTGTGATAACTGGCGCTTATCTGCTAAATTCCCGTGACTGAGGCGCAGTAATTTATTTCCGCAGCATCCCTTCTTCCCTCATTGGGGTGGAGCTCTCCTGGCGCCACTGCTTAAAAACTTCTGGAGGAACTTTTTATGTTCGAAATAACTTTCCTTGGGACTTCCGCAGCCGTTCCAACCGTGCAGCGCAACCTCTCAGCAATAGCAGTGCGAAAGGACGGCGACATCTTCCTTCTCGACTGTGCAGAGGGCACGCAAAGGCAGATGATGAAATTCGGGCTTTCCTACATGAAAGTGAAAGCAATCTTCATCACCCACCTGCACCTTGATCACTTCCTCGGCGTATTCGGACTGGTCGAAACGATGAGGCTGAATTGCAGGAAGGACAAGCTTTCCATATACGGGCCGCGCGGCTCGAAAGCCACGTTTGGAAAGAAGGATTTCGTGGAAATAGTTGAAATCGATGACAAATGGTCTGCCGATTTTGGCGAGTTCACCGCCTCGTCCTTCAAAACCGAGCACGAGCACGACTCTATGGGGTTTGTCTTTGAGGAAAAGGGCAAGCGGCGCTTTTACGAGGACAAGGCAAAGGGGCTTGGCATAAAGGGCCCCATGTTTTCCGAGATAATGGAAAAGGGCAAGCTGAAAGTTGGAAATAAAACAATCAAGCTCTCGGATGTGACTTACGAGCAGCCCGGCAAGAAAATCGCCTACACGTCCGACACTATGCCCTGTGCTGCGACAGCCAAGGCAGCCAAGGGGGCAGACCTGCTAATACACGAATCCACTTTTGCAGAAGATAAAAAGGACGAGGCAAAGGAAGCAAAGCATTCCACCGCGGCAGGCGCAGCAGCAACCGCAAAAAAAGCAGGCGCAAAAATGCTTGTGCTCACGCACATTTCAGGAAGATACAGGGACACCAAGCCGCTCCTCGACGAGGCAAAGGAAATATTCAGCAACGTTGTCGTTGCTGAAGACGGCACAAAAATCGAGATTTGATTTTTCTCTGGCTGTTTACTAAAGTATATAAGCATGGTGTTTTCCTAATCGCAACCCATGCTCTACCCAGAAGACCTGAAACGCGCTGTTGCAGCTGCGCTGGCCGTTCTCCATCTCGCAACAGGCATTGCGCTGCAGTTCCGGGGCGCAATCAAAAGCTTTGAGCAGCGCCTGCAGGCCAAGCTGGTGGCTGCGCTTTCAGGTACAAAATGCGACTCGGCAGGCAAGCATTCGCATACCTTGGACGTGGAAGCGCTTTCAAGGCTTGCCAACGGAGAACCGATAACTGTCGTCCGGCCAGGGCTTTTGCTGACGCTTCGTCCCTATGTCTTCCCGGGCTCCCCCAAGTGCACCGATTCCCTTCTGCAAATCCGCAAGACAAGCTTTACCGAGCTTGCATCGCGCTACACCATCGGGGCAAAAGCCAGCTTCAGCTTTGACGGGTACGAAATAGAGCTTTCTGAAAATTTCGCGGTAGCCAGGGTATTTGAAGCCGAAGGCAAGGTGAGCTTTCTTTCCCTTCCGTACAATGTGAGCAGATTCAGGGTATTGGACGAATACAATAGGGAAAAGAACATCTCCTCTGAATGGACGCTGCAGCTTGCAAACCACGCCATGCTCGTGTGCGTGGAGCAGGCAATCGCCTCGCAAAAAACCGTTCAAGGCAAGGGAAACGGGGCGCCAGAGCCAAGCGATTCACTGCGGCAATTCCGCCAGGGTGCACCCTCCGAACAAAAATTGGCGCTTCCAACCGTGTCGATTCCAGCTGCTTTTTCAGCCCCCAGCTTCCGCACAGCAATTGGGTCCAAGAACAGCTGGCTGGCAAGAAGGAATCCCGCCCCAACCCAGCCGCCCAAGCTGTGCCTTGCCAGAAACAAGTGCTGATGCACCAAAAGAAGCGTTCTTTTCCAATTCGCGGAGCCGCCTAGTTCCACGTCTAAAAAAGCATCTGTGGATGCTTTTTTAACCTTCTCCGCGCTGTTCCTTAAGTTTCTGAGGTGATTTATATGGTGGACATGCAACTATTATCCAAGCTGACTGAATCATTCGGCGTCCCTGGACACGAGCAGGAAATAGCGAAAATAATGTCTGCCGAATTCAAAAAAGCCGGCTACAAGGTAGAAACCGACAGGTTCGGCAACGTGATTGCAAAGGCGCCCGGGGCGAAGAAAAAGCCCCTCATGCTGGGTGCGCACATGGATGAAATCGGCATGCTTGTCAAATTCATAAACGAAAAAGGCTTCCTGCGCTTCGTCAAGGTCGGCGGCATAGACAACCGCGTGCTTGTCAACCAGCGCGTGGTAATCGAGACTGAAAAGGGCAAGATTTACGGGGTAATCGGCAACAAGCCGCCGCATATGCAGCGGCCAGAGGAAATGAAAAACGCTATTGACAACAAGTCGCTTTTCATAGACATTGGCGCAAAGAACCGCAAAGACGCTGAAAAGATGGGCGTGCGGGTAGGCGACCCAATTGCGTTTGACCTTTCCACAAAAATGCTCAACGGCAAGCTCGTCACAGGAAAAGCGCTTGACAACCGTGTGGGCTGCTACATACTCTTGGAAATCGCAAAGCGCGTGAAAAGCAAGAACGTCGTCCTTGTGGGCACAGCACAGGAGGAAGTCTCCACGTTCGGCAAGGGCGCAATGGTGGCTGCATACAACCTTGAGCCATCTGCCTTCATAGCGGTCGACACATCGATTGCAGGAGACCATCCAGAGATGAGCGAGGATGAGGCCCTCATACACATCGGCAAGGGGCCTGCGCTTTGCCTTGTGGAGGCAGGAGGCAGGGGCAATGTTGCCGACACGCAGCTTCGCAACCAGTGCATTTCTGTTTCAAAGAAGTCGAAAATCAACTGCCAGCTTGAGGTAATCGAAGGGGGCGCAACTGACGCGGCAAGCGTCTATGGCGAGCGGGGGGGCATACCGTCCATCGCAGTCTGCGTTCCAACCCGCTACATACATTCAAACGTTGCGGTCTGCTCGCTTGAAGACATCGAAAAGACCTCGAACTATCTCGTGAAATTGATTGACGAGCTCGCATAAGCAATTCATGGCTTACGATGCAAAAGGGATTCCTCTCCTTTGCACTTGGCGCAGTCTTCCTTCTTTCCATTGTCTCATCAGGCGCCATCATCTCCTCTTCCAAGCCTGACACTTCATACGAGAAATACCGCCGCCTCCTTGTGGAAGGGGTGGCGATAAAGCAGGCGCTCTATTCATCGCTTTCCGATGCCGCCATCTCTTCGCTTGCCTCTTCAAGCGAAGCAGAGGGCAGCCAATATGCTGCAGTTCGCGCAGCCGTCTTTGCGCGCTTCCTGGAGTTCCAAGAGAAGCTTCGTGAAGATGGCTACGACGCTCTCTTTTGGTGCGGGGAAATTTCAGAAGAAGAACGCAGCAGCGCAGCCTTGCAGATGCTTGAAGAAAAACGTTCAATACTGCCATCCGGCTCTATTGCTGCAGCAGCCTGCGCAGATTCTTTAGACGTCAACCTGCTTCAGCGCAGCATCCACATGAAAGATGTCGGTTTTTCATTTTATGACTCAAGCCTTGGGCTGGGAGTTGCTGCAAAACTCCCTTCTTCTTACGAGGTTGAATTCAAATGAACAGAATCCCTTTTTCAAAAGCGCAGGCAACTCTTGAGGCGCTCATGTCGCTTGCCACCCTCCTCTTGGCACTCGCGCTTTTCATTGCATCTGCGCAACATCTTGGCTCGAAGCTCAATGCCCTCTCACAATCATCGTCCGAGCGCTACCTCCTTTCGCACGAGGCACTTTCAATAGACACTGCGGCAGCTCTGCCTGGCACATCAGCCCCACGCATCTTCCATGGTTTTCCTTCAGGAAAAGGCAACGGCCTTCGCTCCAGAATCTCGAACGTTTCACAACCGGTTTTCAGCAGGATTTCATCGGATTCGAGAGGTAATTTTTATGCTGTGCACGAATGCTGCGAACCGATATAGCGCAAACATACGCCAGCTGCCGCGCGCAGGCTGGCAATGCAATGCCCTGCAGGCATTCTTTTCCCTAGATGCAATGCTTGCTCTTGCCATTGCAATCTTCGCATTCGCAGCGTTCTCCTTGCTTCTCTCGTCGGCAGGCGCATTTGCAGCTTCGCAGTCAAAACAAGCATCGTCAGAATCGCTCGCCCTGAGTTTTTCCTCGCACATTCTTGACAACTGCGCAGCGCGCCCCCCTTACAGCTCTCCTGATTCCTACTCCAAAACAAACGAACTGGATGAAAATTGCCTGCATTCCATCCAGATGCAAGATGTGCTTGCACTCTCAGGCACAGCCTTCGCAAGCATCTCGCTGTATGGTGCTGAAGGAGAGCTCTTTCATTCCGAATCAGGGACAAAAGGCGCAGAGGTTTTCTGCGCAAGGCGCCTCGCGTCAGTTTCAGGAAAAATGTCCCGCTTGGAGGTTTGCCTATCATGAGAAAAAAAGCTTTCCTGGCAAGCTTTGAAGCAGCATCAGCAATCTTGCTCCTAATCGTTGCAGCATCGGCACTCCAGCTTTACCAATTCCAAAAAACCTTTCCGCAGGAATTTTTCCTCTGCTCTGACGCAGCCGTCCTAATTTCAAAATCAGGCGATTTCTCCCGCGATTCTCTTTTGGCGCAGGCACAGGAAATATCTGAGCTTTCCGACATGTGCATCTCGATCCAAATCGCAGGTGAAGAGCTATTTTCGCCCTGCGGGAAGGAAAACGGAAGAGTATTCGCATTCACTCTTCCAGTCTGGCGCGAAGGGTTGCAAGAGCTCCAGGTCCGCTGCGAATGGCAGTCACAAAACCATTGAGGCGCTTTTTTTATCTTCGTAGGGTCCAGGCCCTACGTCTAAAAAATCATTGACGATGCTTTTTTATTCGTTGCATGGCTACTTCCGTCAGTGGGTGATTCTCCATGCGCGCATCTGTCCTAATCCTCCTGCTTGCAGTTCTCGCGTCTTCGGCATCCGCATATGAGCTTGCCATAAAGGCTACGATTTCGCAGGGAACCCTTGCAGTCGGCACCAATGTTTCTGTGATGACCGGCGGCGTGGAACTCTACTCGCAGAAGGCTGGCACTGACGGCTATGCCCGCTTCAACGTAACAGAAGGCAGCTATTTTGTCATACTGCGCCGCTACCCATATCCGACACAGGTGCTTCTCCAGACAGTGGAATCGGACGTTGACCGCACCTTCACAATCAACCCAGTCATGTCCTACTCGGGGCTTTTCGGCCAAATCACCGGCCCAGGCTCGTTCGAAGGCACAACTGTGTCGGTCTATTCAGGAAGCACGCTCGTGAAAAAGGCAAGCACGGACAAGAACGGCTTTTATTCAATGGCATTTATCCCTGAGGGCAATTACGACATTCTAGTGGAATCGCCAGGCTTTTCGCAGAAAAAGGAGCGCAGGAGCCTCGCGGTTTCAGAGTATGTGCAGTTCGATGCCCGGCTGGAACAAGAAGCGCCGGTTGCAAAGCCGCAATACTCTCTTGCAGTTCCATCGTCTGCAGAGCAAGCATCAGTCATCACAGCCACTCTGATGCTCGGCGGGCAACCTGTCTCTGGCCAGATAGTTTATGTTTCCACTCCGTCGGGCGAAGTGCAGATAAAAACTGACGAATCCGGCGTTGCGAAGCTGAATGCAGCAGCGCCAGGGACCTATTCGTTCAGGTTCTCTAACCTCACCGCATCAACAGTCGTGCCTTCCAAGGTTGCGCCCAAGCCGAAAGCTGAGCCCCCGGTGCAGCCGCCCGCGCAGGAACCGCAGCAGCCGCAGCCAGCGCAGGATTATTCAGCCGCCCTAATCGCGTTTGCAGCCATAGCGGTCGCAATCGGCGCGCTTTTGGGCGCAGCGCTCCTGTTCAAGGCGCTAACAGGAAAGCACGGCAAGCCCAAGCACGGGCACAGCCATCACAAGAAGGAATAGGGCTGCAAGGTGCGAACATGCATCTCTCGCCAGAAAAAATCATCGCCGCAAGAGCGGCAAAAGGGAAGTAGCATGCCGTTTTCCCCTGAAAAATTCATCCGAGAGGCGGTTTCCGGTATAAAATCAGCCGCAGGCAAGGGCAAAGCAATCATAGCTGTTTCAGGAGGGGTGGATTCCTCAGTCGCAGCCGTCCTCTCTTCCCGCGCCCTTGGCAAAAGCATCCGTTGCATATTCGTGGATACCGGGCTCATGCGCAAGGACGAAGGGGTGAATGTCAAGCGCATGCTTTCGTCTGCAGGCGTGAAGCTTGAGATAGTGGATGCAAGCAGGCAGTTCTTCTCTGCGCTTTCCGGAGTGGAGGAGCCGGAGAAAAAACGGAAGATAATTGGCGAAAAATTCATCCGGGTTTTCGAGGCCGAGGCAAAAAAATGGGGGGCGGAATTCCTTGTGCAGGGCACAATCGCGCCTGACTGGATAGAATCTGGCGGAGGAAGCAGGCACACCATAAAGTCGCACCACAATGTCGGTGGCTTGCCGGAGAAAATGCACATGAAGCTCATCGAGCCACTGCGCGACTTGTACAAGCACGAGGTGCGTGCAGTGGCGGTAGCGCTAGGCCTTCCTCCGGAAATTTCGCAGAGGCAGCCGTTTCCTGGCCCTGGACTTGCAGTAAGGATAGTGGGCGAGATAACTCCTGAAAAAGCTGAGATAGTGCGCGAAGCCTGCGCAATTGTCGAGGAGGAGCTTGAGGCAGCCGGTTCCCGCGGCGCCATAGAAAAGCCTTGGCAGTATTTTGCCGCGCTTCTCCCCACGAAAACGGTCGGTGTGAGGGGCGACGAGCGGGCTTACCAATACACCGTGGTCGTGCGTGCAGTGCGCTCGCTTGATGGCATGACAGCAAACTTCTCGCACATCCCGCCAGAAATCCTGCAGAAAATCTCCACAAGGATAACGAATGAAATCCGGGCAGTTGGGAGAGTGCTCTACGACATAACGAACAAGCCGCCAGCAACTGTGGAGCTGGAATGAAGGTGCTTCGAATGGCGATTTTGATTGTGGACATGGGCAGCCAGTACACCCATGTCATATGGCGCACTGTCCGAGAGCTTGAGCACGAAGGCAAAATCGTTCCAAAAGAAGTTTCCGCAGCCGAGCTTTCGAAAGCATCAGCAGTCATACTCTCGGGAGGGCCTTCTTCGGTGAACACCGACCAGTTCTTTTCCCTCCCAGCATTCATCCAATCTTCAAGAGTTCCCATCTTAGGAATATGCCTCGGCCAGCAGCTCATAGCGCACTGCCTTGGCGGCAAGGTTGTCAAGGGCAAGAATGCGGAATATGGAATTTCCAAAATAGAGGTGGATTCGCCAGGAGTTTTGCTTGCAGGCCTCCCCAAATCCTTCAGCGCATGGGTCTCTCATTTTGACGAGGTTGCAAAAATGCCGCCAGGCTTTGCCTCGCTTGCGCACTCAGACACCTGCAAAATAGAGGCAATGGAAAACCCGAAGAAAAAGATTTTCTCAGTGCAGTTCCACCCGGAAGTCTGGCACACGGAGCACGGCGAGAAAATAATCGGGAACTTCCTCGAGCAGTTGCAACCCTAGTTTTCGCGGTATTGGCCTATATCTTCGTTGATGTGTCGAAGCCTATAAGGCATACAGATGTTTTATAATGGTATTTAGTGTAAATATCAAGTCATGGCAACAGCAGCATTTCAAGAGGCTAAAATAGCTTCTGCGTCTCGAGTGAAAGCCGCGCCTGCAAAACCGCTTTCTCAAACAGAGCTTCTGAAAGTAGAAGAGATAAGAAAAGATATACGCAGCTGCGTGGTTCGCCTGCCAGGGCTCAAAATACCAAAAAGCGTGAAAAAGCGAGTTGCGCACCTCTCTCGGAGTGCAAAGGAACGTCTCTGGGAAAAGCTGAACATCGACACCAGCGCAATCTTCTTCAGGAAGCTTAGCGAGCTGCATAGGGAGAATGCCGGGTTATCTGTGGAGCTGAACTCGGAAACGAATGACGTTAAGCTCATATCTCTAAACCTCGACTCTTCAAAAGCAGAAAAAACAGTAGCAGTGTCCAAAGGGATGGTGCTTGAGATGTCTACGGTACAAAATCTCTTTTTCAGTATGCACCTTGATAAGAAAAAATACTCCACGCACGACAAGGCAGGCGTCGCACAGACTATACACTTCGCCGCGCAGGTTCTTATGAAAAAGTCTCAGAAATGAAAATGCAGGCTCAAGTTGAGCTTGCGCCCAACTGGCCAGTGCATTTATGTGAGCAGAAATGCAGGGGGCAGGATTTTCACCCAGTTCAACCCGACGGGAATCTTCTGGGGGTGAACCATCAGGGGGTCTTCAGTTTGCATGCGCCCCCTAGGGTTTGAACCTGCGACGGCCTAAGCCATCAGATTGCTTATTGCACAATTGCTACAAGCAAGTGCGGGATCTTGAGTCTGACGCGTTAACCAAGCTCCGCCACCCCTGCATTTTTTCTACAGGGGGTCAAGTCCGGAAGGACTTGGCGGGTATTTGTGCGAAGCACAAATCTGACCGCCACCCCTGCATGGTATTTCGTATAATGAGAAAGCCTCTTTAAGCTGGCGGAACATCAGGCGGCTGCGCCCCTGGCTCGGAAGGAGGGGCAGTATCAGCAGGCTTCTTCTTCGAAATGTAGTAGAATATTCCGTAAAGCACAATCAGTATCGCAACCATGTAAATTGCAGCAGTGACAGGGGTTATGGCTCCAATGTCAAACACGTCTTTTTTCTGGGTCGTCGGGTTCACAACGGGGATATCGGGCTTTGGCGCCTCCTTTATGACATAAGTTCCGCTCTGCGTCGCGGTGTTGCCTTCCTTGTCCGAAACCCTGACGCTGTAGCGCACAGGCTTGCCTGGCGCCTGTGCCGGTATCTTTGCCTCGAATGCATTGTAGCCCACGGTGTAAGCCTGCACGCTCTTCTCCGCCCCGTCCACAGTGTATGATATCGCAACTGATTCTATCCCGCTTGCAGCAGAGCCCGGGTCTTCCACAAAAAGGCTCACAGTTCCAACTCCCTCTGGCGAGACAATCGCCCTAAACTCCTTTATGTTTGGCTTTTGCCTGTCAAATGTCACTGTCGCGCTGTCCTGCTGCGAAAGGTCAAGGGGCAGGCTCTTTGTGGCTTCGCCGTATTTTATCAATATCTGCGGGGTCGGGTTGGTGATGTTCTCAAAGCTTACCTTTCCGTTTCTGTCAGCGCGTTCTTCCTGCCCGTCCAATTCCACAGAGGCCTGCACTGGGTTCTTATCATCGTCAGTAATGGTCAGTTTCAGGCTATACACTCCGATTGTTATGTCGAGCGTCTTGTCGCCTGAAAGCTCCACTGAGTCGGTCTTCAGCCCGTTCAAGTATTCTGCCCTGACAACATGGCTTCCGGGGGGAAGCCTAAAGCCTGCGCTTCCCACATTGTCAGTCGTCTTCACCTGGTCGCCCACAGTAACACGGGCAGATAGGGGCGCGCCCTTCTGGTTGTGCACCGTGACAAACAAGTAATAGGCAGGTATCTGGAAATCCACGATTCTGACTCTGTCATCATTCGGGTCTGCAGTCATCGTGCTGCTCGCGTTGCGGTTGCCATATCTGACATAAAGAGTGTACGTATAGTCGGTAGAGGTTTCAATCTCTTCGTAATTGGTGAACACGATATCGGCAAAACCGCTCGCGTTTGTAAGTTTGGGCTTGGTCCTGCCGGTCCCGAACATCGAACTCAATTGGTATTCAGCATAAACCTGCGCTCCCTCAACAGGCCTGAACTGCTCGTCATAAACCTGGACAGTGAGCCTCTGGGTGTATTTCGCCTCGGCAAGTGGAAGAAAAGCAGCGGCAATCAGGATGGCAAGGAGAAATGCAACTCGCATATCCCTAATTCGCATGGATAATTATTTAATCCATCCTCAGTGGGCGCAGCATCAAAAAATCAGGAAACGGCAAAAACCTTTTATATTGCATATGCGAATGTTGCATCAAGCGACCAAATTTGTACGGCTGGGAAAGCCGGAGGGTTTACATGGGGATTTTCCAAAAAGGGCAAGGTGCCACCGAATACCTGGTTCTCCTTGCAGTAGTCCTGATCATCGCACTCGTGTCAATAGCGCTCCTCGGGTTCTTCCCAGGGCTTGCAACAGACGCGAGGATAACGCAGTCCAACTCCTACTGGCGGGGCGAAGCAAGGCCGTTTGCAATCCTTGAGCACACAGTCGGAACAAGCGGAAACGCGACGCTCATCGTCCAGAACTATGACGCTTCAGGAACGCTCACTGTAACGAACCTCACTGTTGGAGCAGGTTCCAATGGGACTTCAATGTCCTTTGCTCCTGGGGAAATACGAACAGTCTCGGTCGCCAACGTGGTTTCCTCTCCATCTGCAGGGCAGGTCTATGACCTAGCAGTCACGTTCTCCTACAACACCTCGAACGGCGTGGCTTCCAAGCAATACGGTTCAAAGAACATAATCGGGAAAGTGTCTTGAGCCCTTCTTTTTTCCTTTTCAATTTTTTCTTCCTTTCCAATCAGTTTTTTTCAAAAACAAGGTAGCGAAGCCTGTTTCCTTCCAGCCTGTACTTCGCTTGCTTTCCGATTAGCGAGCCTGCCTTTATGGAAATGAACGTTTCCTCCTCCACTCCTTTAGGAACGCTCCGTATCCCGAGAAGACTCAGTGCGTCTTCGCAAGGCACAACGAGTTTTTCATTTCCGATAAGAAATACGACAGTGGAGCCATCGAACGAGGCTCCTCCAAAAGTTCCGACCAACTCCTCCTCTTTCCCTTTTCGCACCATCCTCGAGCTGGAATTGAAATGCAGCTCGCCGTTCTTGAAAAGCACGTTTTCCACAAGCACGGTTTCGCCCTGCTTAGGCTGGTTTTTCCCGTCAGGCTGCCAGACCACCACTCTTCTGCAGTCCCTGCCCTGGCAAAGCAGAAATGAGGACAGCCGCTTCTTCTCCCCAGTTTTCTTGTCTATGTAATGGTAGTCCGGCTCGATCTCGCGCACTTCGCCTTCCACGCTGCATATTCCGTGCGAAAGCCCGGCTATTCTCGAGCCATCCCCAAATGACAAAACCTCCACTCTCCCGTTTTTTCCAAGGCTAATCTCACCATCACGGAAATACGCTCCTGAAAACCTGGCAGCATAGCCGGCCCGCAACCGCTTTTCGGCAAAAGACGCATGTTCATTCCAGAGCACCACAGTTGCCTCGTGCTTGCCATCAGAAACGTGCAGCCTTACCGAGCGCGCCGCCCCTCCTGCAAATTCCTGGACAGGGAAAACCCTGTCCACATGCGCCTCGAACGAAAACGGCAGGCGAGTCTTTGCCGCCTGCGAAAGGGGAATCTCCCTCTCAGTATCAATGCCGTTCTCTCGGCACAGGAGCAGCACTGCTGCGCTTGCAGTCAAAAGTCCGCCGAAAGAAGATATTTTCTCCTCTACCTTGCTGTCATAATCAGCGCCCAGCTTCTCGCGCAATCTCTTTTCCAACTCGTCATCCATGCAAATCTCTGCCCTTTTCGAGCCAACACTTTAAAATCACCAAACGCATTATCCCTCTATGAAAAAGCGCATTGCCACAATCGGGCACCTAGTATACGACATTCGCAACTACGTGGAGGCTTTCCCAGAGCCAGACCACACGGCTCTCATGCGCATGCACCCCAAGGCGGGCGGGGGCGGCTCGGCTGCAAACGTCGCGGTGAATCTCTCCAAGCTTGGCTTCTCTTCAGGCGTGATTGCGAACATAGGCAATGACAGGCACGGGAAATTCCTCCTGTCCGACCTCAAGCGCTTTGGCGTGGACACCTCCCAGATAAAGGTTTTCCGTGGCATGACCGGGCTTTCGGTCATAATCATAGACGCAAAAGGAGAAGTGCGCATAATCGAGGACTTAGGGGTTGCCGACAGGCGCCGCGCAATCGACACTGATTTCATCCGCGATTCGCAGTTCCTGCACATGAGCGGCTGCGCGCTCCACATGCTGGAATCTGCAAGCAAGGGGGCGTATTCATCAGGGATACCGATCTCCTTTGACCCAGGGAGGGCTGCCTCGCGCCTTGGCGAGCAAAAGCTAGCCCCGATCCTCAAGCGCTGCGAATATTTGATAATAAATCGAAAGGAGCTTTTTGCCATGACCGGCTCGCGCGAGGAGTCGGCTGCTTCCGAACTTGCTAAAAAGCATGATTTGATCTGCGTAATAAAGCAGGGCGCGCGCGAAATAATCGTGAAGACAAAGGAAGACTCCTCATTCACGGTAGAGCCGTTCCGCGTGAATCCTGTCGACACGCTTGGCGCGGGCGACGCGTTCTGCGCAGGCTTCATCGCAGGCATAAACGAAAAGAAATCCCTGTACGAATCAGTGCGCTTTGCAAATGCGGTTGCAGCGGCAAAGGTGCTCCGCAGGGGAGCGCAATCCCTCCCATCGCGCCGCTTCATCACGGAAAAATTCAAGGTCTAGTGATTCCATGCGCGCCCTTTTTGCATTCGTGCTTGCCAATAGCAAAAAGCCAATAGCGCGCAAAATAAAATCCGAAGTCGAAAATTTCTTGCAGCAAAAAGGCGTGCGCCTCTCCTCCGCAAAGCCCCAACTCATCATCACAGTCGGCGGCGATGGCACGGTTCTATTCTCCAAAAAATTCTATGGCATCCCTTACTTTGCCATAGGGAGCAGGACAAGCTTCATCTGCCAGGCCACATTTTCGGACTGGAGGGGAAAACTCGCATCAGCACTTCGCAAATTGCGCACCGAGCAGCGCCTCCTCCTAGCTTCCCATCTCAACGGCAAGCCCCTTCCGCTGGCGCTCAATGAAATCGGCATCCGGAACCCCGAGCCGCGGGTGCTCTCCATCCACCTCTCTTGCGGCATCGGCAGCCGAAGGGAAAGCACGGGCATCCGCTCCATGGTTTCGCAGCAAAACCATTTCGCCTTCCGCGCAGACGGCATTCTTTTCTCAACGCCAACAGGTTCCCCTGCCTATTGCTACTCATGCGGGGGCAAAAAGATGAAAAAATCGGACTTGCGCTACCAGGCAGTTGCAATCGCGCCATTCCGCCGAGCCTTCAAGCCAACAATAATTTCCAGAAAATCCGCCTGCACTATCAGGATTTCAGGCAGGGAGCGCGCGCATATTTTCATCGACGGGCAGAAATTCGGCAGATTCACGGAAAAGGACACATTGCTCATAACTGCATCGAAAAAGAATTTCCTGTTTGCAAAAGCATAGCTCTCGAGCCGCATCTGCATCTATAAGATAAAGCAAAGCCTGCGAGGCAGCCGATTCCCGGCATCCTCATGCAAATATCATCCGCAGATAGAACAGCGGGTCAGTCGCTTTTTTCTTCGCCTCCTTGTTTGCAAGCATCCCGGCCAATTCATTCCGAAGCCATTCACTTTTTTGTGCCTTGCCGATAATGAAGTCAAGCAGCCACGCATTTGCGCCAAGCTTTTGCATGTTGTAGCTGTTCTGCACGTCGTTCCCGATTTCCTTCCAAAGATTTTTTTCGTAGAGCAAGCAATCAGCTTCACTAGCGCTTCCTCTTGCGATTTTCTCACCAAGCGTATCTGCAAGAATTTTCGCGCTTTTCATCCCGTTGCCTACTCCTTCTCCTGAAAAAGGGTCGATAAGGGAGGCGGCATCCCCCAGAAGAACAAACCCGTTTCCCGCGCATTTCCTTTTCGCTGAGGCAAGCGGCAGAGACCACCCCATAGCCTTTCCCTCGAGTTTCGCCTCTGCGAACCTTCCTGCAAATTTCGGATTTTTCAGGCATTCATCCAGCACCTTCTGCAAATTCAGTTTCCTTTTCGTTATGTCTGAAAGCAGCATCCCCAAGCCAACATTTGCCGTGTTTTCCGAAAGCGGGAAAATCCAGAAATAGCCTGGCATGCACTCGGGCAAAAAATGTATTTCGATGTTGCCGCGCAAGCCCTTTATGCCGGAGTAATATGCGCGCAGAGCAGAGCAATAGTGCTTCGGCTCGATTGCAAAGCATCCGGTTTTCCTTGCCACGACGGAGTTTGCGCCGTCAGCCCCAACAATCAATTTCGCAAAAAATTCTTCTCCGCTTTTTGTCCGCACGCCAATGGCCTTCGTGCCATCGAAAATAATGTCTGAAATTTCGCATTCTTCCTTTACTTCGCAGTTTTTCTTCGCATTCTGGAAAACAATCGCATCAAACTCCTGCCTCCTGCAGACAAATCCTCCCGCCATTTCCTTTCCGTCAGCAAGCAGCGGTATCTCGACCTCGCTTCCGTTCGGGGAAGAAAACACCAGCCCGCTGCTCCTCAAAAACCCCTTTGCTTTCAGCTCATCTTCGAGCCCTAACTCTGCAAGCACATTGAGCGCCTTGCCCCCAATCGCATCGCCGCACGGCTTGTCGCGCGGAAATTTTTCCTTTTCCAGAAGAAGCACCTTTGCCCCTTTTTTCGAAAGCAAAGCAGCGCAAGAGGAACCGGAAGGACCGGCACCGACTATTATGGCGTCATAGGGTGCAGTGTTTTGCATGCTGCCACTTGCCCATGCAAACATATATAAACTCCGTGTGTTAAAAGAAGTCAATTAGTGTTTATGCATCTCGGAGGGAAATAATGCGTCCATTCATGCTTGCAATTGCAGTGCTGGTTGTTCTTTCATTTTCATTCGCAGCCATTGGGCCCAAAGTGCTTCCAGTGGGGCCGGTCGGCCAGTGCACGCTTTCTCCCTCAAGCATCGATGTCGGTTTTAGCGCACAGACTTCGGTCGTCCCATCGTGCACAGTGGACGGCGAAGAAGTGCCCTGCCCAGGGCTTTCCTGGAGTGCGACAATAGGGACGCTTAGCGGCGGACCATTCTCGGTTACGCATAACTCTGGCAGCACAGCCGGCACAGGCACGCTCTCAGCCGCAGGCCCGGGCTTTTCATGTTCCATTCCAGTAACAGTCCGAGCTCCCTCTTCTGGGGGTTCAGGCGGAGGAAGCGGCTCCACGGGCGGAGCATCCTACAGGACGGCAACCACTGTTTCAACCACCTGCGCAGGCAAAGAGGGCGCGATAAAGGTCGCCTATCTTGTGAAATCAGCCCCAAGCGCAATTGTGGATGTGTTCTACACAGGCGATGGCGGCTTCAAGAAAATCTTCACGCAGACGGTGAATTCCAACGCCACAATCCCATTCACGCCTCCTCATGTCGGTTCCTATGAGCTCCACGTTTCCCTTGGCGCAGACCAAACAACTGCGACCTTCCAAGTTCCGGCATGCACTGGCACTGACAGGGCGCAAGAAACCATGGTGAACCTGCAGCCAGTGCGCGAGCTGGTTTTCTCCAAAACAATCGATTACGGCAAAGGGATTTCCAAGGAGTTCAAAGTGTACAAGGTGACTGAGAGCTCAACAGAAAGCTACACTACCGAAGTAGCACTCACCTATGCGAACATCGGGGCGAGCACAATACCTTCCATTACCATAACCGATTCGGTTCCAAAAAGCGTGGTTTCCTCAAACGGGCAGCTCCTGTTTGACAACAAGCCATCTGCATTCTCAATTACTGATTCAATTTCCTTCTCGTGGGATGCCTCTCTTGTTTCCCCTGGCCAGAAACTGCGCTATTCCTACCGATTCCAGAGGCTTGTGACCGCGCAAATGCTCGAGAGTTTCGAACCTCCACGCGCTGCGATTGGCAATTCTCCGTTCCCCGTGATTGGGGCAGGGGTTGCAGGGGGAGCACAGCCTGACTTGCTTGCCTCAATGGTGGACTTTGCAGGCGTCAACATCCCGTTCTTCCTGCTAGTTGTGGCAGGTGTGAGCCTGCTTGCAGTGGCACTTTTCCTCTCGTTCGTCTTTGGCTCGAAAAAGAGAAGCTACGGCATAGAAAAAGACAGCGGGCAGCAGTAGGCTTTCCGCCAATCACTGTTTTTCATCCTTAGAATAAGTCAGCCCGTCAAGGACGCGCACATAATCGTGCAGCTCCTCCTGCCTGAAGAATCTCTTCACTTCCTTTTCGGCAGTCTCCTTTGAGTCTGAAGCATGAATTATGTTGTATTGCGTCGAAAGCGCGAAGTCCCCGCGTATTGTCCCGTTCTCAGCGTTCCGCGCATTCGTGGCGCCGCACATCTTGCGCACTATCTCGACTGCGTCCTTTCCCTCAATCACAGCCACAACCACCGGGGAAGAAGACATGAATTCCACGAGTGCCGGGAAAAACGGCTTGCCCTTGAGGTGCGAATAGTGCTCCTCGAGAAGGGAATGCGAAAGCTTCACCATCTTCATGGCGGCGATCGAAAAGCCGCGTCGCTCGAACCTGGAGAGCACAGAGCCGCAAAGCCCGCGCTGCACGCAGTCTGGCTTGAGTATGATGAGCGTGCGTTCCATCAGAACCACTTCCGTAAACGCATTTCTCCGCAGGCGGGATCCTCTCCGCTTCATGCGCACTATTTCTTGGCAGGGGCTGACTTCTTCTCAGCCATCTTTGCCTCTATTTCCTTTGCAAGGGCCGACTCCTTTTTCTCCTCTGCCTTCTTCTCGCTCGTGAGTATGACTCCCTTATTGGTCCACTTGACAAGCCTCCCCTCGCGGCGAAGCGAGAGCTGGTTGAGCCTGCACTTGGAAGAGCAGAACGGTATTGCGGTGCCGTCCTTCATGACGAATATCTCGCCCGTGCCCTTTGCTATCTCATTGTTGCAGAACGAACAGAACATACAATCAACCTAATCCCAATCTTTACTTTGACTTAATCTCTTTCGCTTCTCGCTCGGTCTCAAGGAGCATCATGATGTCTCCTTTCCTGACAGGGCCCTTGGCGTTCCTGCGGATGACGCGGCCCTTGTCCTTGCCGTCGAGAACCTTGCACATTATCTGGTAGACCTCGCCGTGTATGCCGGTCTTGACGACCACTTCCACGACTTCAACAGGGATTCCTTCGTTTGAAATTGCCATCTAACCAACCGCTCTTACTCCTTCTTCTCTTCAGCCTTTGGCGCCTTTTCTTTCTTTGCCCTCGGGGCCTTCTCCTTCTTTTCCTTTGCAGGCTTTTCCTCTTTCTTGTGCTCGTGTTTCTCAGCAGGCTTTGCCTCAGCTACTTTCTCTTCCTTTTTCGCCTCTGGCTTTGCTGTGAACTTTCCGACTTTGCCTGCGATGTCCTTCACAAGCTCCGCAGCATTCCCAGCCTTCTCGATCGCGATTGCAGCCGAAGGGACGGACAAGCCGGCTGCCGCGCCAAGCTCTTTCTTCGTCGGCACATAGCAGTAAGGAATATTCTTCTCCCCGCAAATCATGGGGATGTGGAGCACCACTTCCTCCGGGTCAACATCCTCGGCGATTACGACAAGTGCCGCGTTCCCGCTCTCCACCGCTTTTGTAGTCTCGTTCGCGCCTTTGCGAATCCTTCCGGTGTCGGATGCGACAGTGATTGCTTCAAGCGCCTTTGCCTGCACATCCTTCGGTGTTTCAAACTTAACGTATGACTTTGCCATATTACCAACCTCGTTCCTCCCGCAAAGCGGGCGGAGTTTCATAGGCTCTTATCAAGAAGAGCAGACGCATTTAGTGGCGACGGGTTTATATCTTTATCGAAATGCCCGTCCCTAGTCTATAGGCGTCTTATACGGTTAGTTTAGTGCCGCTCGCCGATTTCGCGGAAGGCGGCATCCTCCGGTGTATTGCCTGTCAGGAAGTGCGTGTAGTCCATCTGCATCCCGTAGCCCATGGCATGGGTGTCGCCCGGGCACGCGCCAGGCATTATCTTGTGTGCAGTCGCCCCGAAGCTCAAGTGCATCCCAATGACATCGTCCACGTGCCGCCTCTTCGTTTCTTTCAGGAAAAGCCCTAGGTTGCTCTGCTCTCCCCACCTGTTCATGAGCCAAGTCGGGTAGGCTGTCATCATCTCACGCACTTGCTCAGTTCTCCAGTCGTTTCTGTACGTCGTAGCCAAGTAAATCCCGGGTGTTGTCTTTGGGTGTGCCTCCAGGAATTCTTTGTAATTGGAAAACCTGCTGTATGCGATCAACTCAGTCAATTCGCCTTTGTCATAAAGCCCTTTCGCGTATGAAAGCGCGTATCCGGTGATAAGCACCCTCGGGGCTTTTGCAAATCTCGTGTCGTCTGGGTCTGTCGTTATCCTCCTGCAAGTCATAATTTTTCCTCCGGGCTCGTCCACTCCAATAAGCTGCGAATATTTGGAAGGCATTGCGTCCACCCTCTGCGCGATAAGCGCAGCGCCGATAACGCCGTCAATTTCTGCCACCCAAACAGGCGTGGTTCCATTCGCCCGTATCCACTCCAGCTCCTTGACATATTTCTCAACAGAAGCATCAGGCTCCATTTTCGCCCAGCGCTTGTTCAGGATGGCGGCAATCGCGCGTATTTCCGAACCTGTCAGAGCCTTTGGTTCAATGGCTCTTGTGCCCATGATGGACTCGGTTTTGAGCGGAGCTACAGTCGACCGAATGATTGCATCTCCGCCGCCTCCCCTGCCACTATGGTCTGCGTTGAATTGTAAAAGAAACGGCTTTGCCATCCAGAACTTCTGCATGGCGCACAATATGGGCATATGTGATTAAAAAAGCACACGAAGCGGATTAAAAACCGTTCGTTGCAGACAGGAACCAATCGTGCCAAAGGGTGAAAAAAATGCTCTCATCTGCAAAGCGGTCTGCGACAGCAGGTTCAATACAACCTCTGCCATTTTGTTTCAGCTGGTCCAATGCTCTGTTCCATGGAATAAGGACGGGGCAGACATCTTCCTTGCAGGACTTTGCACTTGAAATACTGGATCTCAATGGGTCTGCAAGCCAAACAGCCCAGTGAAGGCTCGGTGCAAATCATCTTCTCGGGTGCTCAAATGAAACTCAAGGATGGCAAAGGCGAACCTCTGATGCAACCTGGAGGGAAACCAGCTCCCTTTTCAATCCAGCCTGGCGCTGCGCTTCTTGCCAAAAACATCGCAGGCTCTCTCGACTCGCGCGTTCTGCAGCAAATCTCGCAAATAAGCTCGCTTGTAATGTCTGCCTCGCAAAGGCAGCATCCTGCAAACCAACTGGACTTGATAACTGCAATGGAGCAGGTAAGCGTCCTGCTTTCGGAAATGGCAGCAAAAAATTCCGGAAAGGCAGCTCCTGTGAAACACGCCTTTCAGCCAAACCTCCTTGCTTTCGAGGCAGCAAACAGCCTTTATCCGCCTGACTTTCATGCCACTCTCAAGCTGAACCTGCACGAAAAATGCGCGGAACTTGGAATATCCGGGCAAGGCGCATTGCATCTTGCCCTTCCGCTCACAAAAGAGAACATTGAGGAATGCCTGCAAATGATGTGCCATTCCCTGCTCTCCTATTCGCCATCAAAGCCTCTACAACGGATTCTGGATGCGAAATACTTGCAAAAGCTTGCGGATATCTGCGCAACTTTTCCGAACGAGGCAAGCCCAGCCATAACGCTTGCCAACATGGGTGCGCTGATGGAGGGAATCGCCGACCTTACAGGCGAGCCTGTCCGGGCAGAATACAGCTATTCCGGGCAGACGCACATCTTGAGTATTAATGGCGAATCACTCGTCGTTTCCTGCTCTGCAGATGCAAAGGGAGCGGCTGAAGCCATCTCCGCGTACAACGAACAAAGCAACGTAAACATTCCAGTGCCTGATTTCATTGAGCTCTATGCAAGCTCCCCCTCGCAGCCGCTTCAAATGCTTGCTCCAGGGAACAGGGCGTGCAGATATTTCCTAAAATCAAAAGACAAAGGCGGAATAGTCAACATACATCTGGATGATGAGAGCGCATCCCTGCGGCTGCTCGTTCACGGCAACAAATTCGAGCTCCTCTTTTCCTATCCAGTGCGCCTTAGCATGGCAGGCGAGTTGTCTCCGAAAAACGAGCTATGGCCTGCCGTGCGGCATATGGCAGCTGTCATTCTCAACAGGTACGACAAGGACGCTCTGGAAAGCCTGCCATTCATTTTCTAGCAGCACCCGCAGCTTCCGGGCTTGTATTGCGCAAGGCCAACCGAGATTTTCAGCACGAGCCTTGCACTCCCATCCTTTTTCTCGTAATATTTCGTGCCCTTCTCGGCTTCGATTGCCTCGAAAACCAGCCGTGAATCATCCGCATCGCGCGGGTTCTCCCAAAAATGGCGGTTGATGTCTGAAAGAAGCCTTCGCTTCACAGCCCCGTTCAAATCATCGCTTCTTTTCCCAACCAGCGTTATGCTGCCTTCTCGTTTGTCTATGTCTCCAGAGAGCAAGTCAGCTGGCTTTATCAGAATTCCGAATTTCGAATAAGGAGCAAGCGGGCCTTTCATTTTCTCACTATGTTTACCGGCTTTCCTGCCAGCTGCCCTTTAACATTCTCAAGTGTGGTGTCGCAAATCCTCTGCAGCGCCTCGTTGCTGTTGAATGCGTTGTGAGGGGTGACAATCACTTTTGGGTGGTTCAAAAGCACGTGGTTGGCAAGCACGGTCTTCAGGTCGCACTCCTGCGCAAAATCAGGCGAAAGAATCTGCCTTTCCTCCTTGATGCTGCACTCCTCTTCAAGCACGTCCAGCCCTGCTGCAGATATTTTTCCAGAGTCAAGCGCGGAAATGAGCGCCTTTGCATCCACCAGCCCGCCTCGCGCGGTGTTCACAAGCACAACCCCCTGCTTCATCTTCGCAATTGCCTGCGCATTTATCATGTGCTTTGTTTCAGCATTCACAGGAGCGTGCAGGCTGACTACATCGGATTGTGCAAGTAGTTCATCAAGCGAAACGAGCTTGCACTTCAGCTTCCTTGCCTCATCGGGCGTAGTGTGCGGGCTGTGCGCAATCACTTTCATGCCGAAAGCGCGCGCCATCTTCGCAACGTGCCTGCCGATTTTTCCCAGCCCCACTATCCCCAGCTTTTTTCCCTGAAGGTCGAAAGTCCGCAATCCGTCAATTGTAAAGTCGCCACGCCGAGTCCTTTCAATGGACGGCAGCAGCTTTTTCGAAAGCGCAAGGATGAGCGCAAACGTGTGCTCTGCAACCGTCTCCGAACCGTATGATGGCACGTTGCAAACAGCTATGCCGCGCTTCGCGCATGCCTCAAGGTCGATATGGTCAAATCCAGTGGACATCGTCGCAATCATCTTTAATTTAGGGAGCTGTGACAACTCCTTCTCGCCGATTTTAGAGTAAATGAAAAGGCAAATTATCTCCGCCTCAGCAGCCTTCGAGATATTTTCTGGAAAAGAATTTTTCCTCCCATTTCTCAAGCTCGAAAAATACGATATTTGCCAGGGAATCGCCTCCAATCCATTCCATACGCGCAAGCTGCTGCGTCCATCCTAAAATATCTCTCCCCATTCTGTCTCGCTTTTCCGTAACCTTTCGCCTTTCCTAACCGAGGAAATTCCGCTTCCATGCGGTTTTCATTATCGCATCGCTCAACCTTGCTCGGTTGTCCGAAAGCGCAAGGTCCATCACTTCCTCTGCAGCCTCGGAATACTCTCCGTCCTCCTCGAGCGCAAACGCGCCAAGGGTTTTTTCAATGCCCTTGCCTATTCCAGAAGGCAGACGCCTCACATTTTCCATGCAGACATATCGTGTGGAGTCGGAAATGTCCTCGTCAAAAGAAACATACATCTCGCGCACAGTGTCTAGCTCTTTTTCGCTAAGGGCAGACAGGCCAAGCAACTCCGGCGGAATACCGATGGAGTAAAGCGCAGAGCAGAACGGTATTGCCCTGGGAAGGGAAATCCCTCTGAGCGAACGCGAATAGCCGAAAAGCCCTATGTGGAGCTTCCTTGCTCTTCTGGAGGGGGTGTGCCTTGAAAGAGTGGCAATCAACGGGGACAAGGCGGCAACTTCTTTCTGATATTGTTCGATTGCCTTATCTACTACGGCATTCGCTCTCGTCTCATCCACCTGCAGGGGCTTTTTCCGTGCAGTTTCTCCAATCTCCTCCACGCCCCTCCTCACCACGCTTTCCGGATAATCGTACTTGAACGAGGACTGCAGCGTGAATGTCTGCACCGATGGATATTCCTTGAGGCAATTTTTCGTATTTGTCGGCTTTAGGTTGCCGCGAAACGGTGCGCTTCCCACTCCGATAATGGGCAGTATTTCAACCGAAGTTTTTTCCTCAAGCGCATGGAGCTTCTGCAGGCACAACTTGTTCAGAAGCACTGCAGAAAGCGAGCCGTAGTTTAGCGCAGGGTCGCTTCTCGCAAGGAACACGCGCTGGTATTCGAATTCCTTGCCTTCAATGTATTCGCCCACAATCCTGTCAGCATTTGAAAGAGAGTCCCTGTCTTCCACAAGCGGGATGAGCGAAATTTCCTCAGGCGCGAACTTCCCCACCCACTCGCTCACAGTCAAGTCCCCGACGCGCGTGTCCTTCTTTCCAACCACGACTTTCCTGTAATAATCGTAAATCCTCTGCAGCTCCTTGCCAGAGGTGCACATGGGCAGTATCACTTCCCAGACAGGCGCCGATGCTTCCCCTGATGCCGCAGCCGCAATGTCAAAATTCCTGGGTATGGATTCAAGCGACTCGAGAAGTATTTTCCCCTGCGCGCGCTCGACGTTTGGGTTGGGCACGCGAAGCGTCAGGTAAATGTCAGCCCCAAGACGGTTTTCGGAAAAGAATTTCGGGTAGCGGGAAAGCAGCTTTTCAACGACGTGGTTGTCCACTTCCTTGCCTTCGCAGTCCCACATCTGCTCCTGCATCTCAAGGTGCGAAAAAACATAATAGCACTCCTTGATTTCGGTCTCGCCGGCAAGAACTTCGCTGTCTGAAAAGAACGGCGAGTTCACATTGTCCGGGTGCTGCGTGCTCATGCAGCGCGAAACTTTCCTTTTTGCCATTGCTCCCACAACCTAAATTTCAACCACTAGCCCATCTTTAGCAGCAATCGTGTTTTTGAACATTCGTCTTGCAGAGGCGAGTGCCTTGTTCCGCAATGCGCTGCTGGAATAGTTGCTCGCATCAAAATGCGTAAGAGCCAGCTTTTTTGCGCCTGCCTTTTTTGCAAGGCTTGCGGCAGTTTCGGGATTCAGATGCGGCCAGCGCTTCGATATTTCCGAGCCTGGCAAAAGTGAGCATTCGGTTATGAATAGGTCGGCATTCCTCGCGAGCTTGAGCAGGTTCCCGCAAGGGCCAGTGTCCGTGCAATACGCAATTGTCCTCCCTTCCGCTTCAAGCCTGTAGCCAAAGCACGGGTCGGCGTGCTTCAGCGGAAGGGATGAAATCAGGTATGGCGCATCCTTCGGCGCCCCTTCAAACGGCAGCAGCCTCGCGTTCGCTTTCAGCATCCCCAACGGCGCAGTGTAAGGATGGCCCAGCAACAAGCCTAGGGGCTTCAGATATTGCCTCGGTGCAAATATGCGCGCCACGATCTCCTCTGGAAGCCTTGCAAGCGTGTGCAGCCCTTCAATATGGTCAAGATGCAAATGGGAAATGAAAACATCAATACGTTTCGCGTCTGCAAATTCGCATTCTTCCTTCACTTTCGCAAAGCCGCCTCCCGCATCGAATACAATTAGCCGGTCCTGCATGCGAATGGAAACGCACGGCGTGCTTCCAGTTCCGCTTGGAAACCAGCCGTTCGTGCCTAAGAACTTCAGCTTCATGGCTAGCCCCTCCTGCTTAAGCAAAAGAAAAAAAGAAGAAAAAAACAAAAGCCTAGGAGTACTTGCCCACAAGGTTCTTTGCGCCAGCCTGCGTGCCTGCAATGCCGCTCGGGCTGTTGTAGGTTATCTCCATCTTGAAGTCGTAAAGCGTCCCGGCGCCGGTACCTGCAAGCCCCGCGTTGTTGATTGTCACGGTGTAGGTGCTTCCGCTTCCGACCATTACGTTCGGGCTGACACTCACGCTCCCGACTTTCACTGCTGTCAGGTTGTATGCACCGTCAGCCTTCTTGTTCTGGAGAACGAGCGTTGCGTTCCCGTCGTTGCTTATGCCGTAGTCGATTATGGCAAACGGCTGCGCCTCTCCGGTCCAGTATGCCTGCGACTGCTGAATCTTCGCGTCGGACGAAAGCCCGGGGAAGAATCCAAGCAGGGCAAGGGCCACAAGCGCGACAATCAGCACCGCGCCAAGGAGGACCAGGTACTCTGTCGCACCCTGTCCTTTCATAATGCCCATCCAAACCCCTCGCATCGCCTAATTTTGGCGTTTTACTTTGACGTTCTACCACTTCGGATGGGAGCTATAAAAGGGTTTGCATTTTTCCGTCGTTCGAGAGACCAGGCGCAATCAGAACAGCCTCTGCAGCAAATCTGAACGCATTTCCGTAAACAGCGCCTCGTTTGCCTATGCTGTAAAGCAACAATTAAAACCTGTTCGTGTCAGAAAACGGGAATAAAGGGTGGAACAATGAGCGTGGCTGTTCGCAATATCTTCAAGAACCATTCCATTTCGCCTAAGGATATCTCACGCGACATCAAAGACGGGCTCAAGCTTGTCAAGGGAAAAGGTACGTTCCTTCAAGGCGTGAATCTCATTTTTGGGGCTCTTCGGAACGCATCACAGAAAAACAGGCACCACGTCCGCCCGCAGGTCTCAGGCAGCTGGGAAGGCAACAGGAAATGCACTATTGGCATCTATTGCGAAAATTCTTTTCCGCTGGCCTCCGTCACAATCTCGAAGCACAGCCCCGCGAAAATCCGCGCGTTTTTCGGAGGTAAAAAGGTTACTGTTGAGCAGCTTGCCCAGAAAATCATGGGCTACGCCGGTGTTCCTCAGCTCATGCAATGATTATCGGCAGCGAGGGAAATCTGGAAGATGGCTGCTGATGAGGCAAGGGGCGTTGGCACAAAGTTAGCTTTATAAACAAAACCCTCCTAATTACAAGCCGCACGGGCCGACAAAGCCGTTTGCAGACGGTTCTCGGGCAGAGACTGTGCAGGAAAGGAAGAAAGAGGTAAATCGCCTCCGTCAGGGCGACATCAGCGCTGGACACTATGTCTGGTTGCGATGAATTCACCAAAAATCGAACAATCCCTAATACCTCCCACGGCGTTTCATCTGCCGCTCGGAGAGGAAGACTGAATAAGTCGCTTGTTCTCTGCGCGGGATTTTCACAAGTTCAAAAATTTCATAGATTCATACTCATGCCCGTTTATCGGGCTTGGGCGTTTTCCCCTCTTTGGGGAAGCGTAGGTTCTGGTTTGATGAACTGGAGCCAACTTTGCTTGCGGGCGTTGAACGCGCTGGATTCACAGATGAACGCGCGGGAGTTTGCAGGGATTTCACGAGTACGAAGAGAGCGACTGATACTCACAAAATTTGAGTTCAAAAAGCGTTTAAGAAATTAAACGCCTAGTATATG
>JAWBPP010000004.1:0-27929 GCA_038824715.1 Candidatus Anstonellaceae archaeon
CTGAAAGGAGTATTTGCAGCTTCAGCAATTTCTTCTCATAAGCCGGCTCAACAACTATCGCCCTCATTTTCCCGTCAAACTTCAGCACCACTTTCTCGCCAGGCTTCAAGTTCGCGGCATCACGCAGCGATTGTGGAATGAGCACGCGCCCCTTTTCGTCAACTGATGAAATATTTTTTCCAGCCATGCACTCACCCTTCCTTCTCCCCAAAGTGCTCATGGTATGCCTCGCGCGGCTTGTGCCCCCAGAATATCATCAGCAAGCGGAGCAAAAGCGCGGCAATTGCAAGATAGAAGAACAGTACTCCGTATGGCCGCACGTCAAATCCCACATCCGGCTTGGTCTCAATGACAAAAAAGTGGACAACGGTCAAGAGCAGCCCGGCATAGCCAGTTGTCTGTAGCGCCTTCCACTTCGCATAGCCCATTTTTTTCACTGCAGAAGCTGTCGAGGTTAGGGTCATTGCCGCAAATATTGCAAGCGCAACTGCCCCTGAAACCAGTGCAACCAGCTTCGGATTATTGTAAAGCATGAGATTGATATCTAGCTTGTAAAATTCCACTAGAGAATAAACGGAATGTGCAAGCGCAAAGACAAAGCCAATCACGCCAACCGGCTTTCGAAAGTATAGATATTTTGCGAAAATCCCGGGAAACAAGCGAGAGAGCGGGCCCAGGATGAATGCAACCGCTATCAGCCCTATTGCCGCAAGCGCTGCAACCTTGTTGAATTCCCTCAGCGAATTGCCAGTGTCATCGAAAACCAGCACCTTAACGAGCCTTCCTATGTCAAGCTGCTTTGCCTTCTTGTCATAGGCGGTATAAAGAAAAAGAAGAGAGATTACTACGAAAACCACGAACAGGTATGGCAGGAGGTTCCGGTTCAAACAATCTACCTCGAATCTTCACCAACAACTCGCGCCCGAAGCCGCTGCGTTTAAGCTGGGTAAGGGCGTGATGGTTTCCTTGGCAATCATCTTATCGCAATCCCCTTCCTTTAGGCGCGCGGGTTGTTGACGGTCTCCTCAAGTGCTGCATACGAACACCTGCAGCCATCATATCTTCACAGTCTCTCCAAGAGCAGGCGCATAGGCGTCGAACCCTTCCACCTTCAGCTCTTCTGCAAACTGCTGGCACTTGTCACCATGCACGCAGAACACTTTCTGCGGAGACAATTCTTCCACGAGCCAGAAAAGCTCGCTCCTTCCTGCATGCGCAGAAAAATCAAGATACGAATGCGTGCATTTCGGGGTTATGCGCACTCCGTCATATTCCACAAAGCCCTTGTTCTGCAGGTTGTGCCCATTTGTCCCCTCTACAGAGTAGCCAGTGAAAATCGTCTTTGATTCAGGCCCAAGCCGAAGCAAATACTGCATGGCTGGCCCGCCCTGAAGCATTCCGGCAGTGGAAATAATCACGCCAGGCTTCTTGAGCACTGACTCGCGCATTTTGCGGTGCGTGACTGGCTTGCAGGTCGAAACGTTGTGGCGCAGCCTCTTGAAATCCTTCATATAGCTGGAAAAGTGCGAGAGGAGCTCGGTGATTTCCCACCCCATGCCATCTACCCAGATATCAACATCATGGTTCACCGATCGCACAATGCGGATGAGCTCCTGCGTCCTTCCTATTGCAAATGAAGGGAGCAGGACAGAGCCTCCGGCCTCAAGTGTCTCTTCCAGCTGCCGTCCGAACTCAATTTCCAGCTCCTTTCTTGAAGGGTGGTCGCGGTCAGAATAAGTGCTTTCAATGATAAGTGCATCAGGATTTTTCGGAGGAAGCTCTGGAGCAAAAGTGGTCTTCGTCTCCTCGCCCTTGAAATCTCCAGTATAGACGATCCGCTCATTTCCTGTGTCAATGTCCGAAATTGCAGCTCCGGGAATGTGCCCTGCCTGGTAGAACTGCAGCGTAGCATCGCCAAGCTCGTACCATTTCTTGTAGGAAAGAAGCGTAGCTGCCTGTTTCATCTTCTTTATGTGCGCGCCCCTGTAAGGGAATTCCCCTCTTTTTGCCATTATCCGCATGGAGTCTTCCACGATTACCTCCGCCATGGCAAGCGTGGGCGGGGTGCAGACCATCTCCGGCTTTCCGTGCTTGAAAAGCGCAGGCAAAAAGCCAGTGTGGTCAAGGTGTGCATGCGAGACCACAACATAATCAGGAACTTCAGGCGGCTCAAGAGGGAAAGTCTGGTCTGCGTGTATCTTCAGCCCGCAGTCAAGGAGTATCCTGTCTTTGCCCGACAGGAAAATCGAGCTTCTTCCAACTTCCTGCGCTGCTCCAAGAAAAGAAATCTCCATCAAATCCTACCTCGCCGCCAGGTTCGTGCTGCCACAAGAAAAAAGATTTCCATGCTCTTTGCTTGCATGAGTAAGGTAATAAATGCGACTCCCGCAACTCCCGTCCGACGTGCCTCTCATCAACCTATTTAAAAGTTGACCACGAATCCCTCTCATGAACGAGCTCTCCTTCCTTGACTTGGCAATACTCAAGAAAATCGATGCCGAATCCTCAGTGGAAAAGTTCGGAAGCCAGATAAACACCTCGTTTTTCGAGACGGCGAACCTGCTTGGCACCATCAAGATAAAGGGCTACATAAATATCGAGTCCTCGGTCGGTGGCCTCTCAAAAGTCACAATCACCGACGCAGGCACAAGCATACTCGCAGTTGCCGAGCAAAAAGCAAAGGAGCAAATCGAGCCCCTCGACAACGCGATACTGCACGCGCTTGCCGCAGGCACCAAAGACCTAGACTCTCTCCAAAACGCACTCAACATACGGAGCGGCGACCTTGCATACCATCTGAACAAGCTCGTGGCGCAGGGCTTTGCAGACTATGAAATCCGCTCGGCAAAAGTATCCTTCATGCTCACCGAGCAGGGATTCAACGCAACAGGCGGGGTGCGCGTGCAGCAGAACCTTGTTTCGCCCGCCGAATTTGCAGGCAAAGACGATGAAGTCCATGCGGCGCCTGCGTCAGCAAAACACGCGCCCGTATCCGACTCCGCTCCCCCTTGGGTAAATCCTTCCGTTGTCAAAAAAGAGGAGCGCAAAGATGATGTGGCGCATCTTCTCAAGGATGAGCACGGGCACCACGCGCATCCAGGGCACAGGCACGAAGCTTCATCTGAAGGCAGCCACAGGCAACACAAGCCCCTTTCACCAGAGGAGCAAAAGAGGATGGAAAAGTACAGGCGCATGATGTCAAAGATGCACTATTACTTCCACGAATATCTGCCCTACCTTCTGCTTCTCCTAGTAGTGGGGGCGATTTTCGTGGGCGCGATTTTCCTCGGGCTTTCCAAATTGGCATAGGCAGGCGATGGTTTGTCGGAAGACTCAGCAGCGAACTTCTCCCTTCTCTCAAAATACGGGATAAGGTTCCCTGCCACCATTCTTGCAAATTCGAAGGAGTCCGCGCTATCAGCATGCTCCAAGGTAGGCTTCCCTCTTGCCATGAAAGTCTCATCCTCCAAGGTTCTGCACAAGTCTGACATGGGCGGGGTGATACTCGGGATAAAAAGCGCGCAAGAGGCTGAGAAGGCATACAACCTTCTCATGGAGCGCTACAAGGGCGTGACTGTGGACGGCGTGCTCGTGCAGAGGATGGCAAGCAAAAGTGCTGTCGAGCTCATTATCGGCGGCAAGAAGGATGCGCAGTTCGGGCAGCTTCTCATGCTTGGCACTGGCGGCATTTTTGTCGAAGTGTTCCGCGACGTGACCTTCCGCATCTGCCCGATTTCCAGATCAGATGCGCTTGAAATGATTTCAGAGCTGCGCTCCAGCCCCATCCTCGACGGTGCACGGGGCAGAAAGCCTGTTGACAAGGACGCTCTTGCGGCAACTCTTGTGAAAGTCTCCAGGCTCCTTGAGCGCGAAGATCCATCAGAGTTTGACATCAACCCCCTCATGTGCGATGAAAAGGGCTGCATGGCTGTTGACATGAGAATCCTTCCCTGAGGCGAAACGAATGGCAGGCGAATATCCGAGCAAAAATCTTCGATTGGCGTGAGAATGCTTTAGCGGGTGCAACACAATGGCAATACCAAAAAGAGTGAAAAACCTCGACGCGGTCTTCAACCCGAAAAGCATAGCGGTCATAGGTGCAAGCCGCGAGCCCAACAAAATCGGGCACGTCATCGTCAAGAACTTCATAGACGGCGGCTTTGCTGGCAAAGTTTATCCGATAAACCCGAACGCGGAGGAAATACTGGGCTTGCCATCCTACCGTTCAGTCCTCGACGTGAAGGAAAAAATCGACTCCGCAATAATCGCAGTCCCTGCTGCCGCAGTTGCAGGGGTGCTCGAGGAATGCGGCAAAAAAGGAATCAAGGGCGTGGTGCTAATCACAGGCGGCTTTTCCGAAGTGGGAAAGAAAGAGGAGGAAAAGCAGCTTTCCGCCATCGCAAACAAATACGGCATGGCGCTTATCGGGCCAAACTGCATGGGCGTGCTCACCCCATCGTCCCGCGTGGATTCGGTTTTCCTTCCCATCTACAAGCTCGGCCGCCCGCGCGTGGGCGCAATCTCATTCATCTCCCAATCCGGTGCAGTTGGCGGCTGCATTGTTGACCTTGCAGCTCGAGCAGGCATAGGCATGAGCAAGTTCGTTTCATACGGAAATGCGGCGGTGGTGGACGAATGCGACTTGCTGCAGTACCTCTCCCTGGACAAGGAAACAGAGATCATAGTTGCATATCTTGAGGGAGTGAAAGACGGCAAGCGCTTCCTCGATGTGGCGCGTGAAATAACGAAGAAAAAGCCCGTCGTGGTGATAAAGGCAGGCAAAAGCACTGCTGGCGCAGAGGCGGCGCGCTCACACACTGGCTCGCTTGCAGGCGCAGCCGAAGCATACAAGGCGGCTTTCAGGCAGGCGAACATAATAGAGGCAGAAACGCTCGAGCAACTGTTCGACTTTGCAAAAATATTCGACCAGCCACTTCCCTGCGGCAAGCGCGTTGGAATAATAACAAACGGGGGCGGCATGGGTGTCCTCGCAACCGACTCAATAGAAGAGCAAAACCTTTCACTCGCTTCCCTTTCCGAAGAGTCCTGCAAACTTCTCAAATCCTCTCTCCCGACTTATGCAAACGTCCGAAATCCGCTTGACATAATCGGCGATGCCGACTCGCACCGCTACGAGGTCGCGCTCAACGCCATGCTCAAGGACGAGAACATAGACGTAATCCTTCTTGTCATACTCTTCCAAACAGCGGCAATCGACAGTTCGGTCGTGAACATTGCAATCCGCGCGTCCGACCTCAAGAAAAAGCCGATAATAGCAGTCTGCACAGGGGGGGAATACACTGAAATGCACAAGCGCATACTGGAGTCCTATGGCGTCCCAACCTATGCCTCGCCCTCCTCGGCAATGCGAGCGATTGCCAAGTTCATAAATTACGCCGAGCACTACTCAAAATTCAACGACATGAGCTGCCCTGCTCCCCTAAAGAAGACAAAGTAAAAAATCCGGCAGCCCCAGCGCCCCTACCTCTTCCCCTTCCTGCTTTTCGCGCCCTTCGCCCTTCTCTGGCTTTCGCTTGCCTGATGCCTCTTTGCCTTCCTGTATTCGTAAAGCGAGTAAAGCGTGGCAATAATTGCCGCAAGCACTACGGGCAGCAGTATTATCCACAGCCTGAAGTCGGCAGGCGAAATGAGCGAAACAAGCGTGAGCACTCCGCACACCCAGAATAGCTTGCTTGCGAGGTGGTTGGTCTTTTCCCATATTTTCTCGTCAGCAAGCGTCCAGGGCGTCCTCACACCGATGAAGTAGTTCCTCTTGGTGAAATTCAGCATGTAGCCCACATAGAAAAAGAGCAGTGCAATCGCAGGCACCATTATCCAAACAGGGTCAACATTGCCCCAGTAGCCAAGCGAGGGCAGAAGCGTGGCAACGTAAATCGCCCCCATGACGAAAACAAGCACCACGCGGAAGCCCCAAAATTGCTGGTCAAATTCCTCGAGGTTCTTCTGGTAGACGTCTATTTTCGGGATAACGAGCATGGAGAGGTAAAGTATGAGCGCAATCACAGGGAGCAGGTAGATGCCAACAGTCTTGTTCACATAGCCGTCCGCCTTGCCAGCGAAATTCCAGTTCCCAGGTATCTCGCCCTTGTCGTTGGTCGTCACGCGAGGCTCAGAGTAAATGGCAATGGAAAACATGAGGACAACTATCAACACTGGAAGTATCTCACGGTACAAGCTCCCACCTCGCGTTTCGTTCGCAGACAAGGAATATAAAGCGTCGTGTCGGTGTCTAGTTCATGGAGAAACAGCCGCAGATTGGCAAACCCTATTTCTCACTTAGCCGTGTGGATGCCCTGTCAATACTTTTTGCGGCTAGCGTCACTCTTGCGGCAATCGCGCTTCTCCCCCAAATAGCGCTGCTCAAGCAATTCGGCTACGTCGGCATATTTTTCATCTCGCTCCTTTCCTCGGCAACCGTTTTCATCCCTCTCCCGGGATTCGCAGTAGTATTTGCCATGGGCAGGGTGTTAAACCCGTTTCTGGTGGGCCTTGCTGCAGGTCTAGGCTCCGCGATTGGCGAGTCCACAGGCTACTTCGCAGGCTACGCAGGGCACGAAACTGTGGAGAACTCGAAAATCTTCCAGGAACACAAAAAGCAAATCGCGCGCGGAGGGCCGGTAGCGATTTTCCTCCTTGCGCTCATTCCCAATCCAGCATTTGACATCGCAGGCATAGCTGCAGGCGCAATACAAATGCCCGTCTGGAAATTTCTCATTGCAACTGCTGCAGGCAAAGCCCTGCGTTACATAACCCTCGCATATGTTGGCGGCTTTTCTGCAGAATGGATCTGAAAAAAGAAGATAAGTTGGCCAGAAGAGATTTGGACTCAGCGCAGAGCTTCGCTCTGCGTCTTGCCAACAGCTTTCGCAGGTGGCTATCTCGACCTTTCGATTGAGCAAGCAGAAATTTGGGCCGGAAGAGATTTGAACTCTCGACCTTTCGATGCCAAAACAGCCAGCGGGTTTTGGCGAATCCCGCAACCACTGGCAGTTTATCAGTCGAACGCTCCAACCAGGCTAAGCTACCGGCCCAAAAGCGGAATTTTTCTGTCCGAGAGCATTAAAAAGACTTTGTCGGCTTCGCGTCGTCAGAACAAGCTTTTCAGCAATAGGTGCTTGAAGTGCTTTTTGCCCTACCAGTCGTTCTCAGGCTTCAAGTTTTTCCTGTAAAGCTTGGCAGTCTCGCTCAAATCCATGCCGCGCGCAATCTCGCTCCTTTTTTTCACTGCCTCAAGGTAGTCTCCCTGTATCTTGTCAAAATAAACCTGCTCCTCCTCAGTAAGCTGCCGTGCCTGCTTTTCAGCCGTCTTGGACTGTATCTTCGCAAGGAGTGTGTTCAGGTTTTTCTCGTTTTCATCAAAAGCAGAAAGCTTTCCCGCTTCCACCCAGACGCTCTTTCCGCCTGCGATTGTCTTTCGCACCTCATCAGCAGCCTTCAACTCAGCTAATTCAGCTTTTTTTTTATCAAGCGAAAATGAGCCGGAGTAAATGCAGCACTGCTTGCCAAGCCGCGCGGTCAGATTCACGAGCTCCTGCTGCTTTTCTTTCGGCAGGAATGAAACATCCACGTCCGCGCCGCTACCCTCCTCAATGAGCTGGCGAAGCGCCTCGCCCTCCTTCCTTGGAAAAGTATTCAGCAAAATGGTCAGCCTTGCGATGTCTTCTTTCCTCTCAAAATTGCTCTTCACCAAAACTGCGCGCTTTTTCATAAGCTCGTAAGCATCGCCGGTCTTGTTCTTCACCGCCAAGTCAAGCTCTGCACGAGAATACTGGTTTATCTTCTGAGTGAATTCCCCGATTTCCTTCCTGTGGGGGAGAACGGTTATCATATCTGCAACTGAAAGCTTTTCCTCAAGCGGAGAGAGCTTTGCCTCTATTGCAGCAATCTCGTTCTCAACAGCGGACAGATGCAGGTCGCCGTCCTTTGCGCCTGACTTCAGGAGAAGCTCCTTTCGGAACGCAAGCTCGTTTTTCTTCCGCGTCAGCACAGTATGGTCGACCAAGTCGCGGCTGGAGATGATGATTGTGCGTTCCTGCTGGTCGTCCATAAAAAATCCTCAGATTTTTTAGCAGTGGAACTTGCAAGTTCCACTCCAATGCGCTAAAATTCGCGGATAAGGTTTATATTAGCGAACGATTTTCAGCCGAGATTTTTCAGAACAGAGAAGACGGTTTTGGGGAGAGGGGGCGCAAAAAAGAAGGGTGTGGGAGGTGAAATACGCGCCCCCGGGATTCCCCAAAAGTATGTTTGTTTGGTCGCCTTGCATCACTGCGCCCGTCTTGCGAAGAGCGCTAGCAAGCATGAAGTGATTTTCTCATTTTGCGGAAAACATCACCGCGCGCCCCACTTGCTTTTTCGCAAGCAGGCCAAGCTCGAACATCCTGTTCAGGCGGGCACTGGCGGCGTTTTTCCCCTTGTAGTTAAACCTCCTCCGGACCTCTTCGGCCGAAGCGTACCTTTTTTCCTTCACGAACTTCAGTATCTCCTCATCCACAGCAGGAAGGAGCACTTCCTCCTCTGCGTGAGGCTTGGGCTCTTGCGGCGCAAGCGGCTTCCTTTCCAAAGCCTCCAATCTTGCCTCCACCTGCCCGAACCTTTCATCCAGCCTCTCTATGAGCGTCTTGAGCAGCCGGTTGGTGTTTTCCTTCTCGGTTGCCGCAGTGTGCATGATTGCAGCAAGCACGACCGGGTCGCGCAATTTTTCGATGTCGCGCTGCAGGGGCGTGAGCACCTCGTTTCGCAGCTCCTCAATCGCCTGTTTTCCCGAGCCTTCGCCAACACCTTTATATTGTTCGTCATTCTTCATGTTCCCACTTGTATTTCGCTGGTGTCACGAACATGCCAGGTAATTGTCATGACGTTATCATGACAATATATATAAAGCAGTATGTCTTCTCGTCGATGAACTTTTGCTAAAATTAGACACGAAATTGCTCTTTTTAAAACGAGCCCTCGCCAAATGAGATTAATTAACCTGATAAACCTTATCCGCGAATCAGGAGCTATGCCTCTTTCCCTCTCCGAAACAGCAGTCCTCATCGCAACCGCGCTCAAGGAACGCGACGTCCGCGCCATGCGGAAAATAAACGACCGCTGCATCGAGGAAACGGCGATAAAATTCAGCCAGCACACCTACCTGTTCGCGCTTATCTCCTACGTGCTTTCGAAAATAATGAGCAAGCCCCGCTACTTTGCACAAAAGAAAAGCAAGGCCATTCTTTCAAACGTCGCAATGCTCCTCAGCGCCTGCGAGAGATCCGCAAAAGAGGCGGACTACAACGAGCTTCTCTCCTGCCAAAACCGAATCCTTACCGCAATAGAGAAGATGGACGAATCAGACCGAAGATTTGTCAAGGGCATACTGACCAAGGGCAAGCTGAAAATCGCCTCCACGCTTTATGCGCAGGGCATCTCGCTTGGCTCTGCAGCGGAGATGACAGGCACTGACAAGCGCGAGCTTCTCTCCTATGCCGGGCAAACCATGATGTTCGACCGGCTCAAGGAGAAGAAAGGGATTGAGGAGAGGATGAAAGAGCTTCGAGGGTTATTCTCATAAATAAGGTGAGTAATTGCCAAAATCCCAAGCCACACTCGTCTGCGACTCATCCGCGCTAATCTCGCTTACCGACTCGTGCTTTGTGGGTGCGCTTTCCTTTCTCAAAAAGAAATTCCGCGCGGGCTTTCTCATTCCCCCTTCTGTAGAATACGAGTGCGTGGAGCATCCAGCGCACATGAAGGCATATGCACTCCACGCCCTTCGCATAAAGCGCGCCATAAACGAGGGAATACTAGACGTCGTTCCCCTTTCTGATGAAGATGAGGTGCAGAAGATAAAATGGGTTGCAAACAATTCTTTCTACTCAAGCGGCACCCCGCTTCGCCTCTTGCAGGAGGGCGAAATAGAGATGCTCGCGCTTTCCATTGAAACCGGTGTTTCCAACCTGCTGATTGACGAGCGCACCACGCGCATGCTTGCCGAGGATCCAGAGTCCCTCCGGAAGCACTTGGAAGAGGAATTCCACAGGCCGATTACTGTGAACGAGGAAAACCTCTCCGAATTCACCCGCCTCACCCGCAGCATGAAATTCTTCCGCTCATCAGAGCTTCTCCTGCTTGCCTATGAAAAGGGCTATTTTGCAGATTATGGGGAGCTTGAAGATGAAGCAATCGAGGCATCTTTGTACAAGCTCAAATACGCCGGCTGCGCTGTTGGCTTTGGCGAGATTTCCGGCTACGTGGAGCGGCACATAAAGGGGTAACCATGCCGTTGGCGGCAATATTATAAATATTATTAATAATATTTTACTGGTGGTTCCATGGCCAACGTTTCAGTCTCTGTGGACGAGGAAATACGCCGGAAAATGGCGCAGTTTGCCTTTGTCAACTGGTCCCAGGTCGCAAGGCAGGCGTTTGCCAAGAAGATCTCGGATTTGGAGTTTCTGGAAAAGTTCAAGTCAGACTCGACCATGACCGAGGAGGATGCGCTTCGGCTGGGGGCGCAAGTCAACCATAGCCTCGCAAAAAGGCTCCGCAAGGCTCTCCTGTCTCGGGCAAAACTGTCCAAGAAAGGGCAGTGATTGCAGTGAAATTGGTGGTTGATGCAAATATATTGTTTTCCGCGCTGATAGTGGAAAATGTTGCGCACAGGCTATTTTTTGAAGAGGAGTTTGAGCTTTATGCTCCAGAATATCTGCTTGAGGAATTTGCGGATCATCGCAACGAGATACTCAAAAAGTCTCGCAGAACAGAAATGGAATTTGATCGAGCAATGAAAATCATGGTTTCAAGGATGCGCATGGTCCCACTTGCTGAATTTGCTGCGTTCATGGACCAGGCAATCAGGATGTCTCCAGACAAAGACGATGCTGTTTATTTTGCAGTAGCATTAGCAATTGGCGGAGCTATCTGGTCCAACGACAAGGCATTAAAGAGCCAACAGAATGTGAAGGTTTATAGCACCCAAGAGCTTCTGCAAATGCAGGGTTGATTTCTTGCCACAAGAGAAGAAAGCAAAAATAGTCGTAGACAACCGAGAGCCAGACGAAATCTGCGATGCGCTCGAGTCTTTTGGTGCGGAAATAGAGATAAGGCAGCTTGAGCTTGCCGACTATCAGCTGTCTGACCGGCTTGCAGTCGAGCGCAAAACCCGCTCAGACTTCGAGTCCTCGATATTCGATGGCAGGCTCTTTTCCCAGCTCCGCGATTTGGCGGCTGCGTTTCAGAGAGTTGTGGTGCTAGTGGAAGGGAGCCCTGATTCAGAATCGCGTTTATCTCGTGCGGCCCTCCTCGGGGCATATTCTTCTGTTATCGCAGATTTCGGCTGCGCGCTTTTTTTCACCCGTTCCCCCTCGGCAACAGCGGAAATGGTCTTCGCGCTTGCCAAGCACGAGCAGCTTGCCAAAAAGCAGGAGCTATCAGTATATGCCAAGAGAAAAGCGCTCAGTTTGGCAGACCAGCAGCGGGCAATAGTGGAGGCGCTTCCGTCCGTTGGTCCCAAGATGGCAAAGGCTCTCCTTGAATACTTCCAGACTGTGGAAAACGTGATGAGCGCGCCTGAAAGCGAGTTGAAAGAAGTGGAAAAGATGGGCGAGAAGAAGGCAAAGCAGCTCCGGTCGGTCATTTCCAGCCGCTACAAGCCGGAAAACGACTGAAATGCACACAGAATACCTCTCAAAACCAAAAATGCCCAAAAACCGCCAAAAAGAGCCGCAAAACCGTATTTTCGAGGCAAAAATAGCCTGTTTTTACTTGTTTTTCCTGCATTTGACACGCATTTATATAAGCATCCTCTTCTTAATAAAAGACGCTAAACTAATTTTGGATGCGAAAAAACGGTGGTAATATGGATGAAAAGATAGTGAAAATTGTTGCTGGAAAGCTCAAGCGCTACGAGGGCCAGCCCATGACGCCTGACAAGCTCTCGGCAATCAGGGATGCCGTCTATTCGGCGACAAAGACGAACAAGTCCGCTTCATTTTCCAATGTGAAAAAGTGGATAAAGGCGGCACGGAGCCTGATGAAAAAGCAGGAAAAGGAGGCTGCAAAAGCCTCCAAATCCCAGAAAAAGCCCTCTAAAGGCAAGCACGACATCGAGCCTGCCTCCAAAGTGGAGCACTATCGCGAGCCTCCCATCCCTGCCGTCTCAAGGAAAGTGGAGGACAGCGTGAACATGATAAAAGAGGAGGCGGCATACGCATCTGCAGCTCCAGCGCAGGAGGTCATTCTCCCGAAGCCGACAATCGTCTTTGACAAGGTTTACCTGCAGTCCATCAAGTTTGAAATCGCAGGCATTCGCCAGACAATGGAGCGCGTGAGCAGGCAGCTTGACAAGCTCGAAAAGGAACTGACCGAGCACGGAAAAGACGACTAAAGCTCGGCCAAGAGGTCGAACAGAGCATTCCGCGACAAGGCAAAGGCGACTAATTGCACGAAGCCCTGCCTACTTTTTAATTTTTCTTTCCGTTTGCTAGTCTGCGACCAACATGTTTTCATCAGGCGGGCTCTTAGTGAACGGCATAAGGATAGCGCTAGACGACGCCACCTCGGACGTCTGTTTCGTTTCCCATGCGCACTCTGACCACACATCCGCATTCACGAAAAACAAGAACCGGGCAAAAACAATCATAGCATCAGCGGAAACGTTTGCCCTCATGGAAGAATCCCCGTGCCCCTCTCCTTCGCTCCCAATCTCGCTCCATCCGGCAGGCCATATGTTCGGGGCTCGCCAGCTTCTCGCAGAAACAGAAAATGGAAGATTTGTTTACACCGGTGATTTCGCGCTCCACGATTCCTACACAGCACAAGGCGCAGAAGTGCTGCAGTGCGACACGCTCATGATTGATTCTACCTATTGCCTCCCCCAATACCGCCTCCCCAAGCGCAGCCAAGTGATCTCCGAGATGCGCAAGTTCGTGGCTGCAAACGAGCGAAACATCGTGGTTTTCGGTGCCTACATACGCGGCAAATCGCAGGAGCTTGTCAAATTTCTCAACGTGGAATGCGGAGTAGCGCCAGTCGTCAACTCATCTGCAGCAAAAATCTGCTCGCTTTACGAAAAATGCGGCGTGAAGCTCGACTACATTGCAGCAGGGACAGAAGAAGCAGAAGAAGCAATGCACCATCCATTTGTCGCAATCATGCCGCCTGGCGCAGTGAACTTCAAGTTCGGAGCCAATCTTTCCCAGGCATACGACCGCGAGGTGAAAACCGCAGTGGCAACAGGCTGGGCGCACATCAACCGCTTCCCAGTGGATGCTTCTTTCGCCCTTTCCGACCATGCCGATTTCAAGGACACCATGAAATACATCTACGATTCTGGCGCAAAGAGAATCATCTGCGCAAACTCAGGCGAGCGGGAAGCTGCTGCATACCTTCGGGCAATCGGCCTTAATGCCGAGGCAAAATCCGATGTTGGAAAGGCAGTGCAGGCGACATTGGCAACGTGTTAATCATCTTCAATATGGAGGAGATACCATGGCTGAAAAAAAGCAGACCGACCCGACATTCGGCGAAATAAAAGGCAGGATTCCTGTCTATAAGAACGGGATGGACGCATCAGGCGACATAATCCTGTGCGCAGAAGGCCTGATAATCAAAGCCGAAGGCAACACAATCAAGGTGCCATTCCACTATGTGAAGATGCTGGAAAAATCGTCCGACCTGCCGCTTGGCAAAATCGGCGTGGAAATGGATGTGTTCGACCAGCTTGGGCAAAAACACTACTTCCACTTCGGCATGTCCGACACCCACTTCCTAACCCTGAAGAAGGCGTGCAAGCCGCAGCAGCAGTAAGCAATATAATTTGGAGCAGAGGAGAAGTAGGTATGGCAGAAAAATTCCGTGCCCAAGCCGCCATTGAGTCGGATTTCGATTCGACTGCTTGCCGCCTGCATGGGCAGGCTGCGATTGGGTGGTGCTCTCGCGCCACTGCTGGCGGCCTCAAGGCTCAGGCTGCCATGGAATACCTTGTTACCTATGGGTGGGCGATCCTCGCCCTCCTTTTCGTGGTGGCATTCCTCGTCTCAACAGGCGCATTTTCAGCAAGCAACTTCGCAAGCCAGGAATGCACTTTCCAGCCCGACCTTCCCTGTTCTCCATTCATTCTCTACACTTCCGCTAGCGGAGCGGTCCTTTCATTCAACCTCACAAATGGGCTTGGTTTCCCGATAAACATCACCAATGTCTCCTACATTGCAACCGATATGGGAAGCGCTGGCAGGCAAATTTACCAGGCACCTGACACCGACTTTCCGCACAATGTCATTCCCTCTGGTGGAAAAGTAGGGATTTCGCACACGTTCTCAGGCGCCAAACAGCCGCAACCGCGCGACTTCCAAACGGTTCTCGTCTCAATCACCTACCAAAACTGCCGCTTCAATGCCTGTGCGGGCAACAACTACACGACTTCAGGACGTATTTCCGTGGTGGTGGAGGGCGAATCAGGCGGAGCAAGCCCCCCTCTCACGGACATCTCTCCTCCAAGCATCTCGCAAAGCGCGAACGTCAATAGCGGAGTGGTCACTATCTCATCTTCAGCCACGGATGCAAGTGGCATAGCATCCATGCGAATCTATACGGCGACAGGTGTGCCTGCAGGCCACGGCACATTCGCATTGGTGAAAACATGCAGCTCATCTCCCTGCTCCTACACTACGGGCTTAGGCTCAGGCTCTTATGTCTATTATGTGTCTGCAACCGACGCTTCACCAAATGCAAACCAGGCTGATTCCCCTGTGGCAGCCTTTGTCATCCCCTGACCCAGTCGTTTGCCAATCGGGAAACTTTTTATATTCTACCGCCGTATTTTGCCTCACAGTGGCGACTAGGCATAGATGCAATGTGCAAAAGGTATAGCTGATGGTCTACATCTCGGGCTTGAAGTTCCGCGGCTTCAAATCGTTCAGGCGCGCCGAAGTCACTTTCCCGAACGGCTACATCTGCCTTGCTGGCCCGAACGGCTCAGGCAAAAGCAATGTCACAGACGGCATACGATTCGCATTGGGCGAAGGCTCGCTCAAATCTCTCCGCGCAAAAAAAGTCTCTGAGCTCATCAACACCACCTGCAAATTCGCCGAAGTCACCCTTTTTATCGACGGCGAGCGCAAGTACGAAATCAAGCGCGGCATCATGGTCAAGGGAAATGATGTCAAGACTCTTTACAGGATAAATGGCAAGCGCTCCACCCGCACTCTGGTTATGGAAGAGTTGCGCCGCTACGGTCTTGAAGCAGGCTCTCACAACATAATAGCGCAAGGCCAGGTGCAAAAAATAGTGGAAATGAGCACTAAGGAGCGCAGGCAAATCATCGACTCAGTGGCAGGCATTGCGGAATTTGACGCGAAAAAGGACGAGGCTCTCCGCGAGCTCCAAAAAGTCGAGCAGAAAATAACCGAGGCGCAAATAGTGCTAGGCGAGCGCGAGGCGCTTCTCACCGAGCTTGAAAAGGAAAAGAACGCAGCACTCCAGTTCCTTGAGGCGCAGGAAAACTTCAAGCGGGCAATGGCTTCAATTGCCACTTCGGAATTTACCAAGCTTTCCAAGTCCCACGCAGAAACAATACAAAAGCAAGCCGCCTTGGCAGCAGAAAAAGAGGAGCTTGACAAGCAGCTTGCCGTCCTGCAAGGAAGGATTTCCGAGCTTGATTCTCAAAAACAGCAGGTAACGTCAAAACTCGGCTCTTCTGGAAGCAGAGAGGCGGCGCTTGCTGAAATACAGGAGCTCAAAGTGAAGATCAGCTCGGATTCCACTTCGCTTTCCGAGCGCAGGAAGGAAGCCGAGCGCATATCATCAGACCTGAAAGCGCTTGCATCGCAAATCGAGTCGCTCAAGAAATCAAAAAAGGAAATTTCTGCAGCCGCATCAAAAATTTCATCAGAAATCTCCGCAATCGCAAAGCAGCTTGCCGAGCTTGAAGGAAACGGAGCCTCTTCGCCATCTTCCCTGCAGGAGCTTTCTAAAAAGCTCGAACTCTCGTCAGAAAAAATCGTCTCGCTAAAGGAGCAAAAGGCAGCTGCGGAAAGCTCGCTTTCCAACATAGAGAAAATGCTTGCCATGAAGCGCGAGGAAAAAGAGAGGCTGCAATCCGCAATAGGGCAATCAAAGGAAAGCCGTCTCGAAGGCGAAATGGAAATACTGCGCAAGGAAATACTTTCAGGCGAAGCCGCGATCGAAAAGCTCTTTGAGCGCGAGCGTGAAATCAACAGGCTCTTTCCCGAACTTGACAAGCGATTCGTTCAGGTCACTGACAAGGTTGCAGCTCTCCGCTCCAGCCTCTCGCCTGCAGCTACAAGCCTTGCCCTTCGCACAGTGGAGGACATGAAGGCAGCGGGCAACAAGGGGATCTTCGGAACGGTCTCATCGCTGATGTCCTGCGAGCCAAAATACAACACTGCTGTCGAGGCATCTGCAGGCGCCCGCCTAATGTATGTTGTCGTAGACCGCATGGATACAGCGATAAAAGTCATAGAAAAGCTCAAGGAACAAAAAGCAGGCCGCTGCACCTTCATCCCCCTTGACATGCCGAAATCAGGTGAGCCGCCAAAGTCAGCAGGCCTCCAAGGCTGCCTGGGCGCGCTAATCGACTTCATCGATTTCGACGCGGCATTTTCGCAGGCAATGCGCTATGTCTTTGCCGATACCTTGCTCTTCGACACTGTGCAAAATGCAAAGAAAGCGGGAATCGGAACCGCGCGCATGGTAACGCTCGAAGGCGAGCTCATTGAAAAGTCAGGCATAATAACCGGAGGCGCGCAGAAGGGCTCTCTCCTCGCACGCTCCTCGCTTGAAAAGGCAGAGGCAGAGGCAGAATCACTCAAAAAGCAAAAGCAGGAGCTTTACTCGCAGCTTTATGCTGTGCGCGAGGAAATGGCGGCCAAGAGGAAGGAAAAGGCAGCATTAGAGGTCAAGCTAAAGGGGTTCGAAATAGAGTCAAGCGCGGCAAAAGAGCAGCTTGCGCTCAAGAAAAAGGCGCTTGACGGCCTCAAGGAGATCGATTCGCAGCTCCAGTCTCTCGCAAAGGAGCTCGACACCGCAAAAAAGCACTCGCAATCGCTTGCGCAGCAGCTTGAAAAGGCAATTTCCGAACACGGCGAGCTCAAGCACAGGTATGTTTCAGAGCAGGAAAAAAGCAGGAAGGAGGATTCTGAGTCACAAAAGAAGCTCCAGCATCTCCACGCGCAAAAGTCATCGCTTGAAGCGCAGCTTGAGGCAAAGAAGGCAGAGCTTGAAAGGCTAACGGGCGAGCAGTCAGAAAAGGAGAAACTCTTAGGTGACGCAACTGACCGCGTGTCGCAGTGCAAGAAGGAGATCTCTGCTCTCGAATCCGACATAGAAAAGTGCACCAAGCTCTCGCAGGAGAAAGAAAAGAAGCTTGCGGAAATCGGCTCGGCAACGCAGAAGCTCCTTGCCAAGCTCAAGGAGCTCGAAGCGCAAATATCTGAAGTGGCAGACCACTTGGGCAAAGTGAAGTTCGACTCTGACAAGCGCGGCAGGGAAATAGTCGAGTTGTCCGCAAAGCGCGAAATAGCTGAGACTCGCCTGTCGGACCTCAAGGCAGCTCTCGAGCAATACGCAGGTGTGCCCACCATTGACGCAACCAAAGCCGAACTTGAGGAGCTTTCCAACAAGAGCAAGGCTACGATGGACTCGCTTGGCGCAGTGAACCTGCGTGCGCCCGAGCTTTACGAGGAGAAAAAGCGCGACATAGAGGAAATAAAGGGCCGCGTCACATCTCTTGACGCAGAAAAGAAGGCAGTCTTTTCCATGATGGATGAGATAGAAGGCAAGAAGCGCGCAATATTCCTGTCCACATTCACAGCGATAAACGACAACTTCAAGCGGCTGTTCGGCTATGTCTTTCGCGGCGAGGGCTCCATGCTTCTCGAGCAGCCCTCAAGCCCGTTCGAGTCGGGCTTGCTGGTGAAGGTGCGCGAAGAGGGCGGCAGGGAAAAATACCTCGACTCAATGTCGGGCGGGGAAAAGTCGCTTCTTGCGCTCATCTTCATCTTCGCAATCCAGATGTACAAAGCAGCCCCGTTCTACATACTTGACGAGGCGGATGCAGCTCTTGACAAGGAAAACTCAAAGAAGCTCGCTGACCTGCTCAAGCAGCTTGCCAACGCAGGCAAAACGCAGTTCATAGTGGTCACGCACAACGACACCGTGCTTTCGAACGCAGACGTCGCACTCGGAGTGACGCGCACTGACGATGGCTCAAAAATAGTCGGGGTTCAGCTCACTTCTGCAGCTGCCATCGCCCGCCCCAAGCGTGCCTGAACGCAACTTTTCTACTTTTCCGATGAAATCCTATAATCCTCATCGTTTTCTTTCGTTATCTCTATGGTGCCCTGCAAGTCCGTCCTCCAGACATTCTTCCCGGCTATCTTAAGCCTTGTAATCGTGGTCTCAGAAGGCAATCCCCGGTCATTTTCGCCCACAGAAATCACCACGTCCTTCGGATTGGCGCGGTCCACAAGGACAGACGGCGTAGGCCTCCCTTCGCCATGCATGAAATAGCTCACCATAGGGCAGCGCACATCTGCGATAGCATTCATAAGCGAGCTTTCAATCTCAGTTACAGTGGGGTTCAAAAGCAGCATGCAGAAATCTCCAGAGGAAACCTTGAGCACAATCGCATCGCTTTCTGGGCTACCCTTGAGCCTAAGCTTCTGGGGATTTAATACGTCCACACCCATGCCGAACAGGTAGAGCCTGTCCTTTGCCTCTGGGCGCTTGACCGCAATCCCCCTCTCCTCGGCCTTTTTCAGCACTTCCTTGTAATCATTCGACACAGCAGGCACTCCGTTAATCCAAATTTCCCCAACCTCATAGCTTCCAAGAATGCCTTCCATTCCTGCAATCGCATCAGGGGCATCCCTAGTAGCAACCAGGATATCCAGCCTTCCAATCTCATTCGCCCTCAAGTACGCATTCACTCTCTCAAAATTCCCAGCATCCAAAAGCATCGCGAATTCCCCTTTCCTGACAAGCACAGCATCAGCATTGCCAGCATCAATCACGCTTATTCTCAAAGGCTTGGATGTTTGGTCCTCCAGCCTGAACTGCCCTTCGTTTATCTTGTCTGAAACATTCCTCGGAACAATTCCTGCAAACGGATCCTGCGGCTCCTCTGCCAAGCCGCCGCTATCGTTGTCCCCCTTTGTCGCATTCAGCCCCGGGCCAGGCGCATATCCCTGCCCAAAGTCAGTATCTTGCTGCCGAGATGGCTGCCTAGTTTTTTCTTTGATAGTGGGGGCTGCTCCGTCCTGCTGCGATGCGCAGCCGAAAATAAGCGCAAACAAAAGAAGCATGGCGGCAAGGAACGCGAATGAAGTTTTCATGCCCGCATTTCCCTGCCAACATTTAATTATCCATTTCCTTGCCTCAAATCACGCCGAAATACCTCTCCTTCTCCCAAGGCGTGACCTGCGTCTTGTAGCTGTCCCAGTCCTTTCTCTGGATTTTCACAAGGTATTCCGTGGTGTGTGTGCCAAGCGCGTCGGTAAGCAGCTTGTCTTTCAGGAATTCGTTTGTCGCCTCCTCAAGCGAGGTGGGCAGCGTGCCGATGCCAAGCGTCTTTCTCTTCTCCTCCTCGTAGCCATACACTCTCTCTTCCACAGGTTTTGGCGGCTCAAGCTTTCGCTCAATTCCGTCCAGCCCGGCTGCAAGCATGCCCGCAAAGGCAAGGTAAGGATTGCACGAGGCGTCCGGGAATCGGCATTCAATCCTTGTCCCTTTTTCCTTGCCGGCCAGATTCCTCGGAATCCTGATGAGCGCCGAGCGGTTTATTCTTCCCCAGCAAACATAAACAGGCGCTTCATAGCCTGGCACCAGCCTCTTGTAGGAGTTCACAGTCGGGTTGGTGATTGCCGCAAGCCCGCGCGCGTGCTCCATTATGCCTGCGAGAAACTGCCGTGCAATGTCAGACAGCCAGTACTCCTTGCTGCCGTCATAAAACAGGTTCTTGCTTCCGTTCCAAAGCGACTGATGCACGTGCATCCCTGAGCCGTTTATCCCGTAAACCGGCTTTGGCATGAAGCTTGCATAAAGCCCGTATTTCTTCGAAAGGGTTTTCACAGTAGTCTTGTAGGTAAGGACAGCATCCGCAATGGGCAGAGCATTCCCGTAAGTGAAGTCAATTTCATGCTGCCCCTGTGCAACTTCGTGGTGCGATCGTTCTATTTTCATGCCCATCTTCTCAAGTGCAGGCACCATCTCCTGCCGAAGCTCCACTGCCTCGTCGCGCGTTGCCAAATCAAAGTAGCCGGCATTATCATGCATCTGCACGGAGGATAGGCCGCCTGCCCCGCTGCCATTCGCCCCCTTGAATATGAAAAATTCCAGTTCAGGCCCCACGCTGTAGTCAAACCCAAGCGCCTTTGCCCGCGCAAGCTGCTTTTTCAAAACCTGCCTCGGGTCGCCTGAAAACGGCGTTTTTTCATCCACAAATACGTCGCAGATTATCCGCGCGGTCTTGTTGCCAGTCCATGGAAGCACAGCCCAAGTGGTTGTATCTGGCACAAGGAACATGTCGGATTCAGCAATCCTTGCAAACCCTTCGATTGAAGAGCCGTCAAACCAGGTTCCTCCAGTCAGCACATCCTCCAGCCTGTCCACGGTTATCTCGCACATCTTGGGCATGCCGGTAATGTCCACAAATTCCAAGTCCACGAACTGCACGCCATTTTCCCTCGCGTTGTTCAGTATTCTTGTTATCTCTTCTTGTGTTACGTCCCCAAGCATAATAGCACCCCCAAACCTGAATGGGCAGTGCTGCTGCTAGGTTATATATATAGTTCTCCAGTCATTTTCTAGTTAAAAAATCAAATATTTTATATATTTTCTGTTTAAATTTCTAATAATTCGCTGCAGCATCAGTAGAAAGGTGAACAAATGTTGGACAAGACAGACGAGGAATTGCTTTCCGAGCTCCGCAAAAATTCCCGCACTTCTTCCCGCCAGCTTGCGCAAAAGCTCCATCTCCACCCTACTACAGTCATCTCGCGCATTGCAAAAATGGAAAAATCCGGAATAATACAGGGCTATGGCGCGAACCTTGACCTCTCATCGCTTGGCTATGACTTCATGGGCGTTGTCCAGATAAAAATATCCAAAGGCAAGTTCATCGAGGCGCAGGAAAAAATGAGCAAAATGAAAGGCGTGGTCGCAGTCTATGATGTCACTGGCGAATACGACAGTGTTGTGATAATCGCTGCAAAAAGCCGCGAGTCCTTCTCCAAGCTCATCAAGTCCTTCCTGCACATTCCCTTTGTGGAGCACACCAACACGCAGGTCATCCTAAATGTCGTAAAGCCGACCTGGCAGTTCGAAGCAGTCTAGCTTTCTGCGCTTGCCGTCTCTCCCATCTTTTCAATAGCCCCTTCCAGCACTTCCTCTTCCTGATTCAGCGTTATTCTCACGAATTTCGCAAAGCCGCCAAAATCGTTCCCCGGAGCAACAGCCACTCCTCTCTCTTCAAGCAACTTCATTGCATACTCGCCGGCATCTGTTATGCCCTCGTGCGTGGCAAACGCATACATGGGCGCCTGAGGGGCTGCAAATTTGAAGCCTGCTTTCCGAAGCGCCCTTGCAGCAACATCAGCGCGAATCTTCCAAATCCTCCGGTTAGCATCAAGCAATTCCTTCTCGTTTTGCAGGCAGGCAATCCCGGCAGATTGCACAAAGGGCGGCACGCACGTTTCTGTTATCTGGTTGAACTTCACCACTTTCTGCACTATTTCAGGCGGCGCAACCAAATACCCTAGCCTCCAGTTTTCCATGTTGAATTCCTTGGAAAACGAGCGCACGCGAAGCGCGCCTTCGTATTCCGGAATCTTCTCAAACGCAATTCCCTTGTAAGCCTCGTCAAGGATAACGTGGCTTCCGCTGGCATTCGCCTCATCTATCGCAGCATTGATTTTCCCAGCATCATAAATAGTGCTCGTCGGATTCAAGGGATTGCAAATGATGGAAAGCTTTGCTTTTGGAAGCGAGTCAAACTGCCAATTCTTCCCAAGCGTTGCTTTAGCAGCTGCAACATTCAAGCCCAGCTGCCTGCAGGCAAGCTCATATGCCGGCCAGTAAGGGGAAGGAAAAGCAAGCGTTTCCCCTTGCCTACAAAGCGTGGACATAAGTGCGAACAGAAGATGTTTGGAGCCTGGGCCCACAACGACATTTTCCACTCCGCATTTTTCGCGCCTTGCTATCTCCTGCCTAAGCTCAAACATTCCGGCAGACGAGCCATAGCCTGTGGGCGAATTTCGCACGCTTTTGCATACTGCTTCCTTCGCAACATCGGGAGCAGGAAGGTTGGCATCTCCGATATTCAGGCGGATTATCTTCTTTCCCGCCCTTTCAAGCGCAATTGCCTTTTCAGCAAGCTCGTAAAACGTTGCCATCTGGTCACTTCACATTCTGCCTCAACTTTTCCAGGAACTCGCTTGCCTCTTCGTAGTCCCTGCCTTTAATTATATGCTTGAGAAACTCCAGCCGGTTGGTTATCTTCTCAAGCTGCTTGACCGAATGGGGATTGAAAAGAATCTCGCAAAGCAAGTGCTCGTCTTCTGAAAGCACTCCTCTGGCAAGCTTCATGTGCCTTGAGAAATTTGTGCCAGGCACAGCAGTCTTGTCCAGGCAGGCGGCAAAGACAAGCGAAGTGACAAAAGGCGTGGTAAGCGAGTACGCCATCATGCTGTCGTGCTCCTCAAAGCTGTATTCAAAGATTCGCAGCCCAAGCGAGCTGAAAAACTTCCGGAAAAATTCCGCCATTTTAGCATCCGACTCCTTGATGATGACCAAATTTTCCTCTTTCAGGCTGTCCATGTCCGCAAGCGTAGGCCCGAACATGGGATGAAGCGAAACGAATCTCCTGCCTGCTTTTTTGTAAAACTCCGGAAGCCCTGTTTTCACAGAAGCAACGTCGCAAATAGTGCATCCTTTCGGCAGGTGCAGCAATATCTCCTCAAATGCCTTAACAGTATGCTGCAGGCTCACGGAATTTATCAGAAGTTCTGGCGCAAATTTTTCCACTTCCTCCAAACTCGCAAGCGCCTTCGCCCCTTTCACTTCTGCAGCCTTCCGGCTGTCCTTGTCGTAAACTGCCATCTCGTTCTCCTTGGAAAGCTCTTTGGCTAGCCAGAAGCCCATCTTCCCTATCCCCATTATTGCAATTTTCATTTCCTCACCTCTGTTTTTCACACTGACTTCGCCTCTGGGTAGCAGCCTAGGAATTTGAACATGGCAGTGTGCTCCTTCGCCAGTTCAAGCGCTTCCTTGACTTTCGCGTCGCCATCCGATCCCTGGAAATCAAGCAGAAAAGCGTATTCCTTTGGCTTCCCCCTTATCGGCCGCGACTCGATCCTGGTGAGGTTTATCTGCGCGTCATTGAATGCTCTGAGCACCTCAAAAAGCGCTCCAGCTTTATGCTGCGTGGAGAAAATTATCGAGCACTTGTTCCCTTTCTTCATCCCGCTTTCGCGCGCAAGCGCAAGGAATCGTGTTGAGTTTGACTCATGGTCCTCAATATTCTCCTTGAGCACCTCGAGCCCGTAAAGCTCTGCGCAAAGCTTGGAGGCTATTGCTGCCGCTGCCTTGGGCCTGTCATTTGCAAGCATGAGCGCAGCTCCGGCAGTATCGTAAAATGGCCTCGCCTCAAGCTTGTTCCTCTCCACAAACCCCCTGCATTGCGCAAGCGCCTGCGGATGCGAGTAAACTACCTTTATCTCTCGGTAATCGGTGTCCGGCAGCGCAAGCAGGCAATGGTGCACAGGGATGTTTATCTCGCCAACTATCTTCAGGTTCGTCTCCACGAGCAAATCATTCACCTGCGTTACTGCTCCCTCGAGGGAATTTTCCACAGGCACAACCCCCATGTCTAGCTGTCCCTTCTCCACGGTGGAAAACACCTCGGAAAATTCCGTGCAGCTTATGGGCACGGAATCGGGTGCAAACTGCCGCACAGCCATCTCGCCATAAGCTCCGTGCTCGCCCTGGAAAGCAACAAGCAACGGATTTTTTTCCTGAAGCTTTTTAGATTCCGAAATTATCTCTGCAAATAGCTTCTCCGAAAACTCCTGCCGCAAAAGCCCGACTGACTCCTTCTTCGCCTTTTCAAGAACCTGCCTTTCCCTGGCAGAATCCGAAACGTCATCCTTCTGCTTTCTTGTGCGAAGGGCAATTTCCATCCTTGCATTCAGAAGCTTGAGTATTTCGGAATCAATCAAGTCCAGCCTTCCCCTAAGTTCCTTCAAGTTCATGTTCTCGCCCCCTGTTTTCCTGTTTCATCCTGCAAAATAATGTCCGCCATCACAATAGCTGCAACATTCTCCACGACAGGAACAGCCCGAATCGCAATGCACGGGTCATGCCTTCCAGCTATCCTAAGCTCCTCTTCCTCCATGCTCTTCAAGTTCACGCTTTTCTGCGGCTTGAAAATGCTCGAAGTTGGCTTGAATGCGACACGGAACACAATGGGCATGCCGCTTGCAAGCCCTCCTAGTATCCCTCCCGAGTTATTGGTTTTCGTCACCACTTTCCCCTTGTGCAGTGCAAACTCATCGTTATTTTCACTACCCTTCATCTTCGCAGCAGCAAATCCTGTGCCAAACTCAATCCCTTTCACAGCAGGAATTGCAAACACTGCTGATGCAAGCCTGCTTTCAATCGACTCAAACATTGGCTGCCCCACTCCGGCACTCACTCCGACCACCCGGCACTCCACCACTCCTCCAACGGAATCTCCTTCGTTTCGTGCAGCTTCCACTTCCTTTACCATCGCATCAACTTTTTCCTTTGCCGCAGTGTGCACAGCATTCTTGTAAGTTTCATTCTCAATTTCCTTGTCACTAACTTCTCGCTCTGCGCTCACTCTGCCAATGCTTCTTGCAAACGCCATAGTCTTCACGCTTCGCGCCTCAAGCATTTTCTTTGCAACAGCGCCAGCCATGACAAACGCAGCAGTCATCCTGCCTGAGAAAAAACCTCCGCCAGGCTCTGCGCTTCCGAACTTCACAGTGGCCGGGAAATCTGCATGCCCTGGCCGCGGCACATCTCGCGTGCTCTCGTAATGCGAAGACTTCGCATCCTTGTTCTTCACAAGCATCCGCATTCTCCCCCCTGTCGTTTTTCCATTGTCAATTCCGCTCTCAATCACTACTATGTCCTCTTCCTTCCTTCCGCTGACAAGCGCACTCTGCCCTGGCTTTCTTCTGTCAAGCTGCAGCTGTATGTCTGCTTCGCTAACTTCAACGCCAGCAGGGCAACCCTCTATTTCCACGCCCACTTCTGGGCCATGGCTGCTTCCGAAAACGGTTGTCCTGAATTTTTCCCCAAATGCAAACGGTTCGCCCATCTATCCCACCCTCAAACTATCTAAATCATGGAAAAATCTTGGGTATGACTTTGACACGCATTCTGCATTGCCAATCTCCACTCCGCCCTCGCACTTCAGCGCAGCAACCGCACACGCCATAGCAATCCTGTGGTCATTGTGTGAATCAACCTTCACGCCTCCCCTCAGCCTCGTGCCAGCCACCAGCATCTCGTCACCTCTCACAGCTATCTCTGCTCCCAGCTCTCCAAGCTCAGATGCAAGTGCTGCCCCACGGTCGCTTTCCTTCCCCTTCAGCCTCTCCGCCCCCCAAATCCTGCTCGTTCCTTTGCAATTGCACGCAAGCACAGCAAGGGGCGGGAACAAGTCCGGGCAATCAGTAGCATCAAATTCAAATGAGGAAAGCGGCGCACTTCCTACAGTTACCGCGTCGCTTGACAACTTCACTTTAGCACCAGCTTTCTTCAGCGCTTCCACTATTGCTTTGTCACCCTGCAGCGAATCATTTCGCAGCCCTCTCACTTCCACCTTGCCTGCAATGGCGCCAGCCACAAGCAGGAAAGCAGCACCAGACCAGTCACCTTCCACCTCGTAATCCGCGGGCTTGAAGTGCTGCCCTCCCTTTATTGCAAATTCTCCAAGCTGCCAATCTGCAGTCACCGCTATCTCAAATTCGCGCAGCAGTTCAAGCGTCATCTTCACATATGGCTTGCTCTTCAAATTCTTTACCCGCACAAGAGAATCCTTATCGCAAAGGGGCAGCGCCATCAATAAGCCAGTCAAAAACTGCGAGCTTTGCGAACAATCAATCTCAATTTCTTCTCCACGCATCTGTCCTTGCACCTTGACGGGGGGCATTCCGTTATTCGTGCTGCATTTTGCCCCAAGTTCCTCGAGAGGCTGCTGCATCATGCCCATCTGCCTCTTCAAAAGCGAGCCTCTCCCGGTAAGCGTAAAGTTTCCATCAATAGCCGCCACAATTGGCGCAAGCATTCTAATGCACAAGCCAGATTCTCCGCAGTCAAGCACACCTCTCTTCATTCTAATGCCGCCTTCCACAGTAACGCAATCCTCTCGCACAGCTATCCGTGCGCCCAATTCTCTGGCGCAAGCGATGGCTGCAAGCCCATCCTCGCAAAGCGAAGGGTTCGTTATGGTGCTTTTTCCTTCAGCCAAAGCTGCCGCTGCCACAGCCCGAATCATCATGCTTTTGCTGGCAGGCGCTTTCACGCTGCCGTCAATTTCCGATTTCATCCAGAATCACTTTGCCGCTCGGGCTCGCGCCTTCGCATTTGCAGCACCAATCTCTCCCAAAATCAACCGTGCAACTTCTTCCGCGCTTCTCCCTTCAGTGCTTACTGCAAAATCGCATGCAGACGCATAGAGCTTCATCCGCCCAGCAAGAATCTCCCTTGCCGCATGCAATTTGTCCTTCCGGTCCATCAAAGGACGCGAAGAATCCCTGCCAATCCTTTTCACTATCTCTTCGGGCGTTGCCCACAGCCAAACAACCACGCAATTTTTGCGGAGAATCGCGGCATTCCTCTCATCCAGCACCGCCCCTCCGCCGCATGAAACGATGCAATTTTTTGCGCGCGAAAGACTGGCAATCGCCGCGCTTTCCAGCTTCCTGAAATGCGACTCGCCATGCTTCCCGAATATTTCTCGTATTCCCATACCGGCAGCCTCAGCAATTCTGCTGTCAATCTCCACAAGTTTCCTGCCGCCCAGCTTGGAAATCTCTTTTGCAGTTTCAGTCTTGCCGCTCCCCATAAATCCCACTAGAGCGATATTCGTCCTCCCTCGTGCGTTCCTGCCTCCAGATTCAACTGCCCTGCGCATCACTCTGGAATCTATTCTCTTGCCGGTGAACAGCATGAACGCCTCAGCGCCCTGATGTGCGAGCCATTCTGTTCCGCCAATTACCTTGCACCCCGCTGCCTGCGCGTCAATGGAAAGCGCAGTCTTCTTTGAGTAAACAGCATCAAGCACGGCAAGTTTTTCATGGAGCAAATCCTGCCGCACCACTCGTCTGCCAGTGCTTATGGTGGAAACAAGTATGTCTGCATCTGCAAGCGCACGCTCCAGCCCATCATTTTCAAGCGGGCAAAACGCGCAGCCAAAAGCGGCAGCCACGAGTTTTGCCTTCTCCACTGTCCTGTTTGCAACTGTTACTCTCGCCCCGTGCGATATGAGCGCATGCACTGCGGCTTTTGCGGCTCCTCCTGCTCCGAGAACAACGGCTTTTGCGCCCTGAAGGATAGCCCCGTTTTCTTCAAGCGATCTGCTCACTCCTGCCGAGTCGGTGTTGAATCCCTGAGCGCGTGCGCCTTTTCCAAACACCACTGTGTTGACGGCCCCGATGGCCTTTGCATTGCCATCCAATCCGTCCGCAAGCTTTTCCATCTCCTCCTTGAACGGCGCAGTGACATTCATGCCGGAAAGCCCCATCTGGCCAGCGGTTTCCAGCGCCTCTTTCGCACTCGCTGCTGCAAGCCTGAAGTAAACAGCATTCACTGCGAGCTTCTCAAACGCAGCATTATGCATCTGCGGGCTTGCGCTATGCAAAATGGGCTTCCCAACC
>JAWBPP010000004.1:27939-33151 GCA_038824715.1 Candidatus Anstonellaceae archaeon
TCGATCTGCCCATCTGCCGTCTCCTTTCCCCTGCCAAGCGATGCAAAAGTGAACTGGCTCCCAAGCAAAGGCGCAGCAATCCTTACAATTTTGCCTCGTTTTCCCATGCCAATCACAACCATCTTCCTTCCGCTCTCAAGCAGGCCAAGCAGCCTTGCAGCATCTCTCTTGCTTTTCACCTTGCATGCGATTTTTGCAATGTCTGCACCCGAGTCAAAGCACTGCTCCACAATCCTCCTGAGTTCCCCGGAAGCAGGAGTCTTCTCAAAATCATGGAACGAGACAATTGCCGCGCAGCCTCGTTTTCTTGCAGCAGCTATTATCTCGCCGCGCATCTTCTCGTTAGCACCCACCTCAACATCCACAAACGCAGCGCCATTCTCAATTGCAGCCAAAAGCAATTTTTTCCGTCCCACGTCATCTACTCTTCCGTTTGGTCTGCACGTGGCAATAAGTTTTGCCTTTCTTGCAAATATCTTCTGCATGCTCTCTTCGTTTATGTCGCTTAAGCTATCCAGCCGAACCTCTGCAAATTCCAGTCCTTCAAGTGCCTCCAAGCACTTTTCGAGAGCGCAGTTGCCAATGCTCACGCAAATCTTCCCATTGTATCGGAATTCGCTAGCGCTCATCCCATTGCGGTCAAATTTTTGCGAAAATCTGTCCTTACTTTTCACGCAGCACCGCCTCCAATTCTTCCACGAAAACCTTCTCCACAACCGCCTTCCCAATGCCTTCCAAAAGCACGAAGTTGATTTTCCCTGCCTCGCGCTTCTTGTCCTTGCCAATAGCATCCATCACAGCACTAATTTCAAGTTCCATGCGTGTCGGCAAACCTGCCTTCTCAAGTAGCCCAACTAGCCTCTCAGCTTCTCTTCCCTGCAGCTTGCCTCTTGCAGCTGAAATCTTGGCAGCAGCAGCCATTCCAATTGCGACAGCTTCGCCATGCGGCACGCCCTTCACACTCTTCTCGATTGCGTGGCCAAGCGTATGCCCAAAGTTCAGCTTCCTTCTCTCTTCCTTCTCGCCCTCGTCCTTGCCCACAATTGCAATCTTCACTGCAAGCGAGTCGTGCACAGCCTTTTCAATCGCAGTCCTCTGCAGCTCCATGCATTGCTGCAAATGCTGCTCAAGGTAGGAAAATAGCTGCGCATCACCAATCGCAGCGCTTTTGATTACTTCTGCAAACCCGCATCTAAGCTCGCGCTGCGGCAATGTCTTGAGGAGCTCAAGGTCGCACAGCACGAATTCCGGCTGCCGGATTGTCCCCACGAGGTTCTTGTAGCCATGAAGGTTCACCCCGTTCTTGCCGCCAACAGCAGCATCCACCTGCGCAAGAAGCGTGGTTGGCACAAACCCAAACCGCACGCCACGAAGGTAAGTGGAAGCTGCAAAGCCAGCAACATCGCAAGCAATCCCGCCACCGATACCAACTAGCATGTCGCCCCGCTCGAATCCAATCTCCAGCAATTTTTCGTATATCTTCTCCGCAGTTGCAAGCGTTTTGCTCTCCTCCCCAGTTCCAATCTCAATCACGCTGCACTTGGGGAAGCTTGCGCCATGCAGCCTGAGAACGTTGCCATCGGTGACAATTGCAAGCTTCCCTCCATTGCAGTAATCCTCCAGCCTGGCAATGGACTCCCCTATCGCTATCTCACATTTGCCGCTTGCCGTTTCAAGTGACATTTTTCTCATGCCAATCCCCCGACAAACTTGTGCAGAGCCCTTGCCTTTTTGGCAAGCTCCTCAAACTGCGCTGGCGTGAGTGCCTGGTCCTTGTCCGAAAGAGCCTCGGCAGGCTTCCAGTGCACTTCCACAATCAGCCCGTCAGCGCCGCACGCAGCCGATGCCATGCTCATGGGAGTTATGAGTCCGATCCTTCCAGTGCCGTGGCTCGGGTCGGTGATTATCGGCAGGTGCGTAAGCTCGCGCACAGCTGGCACTGCGGACAAATCAAGCGTGTTTCTTGTGTAAGTTTCAAACGTACGGATGCCCCGCTCGCACAATATGACGTCCGGGTTGCCTTCGTTCAAAATGTACTCTGCACAGTTCATCCACTCTTCAAGCGTTGAGTGCATGCCTCGCTTGAGAAGCACCGGCTTGTTAGACTTTCCAACTTCCCGAAGAAGCGAGAAATTCTGCATGTTCCTTGCCCCAATCTGCAGCACGTCTGCGTATTCGCATACCCACGAAACATCGCGCGTGTCAATTACCTCTGTGACAACTGGCAAGCCCGTGATGTCTCTCGCCTTCTCAAGTATCTTCAATCCCTTCAAGCCCAGTCCCTGGAAAGCGTACGGCGATGTTCTCGGCTTGAACGCACCGCCGCGGAGCATGTCTGCGCCAGCAGCCTTCACCGCTTTCGCGGTTTCCACTGTCTGCTCTTCGCTTTCCACACTGCACGGGCCCGCTATCAGTGTGAAGCCAGAGCCCACCTTGACATTCCCCACGCGGACAATTGTCTTTCCGCTGCCGTTTTTCGCAGCCAATTTCAGATTTTTCATCGCAATCAACTCCTTTCCAATCGTTAAAATTCACATTAACAGTCAAAAGCAACCGTCAAACCGGAAAAGAAAACGAGAAAAAAATCGCGGCTTTATTGGTTGCCATAGCCATAGCTAAAGAAGCCGTACCAGAAATAGTTGCTTCTTTGCGTTTGTGCCATGTCAATCAATTCCACGTTTTTCCATTATCTTGTCTATGGCTGCAATTATGCTAAGCAAGCTTTTTAACCATTCTCCCGCCCGCAAGCCCGTTTCATGCGCCGTGCATACGACGATATTGCGGCAATCGTCCTTTGCTCGTTGTTCTTCCCTCCAGCACTCATCGCCTTGGAATACAAATTCGCAATCTGGCTTCCTACGATGATTCCGTCAGCACCAGCTTTCGCAAATTCTTTTGCATGCGAAGGCAGGGCAATCCCGAATCCAGCGCACACAGGAAGACTCGTTGCCCTCTTCACTCTCCTCACAAGCGCAATCGCTTCTGCATCTACCTTGTTTCTTGCACCAGTCGTCCCGAAAACAGAAACAGCATACAAAAAGCCTCTTGCACCCGCAGCAATCCTTCTCAACCTCAAATCGCTGCAATTCGGGGCCACCATCCCGACAAGCAGAATACCTGCTCTCTCGCACTCTGCTCGCAATTTCGCTGCCTCCTCGAGCGGCAAGTCAGGAACAATCAGCCCATCTGCGCCAGCTTTTTTCAGCGCAGCCAAGAATCCCCTTTCTCCATTGGCAAAAACGATGTTGTAGTAAGTCATTGCTACAATCGGCACATCGATTCCTTCCTTTCGCAATTTTGCAATCGAGGCAATGGCTCTTCTTGGCGTCATGCCAGATGCAAGCGCGCGCTGCGAAGCAGCCTGTATGGCTTTTCCGTCAGCAATCGGGTCAGAAAAAGGAATGCCGAACTCAATCGCATCCGCGCCATTTTCCACAAGAGCTTTCACAAGCTTCACAGTAAACTTCTCGTTCGGGTCGCCGCAGCAAACATATGGCATGAATGCCGCTTCATTGGGTCTTGCAAACATTCTTCTGAGCTGGTTCATAGCAATCCCCTGTCTCTCTCAACTCTTCGGACATGGTCGATATCCTTATCCCCTCTCCCTGACAAATTCACTACGATGATTTTCCCCCTGCCAAGTTTCTTCGCAAGCCTGACTGCATAAGCAACAGCATGTGCACTCTCAAGCGCAGGAATTATCCCCTCCAGTTCCGCAAGGAGATGGAATGCTGCAAGCGCCTCGCCATCCTTCACTGCAGCATATTCCACTCGCTTCTGGTCGTTTAGCAAACAATGCTGCGGCCCCACAGCAGGATAATCCAGCCCGGCAGAAACAGAATAGGTGTCCATGACCTGCCCATTCTTGTCCTGAAGCAGATAAGTCTTCATCCCATGCAAAACTCCAAGTTTCCCTTTGCCAGTAAGCCTTGCGGCATGCTTTTTGCCGTCCCCCCCAGCCTCCACTCCAATCATCCGCACTCTGTCAGCCAGGAACTGGTAAAACAAGCCGATGGAGTTGCTCCCTCCTCCGACACATGCAACAAGTGCATCAGGCAATTTTCTTTCTGCCTTCATCACTTGTCTTCTTGCTTCTTTTCCAATGACTGACTGGAAATCGCGCACCATTGTAGGGTAAGGATGCGGGCCGAGTGCCGAGCCAATCAAATAATGCGTATTCCCAAAGTTGGCAGTATAGTCTCTCATCGCTTCGTTTATGGCATCCTTGAGCGTCTTGGAACCGCCCTCAACAACTTTCACATTAGCTCCAAGCAATTTCATCCGATAAACATTGGGCGATTGCCTTGCAGCATCCATGCTGCCCATGTAGATATCGCATTCCATGCCAAAAAGCGCTGCCGCAGTGGCTGTCGCAACCCCGTGCTGCCCTGCACCAGTCTCTGCAATCAACCGTTTCTTGCCCATCTTTTTTGCAAGAAGCGCCTGCCCGATGGCGTTGTTTATCTTGTGCGCTCCGGTGTGAAGCAAATCCTCGCGCTTGAGGTAAATTTTCGCCCCTCCGGTATATCTGGTGAGCCTTTCGGCAAAATAAAGAGGCGTCGGCCTTCCAGCATAGTTTTTCAGGCAGCCATAAAGCTCTTGCTTGAACTCCGCGCTCCTGCCAACCTTCGCATAGGCTTCCTCAAGCTCACGCAGCGCAGGCACTAGCGTTTCCGGCACGAACTGCCCGCCAAATTTCCCAAAATATCTTCTCATCATAACCACGGCCTACGTCGCTTTCCTTCATTAGTTACCCGTCAATCACTCGCTCGTTCACTTCGCTCCAGATTTCAATCCATTTACCTTCTCCCTCAAGTTCTCCGCCTTCCAGATGCTCGTTCCCACAAGAACTCCATCCACTCCGACCTTCCTCACAAATCTCACATCGTCAGCATTCCTGATTCCGCTCTCGCTTATCACCGGCTTCTCAATCCGGCCAACGGTCTCCATTATTCGCTTCGTCCTCTCCAAATCCACTTTCAGCGTTGCCAAATCCCTGTTGTTTATCCCAAGAATGTCTGCATCAGTCTCCGCAGCCTTTGCCATCTCCTTCTCATCATAGCACTCAAGCAGCACTTCCAGCCCTTTTTCATGCGCAGCATCAATCATCCTGCCCAAGTCCAATTCTAATCTGTCAGCGACTTTAGCAACCAAAAGCACAACATCCGCGCCGCACTTCTCCGCAGCATCGAGCTGCCTCCCCGAAATGACA
>JAWBPP010000005.1:0-32648 GCA_038824715.1 Candidatus Anstonellaceae archaeon
CGATGGATTTTTTCTATCCGTGACATCTTTTCGGCTGCAATAGCCGTGATTTCATATGTTTTCCGGGCGTTTGGCTTGCTAATGTCAAGGTTTGAGATTTCCCAGCACGACTTCTGCTTGTTGTGAACTATTTTCGATTCAGGGTTGAAAATGGAAAATTCTTCCAGCCATGGGAAAAAAATCCCGCCTTTCATCCTCCTGACTTGCTCCTTGAGGAGGAGCTTTTCATCTTCTGAGAGGGCAGACACCATCCCTATGAGCTTCTTTGTGACCAGGGGAGATTCGGGATGGTTGACGCGCCCGAAAATGTTTTTTGCCACCTTGTCCACCTCCTCAAGCCTGACGGAACGCGAGTGCAGGGGCATTGCCGCATGAGCCGGATTCGTGGCGTTCTGTTCCTGAGCACAGGAGGAAGCTTTTCTGAAATGGAAGAAACGAGGCAGAAATTTCATACGTGGACTTCCATTTATAACAATTTAAAAAGCAGGCTGGCTAGCGCAATCTGAAGCGCAGCAGCGCCGCAAACCCTCCATATCCTGCAAGCTCCCTGCCGCCGTCGGATTCGTGGGAAAAGACAACAAGCTTCACCTTCCGTTTCTCCGCCTCCTCGACGATTGCCTCCATCTCTTTGTTATTCCGAAGAAGTTCGTCCTCCACCATGAGTGTTTCCACTGCTGAAGAGGAGACTGCGTTTCGAATGTCTTCAACGCCATAAGCGACCAAGCCTGAATCTTTCCTCAGTTCCGCAGAAAATCTGTCCATGAGTTTCAGCTCGTTCTCCGCCCGCTCCTCTTCCGCCACTTTGGAAACAACGCCGCGCTTCAGTAGCTCGTTAATGCCGCTCCTCTCCGCATAGGAACAGTGCTCGAGGATTATTTTTTTTGCCAAATCAGGCGACTTTTGCTTTATGAATTTCATCAGGTTTTCCTTTCCAAACCCCGGCCCTGCCACAATGAGCTTGCCCACCGGAGCTGATTGCATCTTTTTCACAATCTCCCCGAAAAACGACTGCGTCTTCTCATCGAACTTGTCGTCCCGCTTGCTTGCGTTGTTCTCAAGCTCAAGCTCATATTCCACGCCATATCCCCTCAAGGTTGCGAAAATTGCCTTGCTCTCGTCAAGGACAAGCATGCCGATTTTAGGGCGCTTGGTCTCAGCGATAGCTTGCTTTATCCTTGAAAGATGATGTCCCATCCACCTGTCCTTGATTATGGAGACAGGAAAGTTCTGTTCGATATCAATGGTATGGTATGCACCCTGCTGCACGAACTCTGCAGGCGTGCCCTCGATTATCTTGCCAGTGACTCGCAGCCTGTTAGCAAACCGGGAGAATTCCACTTTTTCCACGAGAAGTTTCATGGTGACTGCTTTTTTCTCGCCCGCATCGTTCTCAGTTGCCTTGAAGCGCCTCCACGTCTTGGAGATAATGCGGTCGCCAGGCTGGAGAATTCTCTCTATGTGCCAGAGGTCTTCCGTGTTCTCTGGAGTGAGGCGGATTTCGCCTTCCGACACGTCCTGCTTGCCCAATTTCATGGGATATTGGGGCGCGAAATGTAATTTAATTCAATTAGTTTGGCTGGAGATAGCCGTAGGCTGAGACGAGACGGTCGAAAGCCGTCCTGAATTTCTTTTCTATGTCGGCATGCTGGAATTCGCAGTAGCTATTGAGCATGTCCTTCATCTGTTCGTGCGCGCGCTTGGAATTCTCCTCCAATTCTGCAAACTTGTCCCGCACCTTTGCACTTTTGGCAGCCTCTCGCCGAGGCAGGCTGTCACGGATCATCTCAAAGTGCCAGATGAGCGCCTTGGAAAAGCCCTTTGCGAGCAGTACGCCCCCTGCCACAATTGCCACCAGCGAAACGCCGACAAGCTCGGGCGGAAACTGCGAAAGCAGCGGGATGTGCTCTATCACGTCCTTTATCAAAAGCTTTGCCTGCTCGAAGGCTGCGCTGGCGCCACTCATTAGCGCGCCTATGCTCACCCCGATCTTGCCCAGCCCGAACTTCTTGGCAACCTCCTTTATTTTCTCCACAACCCAGCTTGGCTTGCAGCTGCTCTCTATTCTTGCAGCCAAGCGCGCGTCCTTGCGCGAATAGTAGCGGGATATTGCCGCAAGCTCCTCGTTTTTCTCGGTTTCGAACCTGATCATCGCATCAACCAAGCGCTGTTCAACTTTTGCTATCCGCTCGTCGATGTCGATCTTGACGCGTATCATGTCCTGCGCGTAGCGGAGAGCCTCGTTGTTTATGGCTGACACAAAATTGCGAGCCCTGCCGATATCGCCAATTCCATTACCTTCAAGCAAAAGAGGCGAATCGAAGTAATTCGGGACGTATGTTTTCAGCTTTGCAGCCACTTGCTCGTCTTTCGGATTTTGCTCGTAAAGCCATGCAAAGTAGTAATATTTCAACAGGTCCACTGCCTGGCACTCAGTTATGGGTGGCATTATCTCAGAGCAGAGCTGGGATTTCTCAAATCCGCTTTTAGAGCCGTTCGCTTTTTGTCTGCGCCTGATTCTCTGCTCTGCGCTTTCTCCGTCCTGCGGCCCGATTTGCCCGGGAAGCACCAGGAAATCCTGCTCTCCTGGAATGGCAACGTGCTCTGGCGTCTTTGAGGTTTTGTCTTCGGAGAACTTCATGGGCTTCCTGTCAGGCATCCTGCCGAAAATCCTCCCGCCAAAATCCTCTAGCGCCTTGGCTTCCGGAATTTTTCTCTCAAGAAGAGCTACAGCCCGCGCTTGCTTATTAGAACCAGGCCGATTCAATAGTTCCGTCCCATTGCCAACAAACTGCAGTGAACGGAACGTGCTTGCACCCCCCACCATGGTGCCCACCTCCCTCCGTCACATGCTTTTCAGACAGATATTCTACTAAATGCGTATATACCCTTGTATCGCACCTTTGGCGACTGTCAAGCAGGTGTTGGACAATACGCAAAGCGAAAAGCGCGCATAAGGAAAATGCTGGGAAGGGCAGCTAAATTACTACGGAGAAGAAGGTTGCTGCGCCGATGCTTGTTCCGGTTTGGAAACATCTCCGTTTATCGCCCCTGACACGTATTCCGGAAGGTTGAGCGATGCCGGGAAGAAGTCCCTGATGGACTCCGGAACAGTGCTCCTTATCTGGCTTATCCTGTGGTTTATGAGCTTCCATATGCCCGCAATATCGTTGGACTGCGATTTGTTGAGAAGCGTTTCGTCCCCGCTGCTTTTCAATTCGGATTCATAGCCGAACTCTGCTGCAAGGCCAAGGCCGATTTGCTGCACTAGGCCGCGTATGGCATCGCGGACTTTTCCTTCCTCCTTGAAAAATACCTGCAGCTTCTCATCGCGCTTTTGGCGAATCCTGTGTTTTGTCCATTCGGAAAGCTTGGAGATTCCTGCGCTTATGGCAGCCATTGCCCCGAGGCCGAAGAAGTCTGCAGCTGCCTTTGCCAGGTTCACAAAGTCTTTGGAGACTGTTTTGTCTATGTAAGCCATCAGGTCATTCCATGCGCCAGTATAAACTGCCCCGACCGCCACAGCGGGACCAGCAAGCCAAGGCGCCCATTTCTTGAGGTTTTCCCAGACGTTTCCTGCGGCAATCTTCGAATTGCTGTAAACGGTTATTTCATTCACTTTGGCATGCCATATTTCCTGCATCGACTGGAACGAATTGGTAAGGTTGCAGATGTGCGCGAACAGTGCAGATACGTAATCGGAAGTTTTCTGAAGCTCAGCCAAGCGCTCTTTGTCAGGCGCATCTTTCTTTCTCTCCGCGTTGTAATCCGCAAGGGTCTGTGACTGCAATTCTCTGAGTTCTTCGTAGAATATGTTTGCGCGCCCCTTCTTGTCTGGCTTGGACGAAGTCAGGTCAAGTATGTTGTCTGCATAAGGAAGAAGCTTGTACATTGGAACGGGCGCTTTCTTGGCAGCCTGAACCTGACTAGTGGCCTGTGCCTGCAGCATGTTTTCCCTCCACCCCGATATGAGCAAGATCTGGCTAGAAGTGTATTTAAACCTATCTTTACATTTTGAACAACAACGATAGGAAAATTGGGGAAGGAACGGTAATAAACAAGCATGGGAGAATACCCAGCAGGAGAAGAGCATGGCGGATTTTTTCGGGAAAACAAGGATAGCCATAATTGACCGCGAGAAGTGCCTCAAGGAAAAATGCGGCTACATCTGCATGAAAGTCTGCCCGGGCGTGAGAATGGGCGACGACACGGTGACGGTTGACTCTGACGGTTTCCCGGTGATTTCAGAAGAGCTTTGCACAGGCTGCGGGATTTGCCCGAAAAAATGCCCTGTCGACTGCATCACCATAATCAATTTGGCAGAGGAGAAGACGCATCCGATTTATCAGTATGGCGAAAACACATTCAGGCTTTACGGATTGCCGCTTCCGCAGGACGGTGTTGTGGGGTTGGTTGGAAAGAACGGCATAGGGAAGAGCACGGCAATAAAGCTCATGGCTGCACAAATCCACCCGAACTTTGCGGACTTTGAAACCAAGTGGAAGCCCGAAGAAATCCTTGAGAGGCTCTCGCCAGACATGAGGAATTATTTCCGCTCAATTCAGGATAAGAGGCTGAAGGTCTCGCTCAAGCCGCAGAACATTTACAAAATACCGGAAGTGTTCAGGGGCAAGGCAAAGGCGCTTCTTGCCAAAGGCGACGAGCGCAAGATGATGGCGCATGCAGTGGAATTGTTCGCGCTTTCAGATGTGCTTGAGAGGAATGTCTTTGAGCTTTCAGGAGGCGAGCTTCAGCGGCTTGCAATTGCAGTTGCATTCTGCAAGGATGCGGACCTTTACTATTTTGACGAGCCTGCCGCTTACCTTGACATAAAGCAGAGATTGGCAATGGCGCGAGCGCTCAAGGAATTGTCTGAAAGCAAGCGCGTGGTCGTCATTGAGCACGACCTTGCGATATTTGACTATCTTTCAGAATATGTCCACGTGCTTTACGGGCAGGAGAATGCGTACGGAGTTGTCTCCGGAGTGAAAAGTGCGCGAAGCGGAATAAACGAGTATTTGGACGGGTTCCTGAAGGACGAGAACACGCGCTTTAGGGACCACTCCATAAGATTCTCAGCGACCTCGGCAGCACAGGTCAAGGCAAGCACAGCATCCAAGTTTTCCTATCCTGCCTTGCAGAAAAAATTCGACAAGTTTTCCTTTGCAGCAGAAGAGGGCAGCATAATGGAAGGAGAAGTGATAGGCATGCTTGGTGAAAACGCGATTGGAAAGTCGCTTTTCATCCGCATGCTTGCAGGCATTGAGCAGCCTGACAACGCAAAAATGCTTTCTGCCCTCCGTATCTCCTACAAGCCGCAGCAGGTGAAAGCTGACAGCAGCGAAGAAGTTAGGGAACTTTTTGCAGCAGCAGGGCTGGACCCGTTCGTTGCCGAGCAGGCGCGGCGGAAACTGAATGTGAATTCGCTTATGGACAAGAAGGTGAATACCCTCTCGGGGGGAGAGATGCAGCGCGTGGCAATTGCGCTTGCGATTTCCAAGGATGCTGACATTTACCTTTTTGACGAGCCATCTGCGTTTTTGGACATCGAGCAGAGGCTGGAGTTTGCTGACCTTGTGCAGTCAGTAATACCTGAAAGCAAGAAATGCGCGTTTGTCATTGACCACGACTTGCTGCTTCTTGACGCCGTTTCTTCCCGGGCGATAATTTTTGACGGAAAGCCCTCTGTGCAGGGGCACGCAAGCGCCCCAAAGAACAAGCGGGAGGGCATGAACGGATTTTTGAAGTCAGTCGGGATCACCCTTCGCCGCGACAAGGATTCAAAAAGGCCGAGGATAAACAAGCCTGGCTCAGCGCTTGACAGGGAGCAAAAGGAGGCTGGCGAATTCTACTATTACGAAAATTAGATGCGGCTTAACCTGAACTTACATCAAGCACCTTGTTCTGTGTCTTTGAGACAACCACTTGATAAGAGGAATTTGCCGAAGCAGAGCTCCAGCTTACGAGCCAAACGCCGCTGTAGTCCTTGTAGTTCTCGAAGAATGCCGCTTCTGCCTTTGCATCCGCGTTGCTTTTCACGAACTCCTGCACTGCCTCTGCGCCAGAATAGGTGTGCGAGGCGATTATCGCCTCTTCTGGAAAGGCAAGCACGCACACAGGCTCGTTTATGCATACCTGGCATCCCTTTGTTATGTATTCCGGAGGCTGGGTAACGAAATTCTTGGGCGGATAATCGTAGTAGACGTGTATCCGCTCAGGGCAAGGAGTGGAAAGTCCGTTTGTAACCCTTGCCTTGAGCTGGAAGTATGGCTTGCCGTCGCTTCCAGTCTGGCTGGTGATGTCTGTTATCTCACGCACATCTGCCGAAGGGTATTTGCCCTGCAAATCCTCGAGGAAAAACTTTCTTGCGTCCTGCTCGGTCGGAGGGGATGACTTTGTGAAGATGAAAAATGCCGCGATGAGAGCCACGGCAACAAGGACGGCGATGAGCGCAGCTGTTTTCATGAGGAAGAATTCTCGCAGCAAGTTTAAGTTGATTTCCTTCACAACAAACCTTTGCGTGGCCACGGTGATGTCAATGGTAGCATGGGGGCCTGTGGCGGGCTTTTCTTTCTTTAACGAGAAATAAAAGCCCGGGCAAAAGAAAGAACTCTCTTGCCCGGAAAACCGCAGAAAGCCCCTCGACCGAGTTCGAGTCTCGGCCGTGGCCCATGACTTTTCTCTATAAGATCTACAATACATTTAAATGCACTTCTATACACAGAAGAGGCGAGTGATTTCCATGAGCCTTAGAGATGCACCGAAGGATGGAACCAAACCGCTCTATGCCACTGCCCTGCCAGGAGACGGAGAGCCCAAGCATGTCCGGGGAAGCCAGGGAAGGAAGATAAACCACCCAAGTGCATTTGTCGAACAGAAGGAGAAGGCTGCAACCGCCAAGGCATTGAACGCCGAGGTCCTGAATGACCGCCGAAAAACGAAGGCGCTAGTTGACGCAATCAACGAGGCATCCCCTCACCTCAAAGGAGAATACGGCCTTGACAGCAAGGAGCTTCTCAAGCTTGCAACTGCAATCAAGAAGCTCTCTGCAAGCGAACTGGCAGATGCCGGAAGCCTGCAGGCTCTTTGCACCTCGCTCTCCATTCTTGAGCTTGCTTTTGCCCGTGGCGAGGCTGATTCCGTCCTGCTTGGCATTTACGAGAAAGACGCGAAAGATATCGTTTTGGAGATAAGGCCCCTGTGGAGAATGCTTCGTGACAATGCAGCTGGCATTACTGCAGGAGTGCTGGGTAGGCAGCTTTACGTGGCCTCGATGCAGACAAAATACTTGCCACATGAGGAGAAAAGCCTTACTGCGCAGGCAGAAGAGAGCGGCAGGATACCAAAGCCCGAAATAGAAAGGCACAGGCTGCTGGAGCAATCGCTTGGGAGCCTTGCGGAGCTTGTCGAAAGGTTCAACTTGCCCCCTCTTTGCTAGAAAAATTGCTCCCTATTTTTAACCTTCTTTTCCATTTCCCTTCATGCTAAAGCGCATTTTCGCGATAAACTTCCTTGATTCGTTCGTATTCGGCATTACGACCGTGATTGTGCCCCTTCTCATGCTCGAGCGGAACATCAGCATCGCTTCAATCGGGCTGGTGTTTGCGCTTGCGCCAATTGCAAAGCTTGCAGTGAGGCTTGCCGCTTCCTCAATGGCAGACGCGCACGGGGAAAAGGCCTTCTACTCGCTCAATGCAGCTGCAAACGCCGCTCAGGCTGCAGCCTACTGGCTTGCTGGAAGCGCATGGGGCTTTGCAGCAGGAAAGATTATCGATGGCGCCAGGGAATCATTCATTTGGGCAGTGAACCGCACAAGCCTGATTTCCACCAAGCCTGACCGCGAGCATTTTGTCCTGGGAGGGCTTGTTTCAGGAAGGGCGGTTTATTTTGCTCTTGGCAGCCTGGCAGTCGGGCTCCTTTATCCGCATGGAGGCTTTGAGCTCCTGCTAATCTTGGCAGTCGCACTTGGAATGGCCTCGTTTGCAATTTCCCAAGGCGTGCAGGACACCCCGCACCATGAAAGGAGGAAGGTGAAGCTGTCCGAGCTTTCCATGCTTGGAAGAAGCAGGCTGTTTTACGAGACTTGTGGCGCCATAATGTTTGGCTCGACCTTCTACAATGCTATCGTGTATTTCATAACCCCTCTTTTCTTCAAATTGAACGGCTATTCGCTTGGGGAGATTGGCAGCTTTTACGCTGTTTATTTCCTGATATTCGGCGCTGTCTTGAACTTCCTGTCGCACCGGAAGATAGGGAGTCGCTGGACCACATTGGCTGGAAGCGCGCTTTTCCTTGCCGCACTTTTCGGCATGGGCCTTGCTGGGCGGGAGCTTTTGCCTTACTTTTTCTTCCTCATGGCAATTGGCGATGGGCACTTGGCGCTTGTCTGGGAGCAGATAATCTATCTGCAGGTCAAAAAAAGCCGCACGCGCTCCACAGACATTGCGCTTTTGCATATGCCCTCAAGCTTCGCCCTTGTCGCGGTTTCGGCTGGTTCAGGTTTTGCGGCTGAACGATTTGGATTTGCGCCGATTTTCCTTGCAGGCGCGTTCACCCTCCTTGTTTTCGGGGTTTGGAGCTACCGGCTGACATCAATCAAAAGATAAACTGTTGCACCGAAATCCTTCCTGCTTGAATGAGGATAACGTGGATTCGATTAGCCAACGTCTATGCAAAATCGCGCGAGCGATTTTGCAGAAGTCGAGCAGATGCTCGACTAAGAGCTGGCGATGAATTTGATCTTGAGTTCTGACAAGCGAAATCCGCCATTGCCATTAATTAAATTAACAAAAAAAGAGCAGACTTGTCGCCCGACGTGGCTGCAAAGGTATATAAATAATCTTCTGCATATACTTGACTACGCCTTTTTTGGTGTTAATAACGCCAGGTTTTTTGCTGGCGAACGGTGTGGGAGACCTATGAGTGAACAGACTAAAGTTGACATTCTGAAAGCTTGGAACAAGTACATCTCTGCGCAGCAGAGGCGCTACGCACGAAACGAGGGCTCTGTCGCGCAGCACGAAGATTACTTGCGCGTTTTCAAGGAAGGCATCAAGAACCACCCCAAGCTGTCCAAAGGCGAGAAAGAGGAGCTCCTTCTGCACGTCGGCAACACATTTGCCACGAAGAATTCCTGATTGGGATTTTTTACCCTGAACAGGTTCGCTTCTTTAACCAGCCCTGGATGATTTTCAGGCATCAGAGTCAAGTCACGTCATCATTCCGAGGTCAGCGTCGTACTTGTCATCATCTGCCAGAAATAAAATCAGACTCTTTCATTTCTTCTTGAAAAGAAATAAACCCATAGCACAAGCGAAAGCGCTAGGAAGGGCGCGATGATGTAGGCGTTCTGGTTCAGGAAAGCGCAGGCAAAACCAAGCAGGAGGGGAAGCTCGCTCATTGCAAAAGGAACGGTTATCCTGCTAACCGCAGGAAATTTGGAATCCGGCTTGTTCACAGTTGAATATATGAAAAGCGAAAGAGGGAGCTGTAGCAGGCTTAACCCGAAAAACAGGGTGAAGAATTTTGACTGCAGAAGCGCGTCTGGTTCGAGAGAATTTGTCCATTTATCCTCCTGCGAGCTTGAGAGAAAGAAAAGAATGGCTGGGAAAAGGGCAAACATTGTAAGAATGGCAAGCGGAAATATTTTTGCAATGAGTTTTTGCCCTGATTCAGACACTGTGCCACTGTTTGAGTACATCAAATTCACCTCAGACCAGTTCTTCTGGCTTTCGCCCTGCAAGCTTTGCTTTCGAAAGCGTTATCGTGAATGTCTTTCCCTGCTCTTCGAGGAGATGCACGGGAAACAGGAACCACCCTTCCCTGGAAACCCGCCAGCCGATGTAATAGGTTATGCCTGTCACTTCCTCCCATTTTTTCATCTGCGCGACCTTTTCCTTTTCAAACGAAAGCGAGCCCGAATCCCAGGCCTTGCACTCGATTGCATACTGCTTTCCGTGCCTGAATGCCAATAGGTCAGGCGAAAGCGAATTCACGCCAGAGCCAGCTGCGCGGATTACCTGAAAGCCATGCTCTGTAAAAAAATGGATGAGCTCCCGCTCTGCACGGGAGCCTTTTGCATAAGTGCCGAAGACCATGACATACACTGAAAGAAGAAAAAATAAGAATTGGGAAGTCTAGACTTCAGCTTCCTCGATGCACTCCTCGCACTTGAGCTTGCCCTCGTCGCGCTTGAGCGCCTCGGTGAAGCAGCCGCAGACTTCGCAAACCCCAGTGTAGTATTCATTGGGCTTGGCCTTCCTTATGTCATCGGTTTCAGAAATGACATCGAGAACGCCAGGGTAGACGCGGAGAAGGTCGTCTTCTGTAACGATTCCGACCAAGCGGGATTTCTTGTCAAGCACTGGAAGGCGCTTCACCTTGTTGTTCAGCATGGCAAGCGCAGCTGCCTGTATGGTGTCAGACGCCTTTATCACTTTGAGAGGCCTGCTCATTATTGACTTGAGCTTGACCTTCTTGGGGTTCTTGCCCTGAGCAACCACCTTGTGCACAATGTCACGCTCAGTCATTATCCCCTTTGCCTTGCCTTTTTGCGTGATTATTACCGAACCCACTCCTGTTTTTTTAAGAAGGCGGGCAGCCTCAAAGACGGATTTGTCTGCCGGAAGAGTGAATACGCCCACTGTCATGCATTGCCCTATTTTTATGTCCATTTTCATCTGCTCACCTCCTTGTTTTTCAATTCGCAGTGAGAATTTTTAAAGCAAATCATCGGAATCCCGCTTGGGAAAATGGAATTGAAAAGCTTCCTTGCAGGAATATTGTGCTTGTTCGCAGCATAATCGCTCCTGCCATTTGTTGGAGTGAGAGTTTCGGTTGCTACTCCAAATCCTATTGTGAATGCCGTGGCTGCGCTTGCTGCGCTTATTGTTGCATACCACTTGCTTAGGCGCTGAACTTCCATAAAACTCCACAAATAGCATAGGCTTATATACCCTTATTTTCATATAGAGAAAGCTGCGCGTGGATGGCAGAAGGAGCCACGGACTTTTGCGCAAGCAAAAGGACGCGCATTTTTCCGCAAGGAAAAATAGCACCGCAATGAATTGCCTGTCAACAGCGCGCCGCACAAGTGAGAAGTGTTTTGCAGTCTGGCGGTTCGCAAACCAGCGAGCCGCACATTGGTAACGAAAAGAAAATAACGATTGCAAAAATCAAGCAATTCAAAATTCGAAAAAGGAAGCATCACCGTGCCGCTTCGTGCGGCTTTCAACAGAATCAAAAGATTTCACGCTCATTTCCGCCTGCGCTTTGCGCATGCGGGGCAGGCGCAGCCTGCTGAACACTCCGGCCAACTGCCGGCGCGAGCTGGAAAATCTTTTTTGGAGAAGGGAACTTGCCAACGGTCTTCACAGTCCGTGTATCGGCGAACAGGGGGAGCTTTTCCGCTTCGCTTGCATCGGAGAACCCGCTTGTCATGAAAGCGGACGTTCCTTCTGAGCCAAGGAAAGGCAAGGCGAACAAGGTGCTTCTTTTCGAACTGGAGAGATTGCTTGGCTGCCGCGTGGAGCTTTTGTCCGGGCAAACCGGGCGGAAGAAAACCCTGGCAGCAGATTGCACAAGAGAGGAATTGATCGACAAGGTCAGGAACCAAAGAAAAATGTGAAAAAACGAAAAATCGAAACGGTGAACGAACCGGACGATGATAAAATAGGTGAATAATTATGGGAAAGACTTACATTGACACAGTGAAATACCTCGTGTACGCCAACCTCGAAATCGACGGGCTTGTGGAAAAGCCTGACGTTGTCGGGGCTATTTTCGGGCAGACTGAGGGGTTGCTTGGAGACGAGCTTGATCTTCGCGACCTGCAGAAAAACGGCAGGATTGGCAGGATCGAAGTCGATTTGCAGCCCCGCGGCGGGAAATCGGCAGGCAAGATAAAGCTGCCATCTTCACTTGATATGGTGGAGACCTGCATCCTTGCAGCTGCGCTTGAAACTGTTGACAGGGTCGGGCCTTGCGAGGCAAGGATTGGAATCGAGAAAGTCGAGGACACGAGGAACGTGAAGAGGAAAGTGCTTGTCGACCGGGCAAAAAACTTGCTCAAATCCATGCTCATGAACGAGATACCCGAAAGCAAGGAAATCTCCGAGATGGTCCGCCAGGAAGTCAAGATCGCCGAAATAGAGGAATACGGCCCTGAAAAGCTTCCGTGCGGACCTGCAATCGAAAAGCAGGATGCAATCATCATCGTGGAAGGAAGGGCGGACGTTTTGAACCTTCTCAAGAACGACGTGACCAATGTAGTTGCAGTGGGCGGGGCGAACGTGACAAACGCGATTGCCAAGCTTGCGCGCGAAAAGGAAGTGACTGTTTTCCTTGACGGCGACCGCGGAGGAGACATCATCCTCAACGAACTCTCCCGCGTGGCAGACATTGACTTTGTCGCGCGCGCACCGGCAGGCAGAGAAGTGGAGGAGCTTTCAAGGAAGGAGCTCATCAAGTGCCTGAGGGCGAAAGTGCCTTTCGAGCAGGGGCAAAATGGAGGAGAGGAGAAGAAGCCTGAATATGACAGGCGCGAGCGCAGCAGCCGAAGGTATGACGAGGGAGAGCGCTACAGGGACAGGCGCGACAGGGGAAGGCGCGAGGAAAGGCCGTATGTGCCACCCTCGGATGTGCCGCCCATGCCGCAGCAGGTTTCCGCGCCAGCAGCAAGCCAGATAGCGCAGCCGCCCAGAATGGAGCAGCAGGGTGCGCCGGCTCAGCAGCAGGTGCAAGTGGATGAGCCGGCAGATTCAAGCAAGCTTGCTTCCATGCCGCCGCAGCTCTTGACATCGCTTGACGAGCTTGAGAATACGCTGCGCGCGCGCTTCTACAATTCAGAGCTTGCCCCTACAAAGGAGATGCCTGTGCGAGACATGATAAAGGCGCTTGAGGAGGAAAAGGATGTCTACGCGATAGTGTTCGACGGCATAATCACGCAGAGGCTTGCCGACTTGGCGGAAAACAAGAAGATCGCCGCGCTTGTCGGGATTAAGCTAGGGAATGTTTTCCGAAAGCCAGCCAGCGTCCTCATACACACAAAGACGTAAGTCTTCTTTCTTTTCCGATTTTTTTATTTTCAGGTGATTGCAGATGCAGGTTATAGGAAAACAGGCAACGAAGACTGCAAAGCTGCTAGCGGACCAAAGGACAGCTGAAAGGCTCAAGGCATTCGGCGACGAAGCACGAAGACATGGCATGATTTCAAGGTCCAGCGGAGCTTATTTTCTTGGCAGGGACAGGGAAGGCGCAGCGGTTGAAACAAGAAGCATCGCGGCCTTTCCCATCGTGGTTGACAAGTGGTATGTCCAGATGGGCTTCAAGCAGGAGGACGCAGATTGGCTGGAAGGGAAATCCCCAAAGGAGATTGAAAATGCCCTCATGAAAACAGGGATACCGAGGAAGATGAAGAGCTTTGCCCTGCACATAATTCCAGCTGTAAGGTTGCTTGCGCACATAAGCGAAAGCTACGATAATGAAATACGCAAGACTGAGATTGCGCTTGGGAAGCTAGATAAGCTCAATGCTTCGCTTGCAGAAAAGAAAACGCACACTGATGCAGATATCAAGGAAGCGATAGAAAAACTTCGGGAAATTGGAGAGGGCTTTCTTGCCTTCAAGCGCGTGGCTGTGAAAAGGATTGTGGCAATGGAAAGGCTAGAGCAGACAGCAAGGATGCTCGATGAATCCCTTAAGCTGGAAGGAGGCAAGCGCGAAATGCAGGTCAGCAGGGCATGCGCTGTCTTTACTGCATTGCGAAACAGGCTTGGGCAGTGGCGCGACAGGCAGATTGCAGGCATATCTGAGCACAACCACCGGAAGGAATATGCCCTTCGGGCGCTTCGGGACGAGTGGCTTCTTTCGCAGCTTGCGCGATTCGCGGAAATTCCGGAAAAAATCCATGGCTATCTTCTTGCTGACAGAGAAAAGCTACGTGTGCTTGATGAAATACGCAGGCTGCTTAAGGACGGAAACAAGAGCGGCGCGCTTGAATGCATGGAAAAGCACAAGGCACTATTCCGCGTAAGCGAGAGGGAAAGGAAAGGCGTCGAGGAGCGGATTGCGCTCATGGAAGAGGGCAGGAAGCCGCCTGAAGAAAAAGGCAGGAAAAGCGATTACCAGATAGGGCATTACGCATGGCTTTACATTTATGCCAGGGATGGCGACCTGAAGAATGCTGAGAGGAAACTAGGCGAGCTCGCCGTGTTTGTGAACGCAAACAAGCCTAGATTCTTACTTGACGAGCTGAAAAAATCAAACGAGCCGTATCTTGCCGGAGTGGTTGGGGCGCTTGAGGAAGGAGTTGCTTCTTTTGAATCGCAGGATTTCGCGATTGCCAAGTCTCATTTCACCAAGGCAAGGAACCTAATGCGTAAAATCGTGAATCCGACTGCAAAAGTCTGAGAATAAGTTGGCTCAGGAAGATCAGGAGAGGAGTTTGGGCGATCTTTGAAACCGCAAGGTTTCGAAGTGCATTCGAGCGATGCGTCGCTCGAATACAATGTCGGACTAGGGTGGGCTGCACAAGTCTGGAGGGCTTTGCGGCGAAGTGGGGCGTAGCTCCGCAAAGAGTCCCCTTGGGCTGACAAGTGGGCCCAGGAGGAATCGAACCCCCAGTCTTCTGCACGTCAAGCAGACGTCTTACCATTCGACTATAGGCCCATGAAAGCATCCGAATTTTGTCGGAATGATTTTTAAATGAACTTTGAGCAGCCCTTTCCATGAAAACCGAAGCGTTCTGCCCTTCTTACATAACCGGCTTGTTCTATATCGGCGAGGGAGACGCTGCTGGCGCAGGATTTGCAATCGACAGGGGAATGAGAACCGCTGTGGAAACTGCTAAGAGCGGGGCAACAAAGATAACAATAAACGGAAGCGAGTCGGCTGCCCCTGTTTCCAAAGTCGTGCTTCGCAAGTTTTCAGAGGTTGCAGGCAAGGTGGGCTTGCTGCACATCACCCACGAAACCGACATACCGATTGGCTACGGATGCGGCATGAGCGCTGCAGGCGCACTTTCCCTTTCCCTTGCCTTGAACGAATTACTTGGTTGCGGACTTTCTCGCGAAAAATGCGTGAAAATCGCTCATGACGCTGACGTGGAATGCGGCACTGGGCTTTCCGGAGCTGATGCATCAGCGATTGGAGGCATTCTTGCAAGGCGAAGCGTGAAAGACGGCGTTGCGAAGCTGCCTTTTGAGGAAAAGGAAATTGAAGTGGCGTTCTATGCCCCGATAAAAACCTCGAGCATAATTGCAACCGAAGAATGGAAATTGAAGGTGAATGCTGCGGGCGAAAAGTCGCTTGCGCTTCTTTTCAAAAAGAAGAAATGGGACTCGCTCGTGGAGGCATCGCGCATGTTTGCTTACGAGTCTGGGCTTGCAGACTGGTGCAGGCAGGAAATGGATGAAAACAGCCGAGCGAGCATGGCAATGCTTGGAAAAACGCTTTTTTCTGACGCCCCCATGAAGCTTAATAAAGCGCCGATGCGAATGCTGAAAGCGAAGACTTGCAAAGAAGGCGCAAGGGTGCTTTGAATGTCTCCTGGCAGAAAAAAGATCGATATTTCGGTTCTTATTCCCAGTTACAACGAGGAAAAATACATCGGAGCCTGCTTAGCTTCCATAAAAAGGCAGAAGTTTTCAGGCACTTACGAAGTCATCGTAGGGGACGGATACAGCAAGGACAGGACAGGCAAAATTGCAAAAGACTACGGCTGCAAGGTCGTGCTTGAAAGCTGGGGAACGCCTTCAGGCGGGAGGTATGCTGCTGCAACCAAAGCTCGCGGAAGGATATACGCAATAACTTCGGCTGATGTGCAGATTCCTGAGAACTGGCTTGAAGAGATAAAGAAAAGGTTTGACAAAGACGAGAGGGTTTCATGGGGAGTTGGTGCGGTTTCCCCTCAGGACGGCAACCTGCTTGAGAAAGTCGGGGCGGCTGTTTTGAATTTCATGGCATCTGTGATGAACGGATTCGGAGTGGCTTATGTGAATGCAGACAATCTGATGTGCAGGGCAGACGCTTACAAGAAAGCAGGGGAATTCAATCCAAAGCTCATGACAAGTGAGGACACGGACTTGGGAATGCGCCTGATGAAAACAGGCAAATTCGCCTATTTTTCGAAGGCAAAGGTGCTCATTTCCATGCGGCGCATAAGGAAATGGGGCTATCTGAATTTCGTGGTTTTCCACACCAGAAACTGGCTCAACACCCACCTTTTCGCGCGCCCTGCCGAGATTTACGCGCCTGTGAGATGAGCTGCTCTCTTTTTACTCAATACCTGTCTCCTTCTTACGTAGTTTCTGTTTCTCTGAGCCTTCTTCCCAAGCACGTATGTCTTCCTTTCTGAGCCGTTCTAGCTCCTCTCTTTTTACAACCTCCCCCTCTCCTTCCTTCAGCAGTTCTTTATTGAGATTGAAGGCTTCTATCAGTGCCAATGCTTCCTTTTTGTTGCCAGCTTCAACCTCAGCCCTTACCTGTTCCTCAGCCGCTTCTACTACCGCCGGCGCAAGGCCGATTCCCTCCCTTTTGACTGCTCTTGCATAGACAAGAAGCTCCTTGGTAAAGGCCCCTTCAGCATAGTCAATATCGCCGTCAGCATTGATAAATGGGCTCAGATAAGGCTGATGTTTTACCCTCAGCCTATCATAGAGGCTGTCCATTCTCTGGTTCTCAGGTTTCCCCTCTTTATCAATATTCTCGTAGAGGTTTTTTAGGCACCAGGCGCCATCAAGCTTCTCAATCTTAGCCTTCTCAGCCAGCACCTTGAGTCTTTCAAATTTCGTTCTGCGGACTATTTTGAAGAACCGGAATTTCGGTGCGACCTCCTCCAGGCCATGCTCCTTCACGCTGTTCTTAGTCAGTATTTTTATTCCAGCCATTCAAATCACCTCCTAAAATACTGCCGTGCTCAGGCTGACTCTGAACTGCAGCGTGCCTGAGCCGCCAGAGAGCAGCCATGCCTGCCGCGCCTCGCCAGAGACAGTTATCTTTCCTACAGTGGCATTGGTGTTGAAGTCGATTGCAAATTTCTGCAGCTTGCCATCCCATCCGATTACTGCCCCACCGAGAGTCACCCCTTCGAATGGCAGCTTTCCGTAAGCCACCCAGAAGCCCTTGCTAACATCTATGCCGATTTTTGCTCCAAGACCCTTGACTGCCATTCCGAATGTGGCATCAGGCGCCTTGAAGTACAGGTCACGATAAACATAGGGAATAACCGTGAAACTCCCTGCAGGGAGAGCTGCCCAAATGCTTGCCTCCTCGCATTTTATTGCGCTGCCTTCCTTCAATCCAGTAAAGGTGATGCCTGCCGCAACTTTTCTTACCTCAATGCCTGTGTCAAAGCCAAGCCCAGCCCCCTCGCTTTTTCCGCCCTCATAGACGCGAACTACTGCCTTTGCGGAAAGGGAGGGCTTGAGTGCAATTTCATCGGCTGTCTTGATAGTGTCCTTTTCCTGCGCGAAAAGCGGAGCAGCCACAAGAGGGGAGATTTTTACAAATGCCTTGGTGAGCCCCCAGGCTGCCTTAAAGAATTTTTTCGTTTTTTGGAATTTTTGAGGTTTGCATGCTTCGGTTGCCATCATCTTCACCACCTCTTATTGTTTTTTGAAGTTTTCTTTTCAGCCCATTGGTATTCGCTATACCATCTATTCCCTGTGAGTGCTGGCATAGTCAAGTGCGCTCTGAATCGCCTCCTCGTTCCTTCCGAGTAGGGCGAGAACCGCGGTCTTCTTATCAGGGTGAACAAGGCCCAGGTTGAAATTCTTGTCAAATTTAGTGATAGTTTCAGCCAGGGTCTTGTAGTCTTCAAACGTCTTTTTGCTGACTATTTTGAAGAACCAGAACTTGGGAACTACATGCTCGAGTCCATGCTCCTTCACAGCTTTCTTCGTCAATATCTTCTTCATCTCCATCTTCACCACCTCTTATTGTTTTTCTTTCTGGCAATTCATGTCGTTAAGGATGTATTAATAATCTTGCACACCACTACTAGTAGAGCAATGTGGCTTTATGGCGGGCAAGGCGCTAAGACAGCTTTCTGAGGCAGGGCTTACCGAGGGCGAGGCGAGAGTATATCTTGCTCTTTTGGAGCTTGGGCCTTCCACAACAGGCCCCATCGTCGAAAAGTCGGGCGTGGCAAGGTCGATAATATATCAAATACTCGAAAGGCTGGCGCAGAAGGGGCTGGTTTCCTCTGTTACGAAGGAGAAAACCGCTTATTTCCAGGCAGCGCAGCCCGACAGGCTGCTTGAGTATATGGAGGAGAGGCAGAAAGGGCTGGAGGAAAGCAAGCGCAAGCTGCAGGAGCTGCTCCCGAAACTGGCTGGGATGCAGACAAGCGCAAAGGAGAGCGAGGTGCAGGTATTCACAGGCTTTAGGGGCATGATTTCTGTGCACGAGCACACTTACCAGAAATTGGCAAAGGGCGAGGAATACTTTTTCTTCGGGATTCCGCAGGAGCAGCCCAAGCACTATCATGCTTATTGGCAGAGGGACCATATTCGAAGAGCGAGAGCTGGAATTCGCTGCAAGCTGCTATTTCACCCTAAAACCCCCAGAGAGGTGCTGAAGAATCGCAACTCATATGCTGGCTGCGACGCTAGATACATGCCGATAGAGGTGAATACGCCGGCATGGTTCATGGGCTACAAGAATGTCGCTGTGATTGGGTTTGCCTCGGAAAGCCCGATAACGATTGAAATTGTGAACCGGCAGGTAGCAGACTCGTTCCGCTCCTATTTTGAGGAGTTTTGGAAGGACAGCACGAGATTCAAGTAGTACTCATTTCCTCTCGAAAAAGCTGCCCACCTTTTCCCGCATATTCACTGCGAACTCCCTGCCGCCTTCGGACTTGAAAAGGAGTATTTCGCCTTTTGCGCCAAGTATTTCACCCAAGATTGAGCCTGTTTCTTGGGGAGAGTGGATGCGAGGATAGTGGGAAGAAAAGTCGAGAGGATGCGCTGAAAAATCAGGCAAGACTCCGGAAGAGCGAACCATCTCCACTTGCGACTTGAAGTTTTCCCATGCCGCGGACTTGTCGAATACGAGCCTGCGGAGCTTCTGCGCTATCCGGACGGAATTGTTGAAGGAAAAGCGTGACTGGAGGGATTGTTCTGCGCCGTATACCTCATCCGGGCCTGTGAAGGCGGCGATTATGCAGCCGAAGTCAGCGCCCTGTTCCCTCATCCTTTCCTTGAAGCGCTCTTTCCTTGTGACTCCGCACTTGACTATGTCCTCGCCAAAGCCTGCAAGGTAAAGGCAGTATTCCTCCTTTTTCGCCTCTTCGTATAGGGAGGGGTAGCCTGAAAAGTCGCCAACCGTGTACGCCTTTGCCATGTCGCGGAAGGCGCACGAGGGGCATTGCTTTATGTGCACTGCGCCGTTCACGCACTGGCAGTAACCGTCTGGCGTGCGGAATCCGATGCAGGCTTTGCGGTCCGAGAAGGTTATGTCTTCAGATGCCCCAAGCTCTGTTGGAACGACTTCCCCGTCTTGCCAGTGGAGAAAGGTCGGCTTTCCTTCGCCAGAATAGAAACGGATAAGGTGAGGAAGCATGGCAAGGTTTGCGTTCGAGGCGGTTTATATAGATTCGCGAACCTGCCTGCCGGTGGCAATTTTAATGTTGCTACCCGAAATTTTGACGGTGGAACCATGAAATTCGACGATTACTTGAAAAGCGAAGTGGATTCCCTACGCGAGAAGGGGCTGGAATGGAAGGTTCGGACTCTTGACGGCCCGTCCGTTCCGCGGGCGAACGTAGCTGGAAAAGGCGTAATCATGCTCTGCTCCAACAATTACCTTGGCTTGTCTATGCACCCGAAGCTGAAAGATGCTGCCATTAAGGCAGTGCAGACGCATGGCGCAGGCTCAGGCTCGGTGCGGGTGATTGCTGGCACGCAGGACTTGCACCTGAAGCTTGAGAAGGCGATTGCGAGATTCAAGCACACACAGGCAGCACTTTATTTCCAGACAGGCTTTGCGGCAAACCAAGGGAGCATACCGTGCTTGTCAGGCGAGGGAGATTTGCTGATTTCTGATGAGCTGAACCACGGCTCGATTATCGACGGAGTGCGGCTCTCGAAAGCTGAAAGGGCGATTTACAAGCACAAAAACATGGAGGATTTGGAGCGTGTGCTTCGCGAGGCGAAGGCGAAGAATTACAAGCGGATTTTCGTGATAACTGACGGCGTGTTTTCAATGGATGGCGACATTGCCCCTCTCGACAAGATAGAAAAAATAGCGCACGAGCACGATGCAGTCATTTATGTGGATGACGCGCATGGAGACGGAGTGCTGGGCGAGCATGGGAGGGGGATTGTGTCGCATTTCAAGCTTGAGGGGAAAATTGAGATTGAGATGGGCACATTCTCCAAGGGCTTTGGGGTGGTTGGCGGGTATGTGGCAGGCTCGCAGGCACTTTACGACTATCTGCAGAACAAGGCAAGAAGCTTTTTGCTTTCCGGCTCTGCCCCGCCTGCGACTGTGGCAGCTTGCACTGCCGCAATTGAGCTTCTCGAAAGCGATGATTCACTGGTGAAAAAATTGTGGGAGAACACAAAATACTTCAAGGGACAGCTTAAGGCGATGGGCTTTGACACAGGAGAGAGCGAAACACCTATTACCCCAATAATGCTTGGGGAGAGCAAATTGGCGCAGGACTTTGCTGGCAAGCTGTTTGAGGAGGGCGTGTTTGCCCTGCCGATTGTTTATCCCATGGTGGCGCAGGGGAAGGCGCGCATTAGGACGATGGTTACTGCCGCGCACACAAAGGAGGACTTGGACACTGCGCTTTCTGCAATCGAAAAGGTTGGCAAAAAACTTGGAGTTGGGAAGAAGTAATAAGCGAGATGAACTTACGAATTGGAAAAATTTGGAGTTGGCAAAAAATGAAACCCAAGAAGACCAAGGCTCAGCTTGAAGAGTTTTCGAAAAAAGTGCAGCAGCACATGGATTCCGAGAGGAAAAACGTGCAGGCAGAGGCGCTTTCTGACGTTATTTTGGGCGGGCAGGACGGGCTTGTCAATGTCATGGGAATTGTCCTTGGTGTTGCATCTGCTACAAGCGACAAGTTCATCGTTCTTGTGGCAGGGCTCGTAGCCACTTTTGCGGAGTCCATTTCCATGGCCGCAGTTGCATACACTTCGGTCCGGGCTGAGCAGGACCATTACAGGCGCGAGCTTGAGCAGGAGAAATGGGAAATAGAGCATGTGCCAGAAGTAGAGGAAGAGGAGATAAGGCTTATTTACATGAGAAAGGGCTTCCGCGGCAAGGAGCTTGAGAACCTTGTGAAGAGTATTACATCGAACAAGGAGCTTTGGCTTTCCACTATGATGAGCGAGGAGCTGGGCTTGCCCCCACTTGAAACGCAGAACCCAACGCGCGCAGCAGTGATCGTGGGCGTATCTGCAGTGATAGGTTCTCTTGTGCCCCTTGCCCCTTTCCTTTTCTTCGGAGTAGGTGAATCGATAGTCTACTCGCTTATTCTAGGAACGCTTGTGCTTTTTGCAGTCGGGGCTTACAAAGCGAAAATAACTGTAGGCAAGTGGTGGAAGTCTGGGATAGAGATGGCTGCCGTTGGCATGGTGGCAGCGCTTGCGGGCTGGATAGTTGGCAAATTCCTTGGCGATTGGTTCGGGCTCAAGCAGGTTCCTACTGGATAGAAGACAGGTTCTGGGCAAGTGGCTCTGGCTTGAAGCAAGTGCCTACTTAAGGAGAATCTTTCTTCTGCTGCAGCTGCTCCAATTTCCTGTCTATTTTCTTTTCAGCTTCCAGCCGCTCCAAGCCATACGAGCCGTAATCCACAAATTTCATTCCAGAAGCAAGCAGCGGATGAGCTTTTGAGACAAGCGAGTGCATATCCTGCGCAACCTTCCTGTAGTCGGCATGCCCCTGCCGCATGGAGCGAAGCTCTGCCAGATGGTAAACTTCGCGCAGGTTCATTTTGGCATACCAGCGCATGCGGCAGCCCAAGGGAACTACGTATTGCGCCTCGTAGGGCATGGAAACGGAAAGCCGCGAGTAAAGCGAGTCTGCTGCAGAGATCGCCTCCATTACTTCCCCATCAAACCCGGCATCAACCAATTCCTGCGGCATGTCAAAACCGTGCTTTGTTGTAAGAAGCTGCCTCTCCTGCGTGAGCATCCTGTGCCTGTGCAAGTCGCGGTACATACCGAAATTGCCTGTTATGCAGAAAGTATAATCGACTGACTCGAACGCACGGCCTGGCTTTTGCCGCCGGTTCTGCCTGTTGCCCATGTATGCTAGAATGAGCTGCTTTTTCTCTTCCGCAGGCATTTTTGCAACGAGTGATTTTATTTCGGATGATTTTGCGTGCAGGTGCGAAAAAAGGATGGCTGCGGCCACTTTGTTTTCGGCAGTTTCGTTTTGGTCGCATTCCACAAGTTCAACGTGCGCGGCATCTTGCGAAGCTGAAGCTTGTGCCGCATATTTGGATGCAAGCGCCGCTATTGCATTCCTATTCGCAGCAAAATAATCCTGCATTTCCTTTCCGTATTTGTCGTCAGCCCTCTTCACGAATGAGGGGATGACTTTTGCAAGCTCTGCATGGATTGACTTTGCCACGCTTCGCGATTCTGCAAGAGGATGGGAATACATTTTCACGAGCAAGTATTCGAACGCCCGGCCGTTGCCGAAAAAGCCCGAGTTGGTAAGCGTTGCAGCAGGAAGGATGCCTCGCAGTATGTCGCAGACTTTTGCGCGGATAGTGGATGCGTATGCGCGCTCGCTTGTCTTTTCGTCTCGGGGATTTTTCTCCTGCTCTATTTTCGTCATCTTTGGCACAAGCGAAGCGTAAGTGTCGAAGAGCAAATCGCAGACTCGAACGTATTCGTCGGCGAATTCGGATTGCATTACCCTCTCTTCGCGCAGGTAGCGGTATTTCCCGTCTTCCTTCTGGTCAAAATAAACGTAGCGGGTGGATTTTTCGAGTGGAGAGATGCCTATGCGCGAGTCCTGCATTATTTTTGTGGCAAGATTGGAGATGTTTTCCGCAGCGAGGTGCGCCCCTCCCAATTCAGCGACAGAGTCATCCCCGTAGCCAACGAGAACTCGGTCGTAGAATTCTTCTGCCTTCTTTGTAGCCACGAGCTGGGATTCGCCCCTCCTTGCGGCTTCGCCCACAATTGCATCAAAACCAGATTCAGGATTCTGTATGAATTCTTCGAGAAGGACGCGACGAAGCGACTTGGGCGTGCGCGAATAGCGGGAGAAAAGCGCGCCTTTCACCACTTCTGGAAGGTTGAGGAGAACAAAACAATCCGAGTCCACGCTTGAGCAGAATTGCGAAAGAATCGCGCGCTCCTTTTCAGTGAAGTTTTCAGGCACCGGCCACACCAGAGAGGTTCGGATAAGTGTAGTTTAAAACCCTTCTCATCCGTAAAAATGCGCCCATTTTTATCTTTAGGAGGTGGGGCAATGGCAGAGAAAAGACCGTTTGACATACTAAACGGAGCATTGAACAACAACGTGGTCGTCGGGCTCAAAGGCGGGCGCGATATGCGCGGACTGATGGTCTCCTACGACGTGCACATGAACATCGTGCTTGAGAAGGCAGAGGAGCTCGTGAATGGAGAGGTCAAGCGCGGGATTGGCACAGTGCTCCTTCGCGGAGACTCGGTCGTCTATATTTCCCCGGCCTGATTTCCTTCTTTTTTCTTTCCGCATTTTTGCAAACTGCCGCTTTTCGGGCTTGTGGCGCAACGGTAGCGCGCCTGCATGGCACAGCCCTTTCGTCGTGCGAAAGGGCGCGACGGAGCATGGGCTCCGGAGTGCAGGAGGCTGGGGGTTCGAATCCCCCCGAGTCCATTCCGTAGGGGGCAGAGCTTTCCCGCGAATCCCCCTGACGGTTCATCCCCAGAAGGAAACCCTAATTCTCTTAGTGCCGATATAATGATACTGTGGCTTGCCCAAAGGAGAGCGAGTCCAGCCAGATTTCATATGTCCTGCCGTATTTGTCCTTGGTGAGGAAAGGCAGGTCTTTCCTCGCAATTCCAAAGTCGGTGACATAGCCGTCCTCGTCCAGAACCTCGATCGCAGCAGTCAAATCGGCTGCGTTCGTGTACCAGCTGTCCTTTAGCCTGAGAGAAAATTCGCGTTCTGTCATAACTGAACCATAACTTGGGAGCGTAAGCTTCTCTACAAAGGAAGTGGACTTGTTCTGCTTCCAGTTCTGTGCAGAATATAGCCTTTTTGCCTGCGGGCTTCCAGAGCCTGCATTGGTTACCCTCAGGCTTGCATATTTCACACCTGAACTTTGACCGACTCCCCCGCCCTCGTTGTAGATTGCGTATTTGCCTCCGCTTGGAGCGGAGAAAATATATGCGTGGCTTTGGGGGATTTTCGCCTTGTCAAGCACTACGCCGTTTGAGTCCAGAATGCTGACAAGTGCTGTGCTTGTTCCTGCATCCGAATATTTGTTCAAGTCGTCAAAACGCACCAGGAAATTCTTTGCGTCAAGAATCTGCGTGTTGTCGAGTAGCCCGCGTGACACCTGCGAGCCCAAGAGAGAGGAGTATTCCATTTTTCCCAAAGTGTCGTCACCTATGAAATCTGCGTAGAGCGACTTGAGGAAGCGGTTGTCCCCTTCCTCTTCTTTGGCTTCAAGCACAAAGACCTTTGCCCATTTCTTTTGTATGTCCATGCCGCCGCCGGTCATGGACACGTAGAGCCAGAATTTCCTTCCTGAAGGGGAAACGTATGAGATTGGGCTTCCCGGGAGAGCTTGCGCTGCTTTTTTCGAAATCTCGCCAGTCGGCGTTTTGGCTGTCAGGAATGCGAGCTGCGTTTCATGAGCAGCAATGTCCTCGAGCCAAACCGAGCCTTCGGAAAAATCAATCCCCTGCCCCATGTCAAGAAGCCCATACTTGTAAATTGAAGGCGCTGGCTTTGGCGCTGGCGCAGGAGTGGTATTTTGCGCAGGAGGATTTGCAGGCGGGGCTGAAGGAAGGTCTGCACTGGGAGAAGGCGGCGATTGGGCGGGCGTACCTGCTGGCGGCGCTGGAGGGAGCTCGTTGTCATCAGGCTGAGGAGGGCTAGAGGGGTTGATTGCCGGAGAAGCTGGAGGCTCGCTTCCTTGCCCGAGAAGCGAATCCACGCATCCAAAAAGAAGAAGGGAAACCGCAATCATCGAAAGCAACCAGAACTTCATTTGACCACCACAAAATGAAGGAGTGCGTGATTTAAATCAATTCTGCCATAAGAGAGGCATGATGGAAAGAATCAAGGCATTTTTCGCAAAGCCTGGTCATTCTTATTTTTTCCTCGGAGGGCTGTGGGGGCTTGCAGCAATCCCATGCGTGTGCCCTGCTTGCCTCGTCGGGCCTGCGGCAGTTGCGGGAAGGGGCGTGCTTGAGCACATACCTTTCTGGAAGAAAAAGACTGGCTGAAGGACATGCCCTATTCAGGCGAGGAACGTCTGGTAAAGGAGATAGATATTAAAGAGGATTATTACGAGCGCAAGCGCTGCTGCCGCATATGTCGTGGATCTCCTGTTTGCAAATTCGCCCATCACATCCTTTTTGGCAGTGTAGTAGATGAGAGGGAGCAATGGGAGAGGGATGAGCAGGCTGAGTATGACCTGGCTTATTACGAGTATTTGCAATGGCTCGATTTGGAAGTGGATCGCGAAGAGTATTGGAATGAGATTCACCACACGCGTGATAAGCCTTCTTGCCGTGGCACCAAGCTTGAAATCAGTCAGCGTTTCCATTATGCTTTGGCCAGAAAGAGTTCCGGTTATCGATGAAGAAATTCCGGCTGAGAGGAGGGCAACTGCAAAGACTATGGAGGCCAGAGAGCCGAAGAGAGGGGAAAGAGTCCTGTAAGCCTCGTCGATTGTTGCGACAGCTATGCCTCGCTGGTAAAATGCCGCGGCAGACATTATGAGGATTGCAGCGTTCACAAGGCTTGCTATTGCAAGCGACAGGATTACGTCGGTCCGGTGGAAGATGAGGAGCCTGCGCTTGTCAGGAGCGCCATTCTTCCCGTTGTAATTTTCCTCAATCTTGTTTTTCATGAGCCACGAGTGCACGAAAAGCGCATGCGGCATGACAGTGGCACCGATTATGCCTACAACAAGAAGGGCTGTTTCAGCAGAGAGGCTCGGTTTGAACGAGAATGAAATGACTGATGCTATGTCGGGCTGCGTGATTGCTATTTCATAAACGTAGCCAATGCCGATTACCGAAACAAAGAGTATGAATGCGTATTCCAGCACACGGAAGCGCTTGCTTGTGAGGTGGATGAGAAGAAAAATGTCTGCAACCGCAAGGAAAGCTCCAATTGCGTATGGGACACCAAACAGCAAGTTCAGAGCTACCACTATTCCCAAAAACTCGGCAAGGTCGGTTGCCAGTATAGCAAGCTCGGCAAGCAGCCAGTAGCTAAAGACAAGCCGCTTGTCCTGCCATCGCTGCCTAACCAGATCGCCTATGGTGTGCCCGGCTATGCCGAGTTTCCCTGAAAGATATTGGAAAAGCATTGCAGCGCCGCTAGAGAACCAGATTGCCCAAAGCAGCAGGTAATTGTATTGTGCGCCTGCGGAAATAGATGTCCCCCAGTTTCCCGGGTCCATGTAAGCCACACTGACAATGAGGCCTGTCCCGAAAAACATCCAGAAGCGCTTGTCTGAAAGCGCGTACACGGACTCCAGCGCCGAGAATAGTCTTGATTTCAAAGACATGAAGATACCTTTACTCCACTATTGGCGAACCGTGCGGGTCGTATTTCGGCTTGCCCATCATGGCATAGATCCGCTTGACAGCGTCATCAGAGATTGCGTGCTCGAGCCGCGACGCCTCATCATGTATCCTATCGATGGGCATCCGCAGCTTTTCTGACAAGAAATACTCCAGTACGCGGTGGCGGAAGGTCATCTTCCGGGCTATGGACGCGCCTTTACTTGTTAGAGTAGCGGGCGCGTATTTCTTCGCCTTGACAAACCCGTTCTTCCCGAGGGAGGCAAGCATTTCGGATACGCCTGCCTTTGAGATTCCCAGGTAGCGGGCAAGCTCTGATGCGCGCGCCTGCCCGTTTTTCTGCTGCAGGTAGTAGAATGCACGCAAGTATTCTTCGGCAGTCTCGCTTCCCATGCTAAAGTTAAGCGCGCTTAACTTTTTAAGGCAGATGCAGGCAGAGAGGTAAATCTTTTTTAACCCTCGTTGAGAATCTGCTCCATGGCATCAGACAAGACAAGGGCGGCAATCGCATTCGTCAAGGTGCTTGTGGCGCTTGCCGCAGGCTACGGGATAAGCTGGATTTGGATCGACACGCGCGGCTTCCAGGACGAGGTCTACGTGCCGTTTGCCCCGTATGTGGCAGGGCTGATAGTTGCAGTGATGGTCTACCTGCTGCTTACCAAGCTTTCCAAGGGAAGCGGCGGCGACTAGCTCAGGCAGAAAGCGCAAACATCCTGTCCAGCGAAGCTTTTGCCTTCTTCACCACAGAAGGAGAGAGAGTCACCTCATTCTGAGGCAAGCCGCCCTGCAGGATTTCAAGTATTGCGGCAAGCGAGTTCTTTTTCATGTATGGGCAAAGCGAGCACATGCCTACAAACTCCTTTTTGGGAAACTCGCTTCGCAGCCTGTCCGAAAGCCCGCATTCGGTCAAAAGCATGAATGATGGCGCGTCGGAATTCTTGACGTATTTTTCCATGTCAGTTGTGCCGCCCATAAGGTCTGCCGATTGTGCAATCTCAGGAGGGCACTCGGAATGCGCAAGCACGCGGATGCCAGGGAACTGGTTGCGCACAGCATCCACTTTGCGGGAATCGAAATCCTTGTGCACCACGCACTTGGAGCGCCATGAGACTATCGTCTTGCCTGTTTCCCTTGCAAGATTTTTCGCCATGAATTCGTCTGGCACGAAAATTATTTCCTTTTCCGGAAAGCTCCCGATTATTTTCGCCGCGTTCGCACTCGTGCAGCATGCGTCTGACTCCGCTTTTACTTCTGCAGAAGTGTTCACATAGCAGATTACTGGCGCGCCCTTGTGCTCCTTTTTGAGCTGCCGCACATCCTCTGCCGTGATGTCGTCTGCAAGCGAGCAGCCTGCATCAAGCGAGGGCACGAACACACGCTTGTCAGGGTTGATTATTTTTGCTGTTTCTGCCATGAATTTTACGCCTGAGAAGATGATTGTTTGCGCACTCGTGTTTTTAGCCTGCAAGGAAAGGCCGTACGAGTCGCCCACAAAATCAGCAACACCGTATATTATGTCAGGCGTCTGGTAGGAATGCGCAAGCACAATTGCATTTTTTTCCTTCTTCAGCTTGTTTATTTCAAGGGTGAGGGGCGCGTATGTTTTGCAAGTGTCTAAGCTCCAGCCCAAGCTGGACAGTCTGGTGTGCAGCCTTGCAGCCTCTTCGTTAAGCTCGTTTTGTGAGAACATAAACAAACCAAAATCCACTTTTGAGCGAGCGATTCGTGCCGACCGGAATAAGGGCGGCAGGCGTTTTCTTCTTGCAAACGACGCGCATATTGTTTTTCTTTATTTTTTGCAAGCGGGGGGTGGTAGCCTGCCTTCTGTGCCAAGACGGCATTGGACTTAGCGGCGTAAAGCCTTGCACCGCGCACGGCGGATGACGCACCGAAGTGCATATTCGCCTCAGCCCGGTTTCCCAGGCATCCTGTCCATGCAGGGACCGTTTCATCTGCCGTTCGGCATCTCCTTTCGTCATCTTCATCTGCCGAATGCAGTCTTTCGTTTCTGTTTCCCATTGCCCCTTAAGGGCTTAGGACTCTTGCGGTGGGCAGAACTTCCTCCCTTAGCTCTCGAAAGAGCCAGGTTTGCCATCCTCCCCCCACTGGCATCTTTAATATGAAATGGCTGCTTTTAATGCCTTTCGCCTCCAATTAGACGTCGTGCCAAGGTAACTCAGATGTGGATTTGCTTGCATTTCTACAGAGGAGCTTGGTTAGAGTGCCAGACTCATAGAACCCTTTTTGCTTGCCTCGTTCGCATTTGCTGCAGCTCACTCGGCTGCGCAAAAAGCGTTCACGGAAAACGTGAGCTCGAGGCAGCGGGGACAATGTATGAGTGATGAGTCTCTTTGGAGACGATGATATAGAATGACACTCTGCCGCGAATTGTCGCGCGCAGGCAACCGAGAAATCTGGAAGCCGCGTGTTCAAATCACGCCCTTGGCATTTTCTTCTTCAGAAAATGCCAGCCATTTTTCAGCAGAAAAATAGGATGGCACATTTTCATTTTTACTAATTTTATCGCAAAAAATTCCAATATGAATATAAACCATCCCGAATCTACTTTTCCCATGGAAGACCTCCGCTGGATTGCAGATGCAAGGCGCAAGCTCGGCCTGACACAGCATTCGCTTGCCAAGATGGCTGGCGTGTCGCAATCGCTTGTCGCAAAAATCGAGGCAGGCAGGATTGACCCGGCTTATTCGAAAGCAAGGAGGATAATCGAGTCGCTTGAGCGCTCCCAAGCTGCATCGGAAAAAACAGCAAGGGAGCTCATGCACGGCGGGGCGCAGACCATCTCGCCTTCTGAAACGCTCCATTCCGCAGCGCAGAAGATGAGGAAACTTGCAATTTCTCAGCTGCCGGTTTTTGACGGAAGGCAGGTCGTGGGGAGCATCTCCGAGCAGACCATACTTTCAAACTTTTCTGCAGACCCGAAAAAGACGGCCGGCATGAAAGTGGGCGACGTGATGGATGAGGCATTCCCAACAGCGCTTGCCTCCACGCCTGCTTCAGCAATAGCCGCTCTTTTGCGCCATTACCCCGCAGTGCTTGTAATGGAGAAGGGGAAGGTGGCAGGGATAATAACCAAGGCTGACTTGCTGAAGACGATTTAGGAGAGGGGCGCACCTGATGAGGAATTTTCAAAAATTCCTCAGCATTAGGAAATCCGAAAGGATTTGCTACTAAAATTAAAACGTTTGGTGAGAAGGAGAGCCATGGCAGATGAGAAAGCTGCGGCAGCTGGCAAAGCACTTGCATTCGTAAAGCCCGGCATGAGAGTGGGCCTTGGCACAGGAAGCACATCAGCCATATTCATCGAGCTTTTGGGGAAGAAAAACAAGAAGGAAAAGCTGGATTTGACTTGCATCGCGACTTCCGAAGCCTCTGAGAAACAGGCGAAAAAACTCGGGCTGCGCCTTGCCACTTTTGCAGAGCTGAAAGGAATTGACGTGGCATTTGACGGGGCAGACCAAGTCGACCCTGAGAAGAACCTGATAAAGGGCTTGGGAGGCGCGTTTGTGAGAGAGAAGATAGTGGACTACCGCGCGGAGAAATTCATCGTGATGGTGGGCGAGAACAAGATGGTGGACGCCCTTTGCGGGATTGTGCCTGTAGAAGTCATACCCCTTGCCGAGGAGGCTGTAAGGCGAGAAATCCTTGCCCTTGGAGCAAAGAGCGCGCCCACGAGGATGGAGGGCAAAAGGAAATTTGTTTCCGACAACGGGAACTTCATCATCCATGCAGAGTTCGGACCTCTTTCTGACCCAAGGAGGATGGAGGAGAGGATAAACTGGATTCCCGGAGTTGTGGACAACGGCATTTTCACCTCGCAGAATGTGAGTATTGTGGTCGGGAGGAAAGACGGCACGGCGCAGGCAATAGAGTGGTGACATGCTTCTTCTGCCAGAGAACTTGCGCGAAGAGGTGAGAAAGCCGTTCGGAAAAGTCCTTACAGGGAAAAAATTATCCCTTGAAATTGCGAATGCACCCCGCCCGCTTATCTCTGTGGGCGACCAGTGCAGCGCAGACCTCATAAAAAATGGCACGCCACCAGACATGCTTGTCTTTGACTTCAAGATTAAGCGCGAAGAAATACCGAAGGAGATGAAGCAGCTTCTTGCTCCTTTTGCCAAGAATGCGTTTGTTGTCCTTTCCGCGCCAGGAGTGATAAGCGACCAGCTCGAAGAAGCAGTTAAGCACCTGCTGGCAGAAGGAAATGGCGCAATATTCGTGGCAGGCGAGGACGATTTGTCAGCCCTTCTCATCATGGCGCATGCGAAAAAAGGGACGCTTGTTTATGGGCAGCCTGACATGGGAGCGGTTGTCGTGGAGCTTGGGAAGAAAGAGACTGTAAAAAGGGCGCAAGGCGCATTGGACAGGATGACAAGGCAATAGGCTCAAATGTTGCAGACCGGCGCAGGAAGGAGCTTGTGCCTGTTTTTTTCCATGCGCTCAAGGACGGCGGCAACGGTCTTCTTCCCGTATTTATTTTCCAATCCATTTCTTTTTTCCCCTTTTTCGATTCCCCGCAATATGTCGTCAGCAACTTCGTACGAAAAGCCAAGCTCATTTTCAGCAGTCTGCCCTGCCCAAAGAGCAGGCGAGGGCGGCTTCTTCGCAACGGACGGCGGCACGCCCATCTGCATGGCAAGTTCCCGGACTTCTGTCTTGTAAAGCCCACCGATGGGAAACAGGTCCGCTCCGCCATCGCCGTATTTGGTGAAATAGCCCAGCATGAACTCAGATTTGTCCCCTGTCCCGACAACCAAGCCGTCGTTTTTTGCAGCAAGCGAATAGAGGATAGCCATCCGCACACGGGCAGATGTGTTGGCTCGTGAAAGTTTGTCTGCGGAAAGGGAGCCGAATGAGGCGAGAATGGGGCCAATTGGAATTGTTTTTGCTTTTACTTTGAACTTTTTGGCGAGCAGTTTCGCATCCGAAATGTCGCGCGCTGGAGTGGACGGCGAAGGAAGGAGGACTGCAAGAACCCGTTTGCTTCCAAGCGCCTTGCAGCACAGGGCAAGCGTGGCGGCGGAGTCAAGCCCGCCAGAAAGGCCGATGACCGCAGTGCGCTTTTTTGAGGAGGAAAAATAATTGCGAATGAATCTGATTATTTTCTTTTCTACTGCTTTTGCACCCATCCAATCACTTCAGTAGGCAGTTGCAAGAGGGAAGAACTTTTTCTTGATTTCTTCGATTACCACAATCAGGAATGCCGAGCCTGCTATGACTGCAAGGTCAAATGGCTCAAGGGGCACGGTCTTGAAAATCTCCTGCAGGGCAGGCAGGTAGACGATGAGCATATGGAGCAGGAGCGAGACGATTATTGCAGCATAGATGTAAAGGTTGGAAAATGGCCGCGAAAGCACTGATTGTTGCGCAGAGCGGCAGTTAAGAGCGTTGAAAAGCTGCAGGAAGACAAAGAGAGTGAATACTGCGGTGAATGCCTTCTCTTGCGAGAATGACAGGTAAGAGTAGAAGACCGCAAGCGAAACTGCAGCCATGGCAACTCCAATCAGGACTATGGAAAGTGCGAGGTTCTGGCTTATGAAGGGCGCTTTTGAGTTCCTGGGCTTCTTTTTCATCTCCTCGTTCGACGGCGGCTCTGCACCCAAGGCAAGTGCTGGCGGGCCGTCAATCATGATGTTTATCCAGAGTATCTGCACTGGGATAAGGGGCAGAGGCATGCCAAGGAGCGGGGCGGAAAACATCAGGCAAAGCGCGGCAACGTTGGTGGAGAGCTGGTAGCGCACAAAGGACTTTATGTTGTTGAAGACCGTCCTGCCGTATTTTATCGCAGAAACAATGGAAGCGAAATTGTCGTCAGTGAGCACTATTTCCGAGACTTCTTTTGACACATCGGTTCCAGTTATGCCCATTGCAACCCCAATGTCAGCTTTCTTGAGCGCTTGAGAATCATTC
>JAWBPP010000006.1:0-16797 GCA_038824715.1 Candidatus Anstonellaceae archaeon
CGATGCGCCCTGCAGTGCGTTTATCGCACGCCTCATGTCTCCTTCTGAAACATAAAGAAGCGCCTCAACCGCTTCCTTGTCCACCTTCAGCTTCTCGCCGTGCGCCACCCTCTCAATCATCTCGGTGCACTCCTCGTTTTTCAGCGGGCGGAAGCGGAAGACAGAGCACCTGCTTTGCAAAGGCTCGATTATTTTGGATGAATAGTTTGCCGAAAGTATGAAGCGCGTCACATTCAGGTAAAGCTCCATTGTCCTTCGAAGCGCATTTTGCGCGTCGTTGGTAAGCGAATCAGCTTCGTCAAGGAATATTATCTTGAATGGAACGTCGCCAAGGGAAACAGTTCTTGCGAAATCCTTTATCTTGCCTCGGACAACGTCTATCCCTCTCTCATCGCTGGCATTCAGTTCGAGTATGTTCTCGCGGTAGTCCTCGCCATACAAATCGCGTGCCAATGCAAGCGCAGCAGTTGTCTTGCCAATGCCTGGCGGGCCTGCAAAAAGCAGGTTCGGCATGTTCTTTTCCTTTACGTATGCCTTGAGAAGATGGGCAATTTCCTTTTGCCCTACTATGTCCTTGAGGGTGCGCGGGCGGTATTTCTCAGTCCATGGAGTGTATTCTGCCATCCAATTCCTCCCCTTGGAAGTTCTGCGCCAAATACTTATATAGTTTGGTCTTTGGAATTAGTCGAAGTGATTCATGTGAAGTTTGAGGAGTTCGAGCAGCAGCTTGCCGTTTCGGCTTTCGTGGTCGTGGCAGCAACGCTCATGAAGGCGGGCGGTGGCATTTCTCCCCTGTTTGCACTTGCATTGTTCGGTCTTTCGCAGGCCGGCTTTTTCGCGCTTGCCGCCCTCAAAAAATCAGGAATGAACTCCCCCTCTGCAGAATATTCATTTGTCCTTGCGGTTTTCGCCTGCTTTTTTGTCGCATCGTTTGCATTTTCAGGCCTATCTCTTGCAGTATCGTATCTTTTCCTCCCGCTCGTATTCTCCACGCCTGCAGTGGTGGGCGCAGTGAAAACTTTTCTAGGGTGAACTCGTGCACAACCAGCCAAAGCTCGAATCCGAAATATTGCAATTCTGGAAAAGGGAAAAAATCTATTCCAAGCTGCAGCAGTCGCTTTCCGAAGGCGAACAATTCTATTTCTGTGACGGCCCCCCGTACGCGACAGGCCAAATCCACCCCGGGACGGCATGGAACAAGTCCATAAAAGACGCCATCTGCCGCTACAAGCGGGCAAGAGGTTACAACGTCCGCTCACAGCCCGGCTACGACACGCACGGCCTTCCAATCGAGGTGAAAGTCGAGCAGGAGCTCAAGATCACCAACAAGCAGCAGATTGAGGAATTTGGCGTGGACAAGTTCGTGGAAAAGTGCAAGGCGTTTGCCACGCAGTACATTGGCGTGATAAATTCGCAGTTCGAGCGCTGCGGAGTATGGCTCGATTTTGACAACCCCTACATCACCTACAAGGACAGCTACATCGAATCCTCCTGGAAAACCATAAAGACCGCGCACGACAAGGGGCTTCTCCATGAGGGAACCTATGTCGTCCCCTACTGCAGCAGGTGCGAGACCACGCTAGCAAACTATGAACTCGAATACGGAGAGCAGCAGGACCCCTCAATCTACGTCAAGTTCAAGTCTGCTGCGGCCGAAAACGAGTATTTCATCATCTGGACAACCACTCCGTGGACGCTTGTTTCCAACATGGCAATAATGGCGCACCCTGTTTTTGCCTATGTCAAGGTAAAAGTCGGCAATGAAACATGGATAGTTGCAAAGGACCGCCTTGAGCACCTCATGAAACTAGTTGGCGAATCTGCTGCAGTTGCCGGCGAGCTTTCGGGCAAAAAGCTCGAGAAGACAAAGTACGAGCATCCGCTGCAGTCTAAAATCGGCAAGAAGGCAGAACGGCGCGTGGTTCTATCTGACGAATACGTCTCTCTTGAGGACGGAACAGGCCTTGTGCATTGCGCCCCTGGCCACGGGCCTGAAGACTTCATAATCGGAAAAAGATTCGGCTTGGAAATATTCTCGCCTGTCGATTCGTCCGGCAAATTCACTGCGGAGGCAGGCGATTATAAAGGCATGCGCGTGCGCGACTCTTCGAAAAAAATAATCTCGGACTTGCAGGCATGCGGTGCTCTTGTGAATAGGGGCACAGTGCAGCACCGCTACCCGCACTGCTGGCGCTGCAAGGAGCCGCTCATCTTCATAGCCACGGACCAGTGGTTTATCTCGGTGACCAAGCTCAAGGAGCGCATGCTTGAGGAAATAGAGCATTGCGACTGGCACCCGCCATTTGCAAAGACGCGCTTCCGCGAGTTCGTCTCTTCCGCACCAGATTGGTGCATTTCGCGGCAGCGCTACTGGGGCATTCCCCTCCCAATATGGAAGTGCCATTCCTGCAGCCACTTGAAAGTCATAGGCTCGCTCTCCGAGCTTTCTCACGAAGTGAAGGAGCTTCACCGCCCCTACATAGACTCCGCGAAGCTCAAGTGCGAAAAATGCGGCTCATCCATGCATCGGATTCCGGATGTCCTTGATGTCTGGTTCGACTCAGGCAATGCAGTGTGGGCTTCGCTTTCGGAAGAGGAAAAGGCGAAGTTCCAACGCGCGGACTTCATAGTGGAAGGGAAAGACCAGACTCGCGGCTGGTTCTACTCCCTTCTTGGCTCGGGCGTTGTCCTGAACAACGAAATCCCCTACAAAACCCTCCTCATGCACGGCTTTTTCGTGGATGAAAAAGGCGAGAAGATGTCAAAATCCGTGGGCAATTTCGTGCCTCTTGAGGAAGTGGTGGACAAGTACGGTGCAGATGCCTTCCGCCTCTGGAGCCTCTCAAACACAGTATGGGACGACCTGCGCTTCAACTGGAACGAGATAAAGGAGGCGCACCGCGCTCTTGGCACCATTCACAACATGGGCGTTTTCCTTTCCCGCTTCTGCACTTCCTCGAAAAAGCCCGCTCTTCCGCTCGAGGAAAAGCTTTCTGTTGAGGACAAATGGCTCCTTTCCCGCCTGTCGGCAACAGTTGAAACCTGCACCGAAGCATTCGAATCCTACAAGCCGCATGCGGCTGCAAAGGCTGCGCGGGAGTTCCTCATCGAGGACATAAGCAGATTCTACATGAAAATTGCAAAGGAGAGGATAGATTCGGAAGGCGAATCTTCCCCTGCAATGGCAGTGCTTTACCTTTCGATTTTCGAGGGGCTCAAGCTCCTTACCCCAATCGCACCGTTCATTTGCGAGGCAACCTACCGTTCGTTCTTCGAAAAATACGAGGGCAAGCCTTCCATCAGCATGCATGCCTGGCCTGTTTCTGAAAAGAAGCACCGGGATCTGCTGCTTGAAAAGAGATTCGAAATAGCTCGCTCCATCGCAACCGCAATAGCAAGCTGCAGGCAAAAGGCGGACATACCGCTCCGCTGGCCCCTTGCCGAGGCAAAAATGGCATCAGAGTCCACCGAAGTCCTTGCGGCTCTCGAGCACCTTTCCGGCATAGTGGAGCTTCTTTCCAACGTCCGCTCGGTAAAGTCGGCAAAACCGCCCAAAACAACTGTGAAGGTTTCCATAAACAAGGCGAAGGTGGGCGAAAAATTCAGGCGCGATTCGCCTGCTGCCCTTGCTGCCCTCGAAGCAGTTGCGCCGCACGAAATAGCCGACTGGCTTTCAGGCGACAAACCAGAGTTCCTCGTCGCAGAAAAATTCGCCATTTCGCGCGACATGGTCTCAGTTGAGGAGTCGACAGAAGGGTTTGCAATCGCGCAGTTCGATGGCGGGAAAGTCTTCCTCAAGACCGAAATAAAGAAGGAGCTTTACGAGGAGGCAATGGTGCGCGAGGTTGCCCGCCGCGTGCAGCTAATGCGCAAGGAGAAAAAGCTCGTGGAGTCAGACAGCATCTCCTTGCACATAGAAACAGCAGACAAGGAGCTTCTTTCCATAATAAAAAGGCACGAGAAGGAACTTGCTTCGCAGGTGAATGCTTCGTCGGTCCTATTCTCAGCTCCGCACGCTGGAGCCTTCAGAAAGGAGTGGGAAATAGAAGAGTCTAAAGTGGAGCTTGCGATTGAGAAATCGGAAAAGAGGTAGCTTTTTCTAGCACCTGTAAACTAGGTTCTTGGCTCCAGTCTGCACTTGGCCGCTTAGGTATTGCGTGTTGTAGCTGAGCTTTATCGGCACGTCTGTAGTTTGCCCTGTTGTGGCACAATAGCCCAGGCCTATCACGGCATCGATGGCTGCAGTGCCTCCTGGGTCTATGGGGATTAATGTTGCAGCGGTTACGGAGCCAGCATTGCAGAATGCAGGAACCGCGCTGCCTCCGAAATTTATGCCCGTCAGAAAAAGCGTGGAGGTTTGTGTATTCTGCAGTACGATCCTGACTCCTCTGGTCGCGATTGCGTCGCATACAGCGCCAGAAGTTCCAGTGCGAAGCGGCTGCGCGTCCTCTATACTAAGCGGGCTTGCCACTCCCGACCAGTAGGCTCTTGATTCAGTTATCCTCGCATCCCCGGCAGTCCCGGGGAAAAATCCAAGAAGCGCAATCGTGACTATCGCAAGTATGAGGACAACTGCGAGCAGGACAAGATATTCTGTAGCTCCCTGGCCTCTCATGGCGCAAGCAGCCCGGCTCGAACCGCAGTTCCGACTTTTCGCAGCAGCGAACAGTGGACCACTCGCACCACGGTGCGACTTGGTCGAGTGAATCATTTGTCGGTGCGCCGACAAATTGGTCGAACCAACATTCGGCCCAATTGCTGCCTTCCACTCCGGACCAAAAGCCGCCATGCTTCTTCCTATCCACCAGCGACATTTTTAATCCTCAGCGCAGTTTCCCTTGCGGTGTTTCCACGTCCAGGATAAAGAAAATAATCGCAAGGGCTGTCATCGACTCGCGCGGCAACCCCACTGTTCAGGCAGACGTCTTTTCCGAAAAAGGATTTGGCAGGGCAACCGCCCCATCAGGTGCGTCAACTGGCGTGCACGAGGCTCTCGAGCTTCGCGATGGAGGAAAAAAATTTGGAGGCAAAGGCGTCTCAAAGGCAGTGGCAAACGTGAACAGCGCAATAGCAAGGCGGCTTTCGGGGATGGATGCGCAAGACCAACTAGGGATAGATGCCGCTATCTGCTCGCTTGACGGGACGCCAAACAAGGCAAAGCTCGGCGCGAATGCCACTACTGCTGTCTCATTGGCAGTTGCACAGTGCGCTGCAAGCGAAAAAGGCATCGGGCTCTACCGCGTCCTTCCGGGGCAAAGAAAACTCCTCCCAACCCCAATGATGAATGTGCTCAATGGCGGCAAGCATGCCTCAAATGGCGTTGCCATACAAGAGTTCATGATATTCCCGCTGCATTTCAAGTCATTCTCAGATGCACTTTGCGCAGGGACTGAAATTTACCATGAGCTTTCCTCGCTTGTGCAAAAGAAATACGGCAAGGCTGCAATTGGGCTTGGGGATGAGGGCGGCTTTGCGCCTCCTTGCAAATCCGGCCGCGACGCGCTTGCGCTTCTGGAGTCAGCAATCGGAAACTGCGGCTATTCCAAAGATGTAGAACTTGCGATTGATGCAGCTTCTTCGTCATTTTTCGATGCCAAGTCCGGCAACTACAACATCGATGGGAAATCCCTCTCCGCCCAAGAGCTCTCCGACCTCTATGTTTCCCTTGCAAAGGAGTTCCCAATCGCAAGCATGGAAGACCCGTTTGAGGAAGAGTCGTTTTCCGAATTTGCCAGCCTTCGCAAGAAGCTTTCAGGCAGAGTGCAGATAGTGGGCGACGACCTGCTCGTCACGAACGTTTCCAGAATAAAAACTGCAATCGCGCAGCGCTCCTGCTCCTCGCTGCTTCTAAAAGTGAACCAAATCGGAACGCTTTCCGAATCTCTCTCCGCGGCGGACCTGTGCGCCAAGAACAAGATGGGCGTAATAGTGTCGCACCGCTCAGGCGAAACCGAGGACACAGCGATAGCCGACATTGCAGTTGGCATAGGCTGCGGGCAGATAAAATGCGGTTCACTGGCCCGCTCAGAGCGGACGTGCAAATACAACCGGCTCCTGCAGATAGAAGAGGAACTTGGGGCAAATTCGTTTGCAGGTGCATCCTGCCTTGCCCGCTAATCTACTTCACGCCGTATCTGTCCCGTATGCCTATTTTAGGCCGGTCCAACGAGTCTTTCACCTGGTCGACAAGAAGCCCCATCATCTGCCTGCCTATCTCAATGTCTTCCTTTTTTCTGCCTTCCTCGTTGCTGTTTACATTCGAGCGCCAGTTCCACTGGCCTGCAATCTTGCTCTTGTCTCCTTCGCGGTCAACCTCGTAAAGAGTGGCAAGCACAAGGAGGTAGGGCCTCCTGTTCGCCGCTTTTATGAGCTTGTCGTTGAACTCGTCCACGAGTTTGCGGATGCTTTCCTCGTCTTCCTCGATTTTTTTCCTGTCAACTGCCACCATAAGATCACCAACATTTCTCCCAAACATGAGCTCCCGGGCTCTGGTTCGAGCTGCGACTCGATTTCACCCGTGCCGTACTGCAGTACGCCCCGGGCAGGATGGAAAACGCTTGCGTTTTCCAGATTTCGAGAGGCTCTCCTCTCGAAACTGCATGGGCGCATCAGCGCCCCGGGCAGGACTTGAACCTGCGACCTATGGATTTTCGCCTTCCCGCTTTCGCGAAAAGCTAACAGTCCATCGCTCTACCGACTGAGCTACCGAGGCAAATGCCACCATCCAAATGGGTTTCCGTTTGGGGGTGATCATTTAGGGGGATTGAAGGTTTCCTTCTGCCTCCTAATGTGCCACAGGCCGGATTTGAACCAGCAACACATCGGTTCCAAAACCTCCGGCGGGTTTTGGAGAATCCAGCAACCCGTCGTTGATGCTTCAGCCGATTGCTCTCCCAGGTTGAGCTACTGTGGCGCGCAGACGGATTGTAAGAAAAAACGTTAATAAAGAGAAGCCCTATTCCTTCGAGACGCGCCGGTATGCTGCAAAGACTGCAACGAGATAAAGGACGTAAGCTCCTGCCTGCTCAAGCGAGGGTGCGGTATCGTAGCCCACTAGCCCTTTCAGCAGCCCCCCCGCCGCCCCTTTTTCGTGCATAAGCGGATAGCTCCCGTCAGGATTTTGCGCAGGGGTTATGTCGTAAATGCGCTCGATGGAGGTTGGCAACACGCTTGCTTCCTGCAACTCGTGCACGCCCTGCGAGAGCAATCCCGCGGCAAGAAGCACCAGTATTGCCGAAGTGTAAAGGAAAAATTTGCCAAGGTCAAGGTGTATCATCTTGCGGAATATGGCAAAAGCAAGGCCAATTGCGGCAACTCCTCCTATTGCGGCCCAGTAAGCATTCAGCGCGCCTGTGGAAATCGCTATGCCTCCAAGGAAAATGACAAGCTCAATGCCTTCCCTGAACACAGAGATGAATGCAAATGCAACAAGGCCCATCTTTTCCTTCTGGCCAATCTTGGTCTGCAGCCCCTGCTCGAGAGATTTTGCAAAATTCTTCTGCGCAAACATCCAAAGTATGAGCCAGGTGACAAGCACAGATGCCAAAACAAGCATGATTCCCTCGAAAAGCGCCTCGTTTGCCTCATAGGCGTCCCGCAGCGACTCAAAAATCCATCCTGAAGCAAGGCTTGCCCCAACTGCAAGTGCTACTCCTGCATAAACAAATTTCGCATATTGCCAGTTTTTCGTCTTGTGAAGGTAGGCAAGCATTATGCCTATTACAAGTGCGATTTCAAACACTTCGCGGAATGACACTACGAATTCTGCCAACCCCATGCAAGCACTCTCCCTTAACAATTGTTAAGGCTGTTAACAATCGTTAACTGCAAAAAGTTTTTATTGCTGCGCTTTTTCTCGCTCTTTCATCAAGCACCGATCCATCACAACAAGAAGCCCTGCGCTTTCGGCTTTTTTGGCAGCCTCGTCATGCACCACGCCCTCCTGCAGCCACAAAGCCTTCGCGCCAACCTCTATCGCCAGTTCCGCAATTTCAGGAACAGCCTCGGGTTTCCGGAAAACATCAACAACATCAATCTTCTGCGGAACAGAAAGCACATCGGGATAGCTCTTCCTTCCAAGCCACTCGCTTATCGCAGGATTCACCGGTATTATCTCATAGCTATGCTCGGCAAGATATTTCGCTACGCGGAAGCTCGGCCTTTCAGGGTTGTCTGACAGCCCGACAACTGCAATAGTTTTCATCTTCAGAATCGCGGCAATAGTTTCAGGTTCGTTCATGCCAATCCTCCTCCAGCTCCATGCCCTCGCGCATCATTCGCTCCTTGCCATCCTCGCAATCTCTTTGTGCGGAGCGTCAGTCCGAATCGCAGTTGGGCAGAAGTGCGTCCTTTCAGCTGCAAACCCGGATGCGCGAAGCTTCTCAAGTGCATCATCCATGCTCGCTATTTTCCCCTTCAGCTTCCTTGCAAGCACATGGAGGTCATAGTAGCCGTAAGCGTCAATTTTGCTCTCCGCAAGCTGCATTCGGAGCATCTTCTCCGCAAGCTTCGCTTTTGCATAGCTTCTTTCAGCATTAAGCGCAACCATCCTTCCCAAAATCCCCCCGTCCCAAAGCTTTCCAAGCCAAAGCGGCCCGCCGTGCATGAGCTGGTGGCTGCACTCAGGGCAGACTTTGTCCTGCGGAAGCCTGGATGGTTTTCTCCAGCAGCAAGCCGGGCAATAGGAAACATAGCCTGTCTTTTTCACTGCCTCAACCGCTCCATCCGCGCCATTTTCGAGCCTGAAAATAACCTTTACATAATGGCGGTGCGAAATGGAATAGATTGGCACGGCGGCAAGGTTGAATGGTGAGCACGTGAAGGCAACTTTCCCTGCAAGTATGCGCACGGCATTCTCATGGCAAAACTCACAATTCAGGGGCGCTGCGCCGTAGTTTTTCAGGCAGGCTGCATGCGAAGCTCCGCACAGCACAGCCATATCTGTTGCGGTTGCTGAAATGTAGCCTCCTTCGCTTTCTTCAAATGCACTAGCAGCATCATAGAGGAAAGGAACAGGCGAGCCGAAAGGGTCAAGCTCCACAAAGTCAAACGTTCCTCTGCTCTTCCGCAAAAGTTCCCGCGCATCTGCATTTAGCACCTTGCACTTCACTTTGTTCGCCTTTGCGCTCTTCCTTGCTGCAGAAACAGCCTTCCTGCTCATGTCTGACAGCACGAGTTTCCCCACGTTCCTGTTCTCCTTCTTGTACCGCAAGCCACGGATGCCGCTTGCGCACATGCCATCAAGGACCGAAAGCTTGCCTCCAAGCGAGCCTACGCAAAGTGAAGAAATATCCCGGCACAGCTCCATCTCAGGGTTGTAGAACACTCCTTCAGGCACAGGCACCCTCACCCTTCCCTCGCTTACGGTTCTCATGAGCTGCTTCTTCGAATAAACAAATAAAAACCACTACATCGAACTGTCCTTGTGGAAAGGTCGATACGCCGCTCACTGGTTTCAGGCAAAATAACTGCCCCAGCGTCCATCCCCATGGCTCACCGCGCGATTGTGGCTGCCACGCTGGCGCAGGGCCAATCAGTAATCTCCAACCTGCCTGCCTCCCAGGAGATTTCCGACACCATCGCAGCCTGCAGCTTCTTCGGTGCAGATATTGTCACTGACAAGGGGGTTGCAGACATATTCGGCGCAGAGGAGCTTTTGCCAGCAGCAAACGTGGATTGCGGCACATCAAACACAGCACTAAAGCTCCTTCTTCCAATAGCTTCGCTTTTCGACTACGAGGTGAAATTCAGCGGGGCGGCATCGCTTTCCAGCATGTCCTTTGCCCCGCATATCGCCTATCTCTCCCGCCTCGGAGTTTCAAGCCCGAGCCAAGACGGGCTGCTTCCATTTTCGATAACAGGGCCGATGCAGGAGCACGAGCTTGTCTATCTCAGCAGGCTCGGAACGCAATTTTTCTCAGGGCTGCTGTTCGCCCTCCCCCTGCGAGAAATTCCAACAGAAATCGGGATAGAGGGGCATTTCTCAAGCGAAGAGCATGCCACGGGCACAGTGGGGCTTATGCAAAAGTGCGGGATAAAATTCGATGTCTGCGAAGAGGATTTCATCTACCTTGATGGCGCGCAGGTATATTCGCCTCTTGCCGACTACGCGGTTCCTGCAAGCCAATACCTGTCCTCATTTCCACTTCTTGCCGGAGCAATAGCTGGCAGGGCATCTCTTTCAAACTGCGCAAGCACAGGTTCGCAATTCAGCTCCCTTCTGGCTGGATTCGGCGCGCATTTCTCTGCATCCGGCTCCTCGTGCTCCTCATCCGCAGGCGCCCTCTCGGGCTGCCAGCTCAACGCGCCTGAGCTTGGCAAATACCTGCCCCACGCATTGGTCTTGGCAAGCATCGCATCCGGTGCAACATCAATCGAGAACATCTCCGTCCTGCCAAAAAGCGCAGGCAGAAGGCTCGTGCTGATGGTGCGAGAACTTACCCGCATGGGCGCAAGAATCGCAGAAGAGGAGAACAAACTGGTCATCACCGGCGGAAAGCTTTTTGGGGCGAAAATTGAGCCAGAAGGCGATTCTGCGGTTGCCATGGCGTGCTCCATTGCAGCGCTTGCGGCAGAGGGGCAGACTACAATTTCAGGCGCAGAGTGCGTGGAAAAAATCTACTCTAACTTCTTCAAGGATTTGGCAAGCCTTGGCGCAATAGTCCGTTAACAGCGCTCTTGCTAGGAAGATTCCAGTCTCTCTGCTTCCGGCGCTCGCATCTTGCTTGCGCTAAGATAGATTCGTTTCCATTCCGGCTACCTGCTCTACAGTTCACCGACACGTCGTTTCAGCTTGCGCTTCAGTCGCTTCCTGCGCTTCTTGAGCCATTTCCAGCGCATGCGGCCTTTCTTTTTCCATTTCCGAGGTCTTGCTCCCAATAAGTCACCTAATTATCGTCATCCGAATTGCAGCTTTATCATGCAATACGATTATAAAGCTACTTTTCTCGCCATTTTTTCCGATAAGCGTCAATGAGCCCATGCGCATAGTTTATGCAGCCGAATGCCGTAACATAATCCTTCTTTCCCAAAAAATACTTTGTGTCCTCGCAGTATTTTCTTGCCAATTCGATTACGTCTTTTGTTTCAGTGGTGATTTTCACTTCGCCAACATTTTCGTAAAACTGAACAATATCGCTCTCTATCCGTTCCTTTTCGCTCTTCAGGGGTGCTTTCTTCTCTCCAGCCATCTACCCGCGCTCCATGTACCTTGCCCGCTTTTCTATTTCGGAAACCATTCGCACAACAGCCTTCGCTCCGCCTGCTTTCGAGTATGCAGCCACAAACGCAGCTCCGCGCTCGTTCAATGCCTTTTTCATCATAACTATGTCAGTCGCCTTGTCTTCGTCTTTCGTGGAAATCTCTCCAAGCCCGAAATCAATTACAGCCATCCCGTCAGAAGTGAGCATGAGGTTCGCTGGAGTAAAGTCGCCATGCACAATGTCCTGCAAGTGCAGCTTCACAAGTATTCCTGCTGCACTCTCCACTTCGCGAGCAGCAATCTTCCGTTTCATCAATTCCCTGTGCAGCATCTTCCCTTGCAGGAATTTCATCCTGATGGAAAAGTCGCCAACTTCATAGACAACTGGACAAAGAACTCCTGCCAACTTCGCCTTTGCAAGAAGCCTGGCCTCGCGCCGCGTCCTTCCCCTTCTTATGCTTTCGTCCAGCTCTTTCACGCGGTATTTTTTCTCCACGCGGAATTTTTCAACGGCTTCCATCCCGAGAAAACTAGCCTTGTTCAGCACGGCTTCGGCGCCTTTCATGGCAGAATCCCGGTTCGCAACTTCTGCCATTCAGGTCATCTCACCAAGGCGGCAGGGCAATACGAGCCTGTGCTTAACAGGCCTGAAAGGACAAAGGCAAACAGTATTGCGGCAAGCCATATTTTCCAGTTCCATGCCATTACTTTGCTTCCGTCCAAGGGGAATATGGGTATCAGGTTGAAGAAAGCCAATCCCAAATTGACCGAGACGCCGATCAGGGCTACAGTCTGGACGATGAAGTTGTCGGCAAGGAAAAAAACACCCAGGAAAACAAATGCAATTGCCCAGTTCATGGCAGGGCCAGCAAGCGAGATTATGCCATTTTCCTTGGGGTTTATGTGCCTCATGGCGTAAATGTAAACTGCGCCGGGCGCTATGAAAAGAGGCAATGGCATGTTGAATATTTGGGGGATTATAGCGAGCCCAAGCCCGAGTGCAAGCCCCAGCGGCCAGGCCTTGAACCGCGCCCTTGCCCCGTATTTTATCCCATAGTACTTGTGCGCAAGCTCATGCAGTATGAACCCGCTCCCGACAGTTATCACGTAGGCCGCAAGCACGAAAAGGAAGCGCGAGGGTTCGATGTTCAGCCCATAGCAGCTGAATACGAATGCCAGGGCTATTGCCAGTATCGAGACTATCATCTCGAACGCTTCGTCCTGGTCAATGCGGAATTCAACAGCCATGCGAAAAACCCAGAAAAAACAGGATTACCTGTACATCGAGTTACTCTCGCCCTTTGCGAATTTCTTTATCTTCTCAACATACGCCTTGGTGACCGACGGCTTTACTGTTTCAAGCGCAGCCTCGAAGTCCGCCTTGCTCACTTCCTTGGTGTCCACTCCCCTTCTTATGGCGGACATGCCAGCCTCGCGGCAAACGTTTTCCAAGTCAGCGCCAGTGTAGCCCTCGGTTTTCTTGGCAATGTCTTCAAGGTCAATAGCCTTTGCAAGTGGCATATTCTTGGCGTGTATTTTCAGTATTTCAAGCCGAGCTTTCTCATCTGGCGTCGGTATCTCGATTATCCTGTCAAACCTGCCGCCCCTCATAAGTGCCATATCGAGCAATTCCGGCCGGTTCGTCGCGGCAATCACAACAACATTTTTCAGGCCAGTGAGCCCGTCCATCTCCGTAAGCAATGTGTCCACAATCCTCTCGGTTACGCGGTTGCCCTCCTCCACGCTTCCCCTGTGCGGAGCAATGGAGTCTATTTCGTCTATGAAAATCACGCAGGGTGTTGCCATCCGCGCCTTCCTGAATGTTTCGCGTATCGCCTTCTCGCTCTCCCCGACCCACTTGGAAAGCACTTCCGGCCCTTTCACTGAAATGAAGTTCGATTCGGTCTCGGTTGCAACAGCCTTTGCGAACAGAGTCTTGCCTGTTCCAGGAAGCCCAACGAGCAATATGCCTTTCACAGGCCGGATTCCCATCCTTGTGAACACTTCGGGGTTTTTGAGGGGAAGTTCCACTGCCTCTTTCAGTTCCTTTTTCACATTGTCAAGCCCGCCAATGTCTCCCCAGTGCACGTTTGGCTTTTCCAGGAAAACTTCACGAAGCGCCGAAGGCCTTACCTCGCGCAATGCGTTGAAGAAGTCCTCGCGCGTGACCTGCAGATTGTCAAGTATCTCTGGAGGTATGAACTCCTGGTCAAGGTCGATTTTGGGCAATATCCTTCGCAGCACTTTCATTGCCGCCTCTTTTGTAAGCGAGGAAATGTCCGCGCCCGTGTATCCGTGCGTGACAGAGGCAAGCTCATCCACGTTCACGTCAGCTGCAAGCGGCATGCTCCTTGTGTGTATTTGCATTATCTCCTTCCTTGCAGGCCTGTCAGGCACGCCGAGTTCAACTTCCCTGTCAAATCTTCCAGGGCGGCGGAGTGCCTGGTCTATTGAGTTGGGGCGGTTCGTTGCGCCGATAACTATGACCTGCCCCCTTGCCTTCAGCCCGTCAAGAAGGGTAAGCAGCTGGGAAACCATCCTGCGCTCCACTTCCCCTGTCACTTCCTCGCGCTTGGGCGCAATGGCATCGATTTCGTCCATGAAAATAATAGAGGGAGCGTTGTCCTGCGCATCCTTGAATATCTGCCGAAGCCGCTCTTCGGATTCGCCCACGAATTTGCTCACAAGCTCAGGCCCGCCTATGTGTATGAAATTCGCCTCGCTTTCTGAAGCGACAGCACGTGCGAGCAAGGTCTTGCCTGTGCCTGGCGGCCCGTAAATAAGAACTCCCTTTGGCGCTTCAATTCCCAATCTCTCGAAAAGCTCAGGGTGGCGAAGCGGCAGCTCCACCATCTCGCGGATTTTCTGCACTTCCTCCTTCAGGCCCCCGACGTCCTCGTAGGAAATGGTGGAAACCTGCGCACCCTCCTTCTCCGGTGCCTCTTTCAGCACGAGTTCGGTGTTCTCGTTTACCATCACAATGCCTGCTGGCTGCACTGTGGATGCAATAAGCGGGAAGGATGTTCCGAAAACTCCTATGAATATGGTGTCGCCCCGGTTGAGCGCCCTGCCTATCATCTTCTTCTTGACAAACTGGTCAAAGCCCGGCGAGTATTTCATGGGCTGGGTGGGCGCAAGAACGACTTTTTTTGCCTCCTTAAGCTCCGCTTTCTTGACAATTATCTTGTCGCCCAAGCCAGTTCCTGTGTTCTGTCGCAAATAGCCGTCCATCCTGATGATGTTGAGTCCTTCATCCTGCGGGTGCGCCTGCCACACAAGCGCGGCTGTGCTTCGCTTGCCTTTCAGCTCCACTATGTCGCCAGTTGAAACGTCCAGCTCCTTTCGCGCCTTGGAGTCAATCCTCACCAGCCCGCGCCCGACGTCGTTTTGCAGTGCCTCGGCTACTTTCAGTTCGAGTGATTTTACCATGTGAATTTTCCTCCGAAAAATTCATCAGATATTTTCCAACGGAAAATGCTGATAAAATTAACCTCTGCATCTCCTGTTTAACAATGGCTAAAAATGGCTCGAAGGTTTATAAAGAGGCTCGGTTTTCGGTCGGGCTAGGCGGCACAATTTATAAACTATTCACCACATATTCACACATATGTCCAAACTTACAACTGCCATAAAAACAGGCTCAGCGCTTGCGCAGCAGCATCCCGTGCTCAACAAAATCAGCGCAGCAGTGAGCGGCCGAACCTTTGATTTTGTGGCGAACGCTTCAGCAATAGCCAGCATAGGCTCGCAAAAAAATAAATTCAGCAGAACACAGCGGATGCTCTTTTCAGCCACACACCTGCTCCTTGAGGCAGATTTTCTTGGGCAGGCAGACGCCGAGCTAGAGCACAACGCCAAGCATATTTCGGACGACCTATATGGGCGGTTGAGAAAAGAGCTTGATGCCGAGCTTTCTAAAATGGGCTTTTTCAGGTCGGTGATAAATTTTATCTCATATAGTTTTAGGAAATTCGACTTGAAAGAAAAAGGCGTCTAAAATTCCCCCAGCGTTTTCTGCCCAATCTCGCGCTCCTTCTCACCTTTCTCGAAAATGATTATTCTGCCGTATTCTCCGTCGTAGCCAGCCACCTTTTTCACTTTTCCCTCCTCCACTCTTTTGATGGCTTCGGCCAGCCGCTCCCCCCCCGCCTTCACAAGCTCGGAATGCTTCGCATGCAGCACGGCAAACTCGTTCCCGAAATGCTTTATGAGCTTGAAGTATTCCTCGCCCACTCCTTTGGCAGTTGGTTTCTTGCCCATCGCTTCGCCAAGCACTTCCTTGAGGGGCACAAGGCTCTCATACGGCACTGCTCCTTTTGGCCTGAATCCTTCTGGCCTGTCCGCAATCTGCTCCACGCGGTTCATCACCCCCACAGTAACCGGCTTTTTGCAGACAGGGCAGATGCCGTTTTTCTTGCGCGTCTCCTCGGGCGCCATGCTGACGTTGCAGTTCCTGTGCCCGTCGTAGTGGTATTTCCCCTCTTCAGGATAGAATTCGTAAGTGCATTTGAGCCTGTTTTTCTCCTTGTAGCGGATTGCCTCGTATAGCTCGTCATAAGTCATCCTTGCCAAGTCAAATACGTTTGCCTCCCTGCCTATTTTCTCAGGCGAGTGCGAGTCTGAATTTGAAAGCAGCTGCAACCTATCCAGCTGCGAGAGCCTCCAATTCATGGCAGGGTCGCTTGATAAACCCGTTTCAATCGCATAAATATCCTTTTCGTATTCGCCAAACGCCTCTCTCAGCGAATCAAATCCGCTCATGGAGCCGAAAACAGAGAACCAAGGCGTCCATGCGTGCGCGGGGATAACAAGATTTTTCTCGGAAACTTCAAGCACGATCTCCGCCATCTCAATTGCCGACATGCCGAAAATCGGCCTTCCATCTGCCTTCAAATTCCCCTTCTTTGCCAGCCTTTCGTTTATTTGCGCAGCTATTTCAAGCGAAGGCGAAAGAAGCACGATGTGTATTCGCCTCACCCTGCCGCCCTGTGAGTAAATACAGCTGACCTCATTAGTGAGCACGAAATTCACGCCGTCGTACTGCAGGAAGCCGGAATCGGACTCAATCGCCTTGCGTTCAAGCTCGGAAAACCAGTCCGGGTGCGAAAAATCGCCTGTGCCAAGAAGGTCAATGCCCTTTATCTTCGCCCATTTTGAAAGCGTTTCCAATTCCATCCCAGGCGAGGTCGCCCTGGAGTACTTGGAATGCATGTGCAGGTCTGCGACTACTTTAGGCAACTCCTCTCCCTCCCGCGCCAAATTCGCCGTTCAGATTAAAATACTGTCCTGCATCATTCCGGTTATGCCGCAGAACATCTTCCGTGCAGCATCCTCTTCGCGCGAAAACAGAATCTTCCGGGACGAATCCGCCTTGTCGCCGGAATTCCTTCCTGAAGAATTGCCCGGCCGCGAGCGGGAAATCAAAGAGCTTGTCTATTGTTTGCAGCCTGCAGCGGAAAACCGCCAGCCGCAGCATTCCCTTCTTCTCGGCCCGCCAGGAACAGGAAAAACTTCTGCTTCGCGCTTTGTCCTCAAGCACCTGTCCGAATATTCGCAACGCCCGTTGCCTGTCTACATAAACTGCTGGGAGTCGCAGT
>JAWBPP010000006.1:16807-30610 GCA_038824715.1 Candidatus Anstonellaceae archaeon
GTTCTCTCCAGCTTGGTTTCTTCAGTTGGCGAAATGATGCCCAGAAGGGGAATTGCCGCCGACGAGTTGTTCTCCCGCTTTGTGGAAATCGCAAAAAAGGAAGGCAAGACTCCAATCGTGGTTCTTGACGAAGTGGACCGGCTTGCCGCAAGCGCAGGCGGGGAGCAGATAATCTACGACTTGTGCCGCGCTAGCGAAAACCACTCTCTGCACACAGGGGTCATCGCAATAACCAACGACGAGGAATTCCACGCCAAGCTCGACTCGCGCATCCGCTCCTCGTTCGTGCAGCACACGCTGAAATTTGCGCCCTACACAGTCCCGCAGCTCAAGGAAATACTTTCTCGCCGAGCAGAAGCGGCATTTTTCGCGTCCGCACTTGACTCAGACGCAATCCCTCTTTGCGCGGCAATCGCATTCAAGCACAACGGGGATGCGCGCGTGGCTCTTGCCCTTCTCTATTCTGCAGGCAAAGCCGCAGAAAGGGAAAACGCGCCAAAAGTCCTGCCGCAGCACGTCCGCCAGATCGAATCGCAGGCACTTGAGCAGTCTGGAATAAAGGCAGAGCGCAAGCTTCCTGAGATGGATGAACTTGACAAGCGAATCGTCGAGGCTGCCAAAAAGGCAGGCAGGGCAGGAATTGAAACAGGCGCGCTCTACGACTCTCTCAAGCGGCTTGCAGTCGAGCGGACGGTCCGGCAGCGCCTCGAGAAGCTTGAAAAGTCGGGCATAGTGGAAATGGAGCCGGTGGATCTTGGCTCTGGAAGGACGCGGCTCGTGAAGCTCAAGAGGCAGTTCGGTTAAGGTTTCAGTGCGGGGCAAAGGGTTAGGTTTAATTAATCGGCGGTGAATTCGTCCATATGCGCATTTTCGTCTCGGCGTGCGGAGAGGGGCTTGGCCATTCCTCGCGCATAGCCGCGCTTTTGGCTGCGATGAAAAAACGCGGGCATTCTGGCATAGTGGCGACTTACGGTCCGGCATACGAGCGCCTGAAGAAAATGGGGTTTTCAGTGTTCCAGACCTACCCCGAAGTATCCATGATGGGCAGCGGAGGGCAGCTTTCCATCCTGCATTCCTTCCTTGCCACCTCGAAAAATGCGGGCGTTTTTTTGCACACCGTGGGCCACGAGCAGAAAAAAATGAGAAAGATTGGTGCGCAGGCAGTAGTCTCGGATTCGCGGCTTGCCACCACCATAGCGGGAAACAGGCTCGGCTTGCCGGTGTTCTACATTTCCAACCAGACAACTTACCCTGAGGTGAACCTTTCCCGCATCAATTCAGGTTCGCTTGGCGAGGCTGCGGTCAACAAGATAATGCAAAAGCCCGCATCCTTGCCCGTGCATTTTGCAGACACTGTCGTCATCCCTGACTTCTCACCGCCAAGCACTATCAGCCTTCCCCTTCTCTCGCACGAGCCCTGGATAAAAAAGAAGACGCACTTCATAGGCCCAATGAACATGGCATCCGTTGCTCCAGGGAAGCCTGCGGTTTGGAAATCAGGCAAGCCCAAGGTTTTGGTGACAATGGGCGGGCAGGCATTCCGGGAGGGCGCTTACCATCGGGCAGTGGAAATAACCTCCAACCTGCAAGGCTTTGACTTCCTCATAAGCTCAATATTTGCGCACAAGGACTTCGACTCAGGCTCTGCAAAAGTGAGGCGTTTCCTTCCAAACCTGCACTCCTTCCAGCTTGCATCAGACATATTGGTGATGCCTGCTGGCCACAGCGGCATAATGGAATCCATCCTCCTTGGAAAGCCCTCTCTCCTCCTTCCTGATGCAGTGCAGCCTGAGCAGCTTTCAAACGCGCATCGCTACAAGGCATTGGGATTCGGCGACTTCCTGCCCCTCTCTCAAATGGAAAAGCTTCCAGAAAAGCTGCAGTCGCTCTGGCAAAACTACTCCAGGCACAAACGCAGGCTGGAATCGTTTTCCTTAAGGGAAAAAAACAGCATGAACGGGGCGGAAAACCTCGTGAAATTGTGCGAGGAATTCGTGAAAAGGACAAGCTACTGAGTGTTTACTGCTCCGGTTTCAACTTTCTTCACTGCTTCCTAGCCAAAAGAAGTTCTTCAGCGCATTCGCTATCCTTGCTTAACCCTCTTCACAGCTTCCTCAACAGAACAAGCCTCTTCCTTACCGGTTTCCAAATTCTTGAGCGTGACCTTCTTCTCCTTCATCTCCCGCTCGCCAACAACAGCAATCCACTTGCACGAGGCAGAGGCAAACTCCAGCTGCTTTCCGAATTTCCTTTCATTCAAGTCGGTCTGCGTCGGAATTCCTGCCTGCCGCAATTCCGAGGCAACGGCAAGCGCATAGCCATACTGTTCCTCTCCTACGTTTGCCACGAAAACCCCTGTTTTGGGCATCTCCTTTTCCTCCATGAGCGCAAGCAGCCTTTCAATCCCGAGAGAAATGCCGACAGCAGAGTCGCCCTGCCCGTACATGGCAAGAAGCCCGTCGTATCTTCCGCCGCCAGACACGCTTCCCATCTTGGGGCCAAGTGAAATTTCGAATATTGCGCCAGTGTAGTAATCCAGCCCGCGCACAAGCGAGAAGTCAAGTTCCACCTTTATCTCATCGGAGTATTTGGCAACCAGCCGCAGTATCTCTTCCAAATCCTTCGCAGCCTCCGGCGAATAGGAAGCTGCAACTTTCAGCTTTGCTTCGTTGCCGTCTGCTTTCGTCAAGTCCACCACGAGCTTTTTCGCATCCTTCTCCTTCGCACCCGCAGAAACCAGCATGGAAATTGTCGCATCGTTGCCGATTTTCTCTCGCTTGTCAAGTATGCGGAGCACTTCGCCCTCCTTCCCGGCCAAAAGCTTCGATGCAATCGCCGAGATGATCCGTCGGTCATTCAGTTTCACAGTCGCTCCTGAAAACCCGAGCTCGGAAATTGCAGCTGTAGCAGCAGCAAGCAACTCCGCCTCTGCCCTAACGGTGGCACAGCCGATTATGTCGGCATCAGCCTGGTAAAATTCGCGGAATCTTCCCTTCTGCGGCTCCTCGCGCCTCCACACAGGCGCAACGCAATACCGCTTGAAAGGCTTCCTGAATGTGTTTGAGGAGGCGACGCGCGATAGGGGCACGGTCAAGTCAAAACGGAGAGCCAATCTTCCGTCATCAATTCTGAAAAGCTGTCCCTTAATCTCGTCCCCGCACTTCTTCTCAAGCACTTCAATGCTCTCAAGCGCAGGCGTTTCCATGGGGACGAACCCGAACCTCCGGTAAACTGCCTTCACGGTCTCAATCGCCCATTCGCGCTTTAGCATCTCATCTGGCAAAAAGTCTCGCATGCCCTTTGGTGCCATGTAGTCCGCCATTGCAATAACCAATCAGTTATCCTTGCTTCAGAATAAAAAAGCTCCGCTAACAGGTGAATAAAGAATGCAAGGCGGTTTTAGCGCCCCTCCTAAAAATCGGAAATTATTTCAGTACTTCCTGTCAGAGTGGAATCTTCGATTCCATTTCCCGCAAATACCTCAGTATTTGCGGTGCTTCGGGAAGCAGTTCCTGCAGTAAACAGGCCTTCCTTCTGTCGGCTTGAACGGAACTTCGCATTCCTGCCCGCAGTCGGAGCAGACTGCCTTGTGCATTTCGCGGGGGCCCCGGTCGTAACCGCCACCGCCGCCTCTGCCATAGCCTCCGCCTCGGCCTCCATAGCCGCCGCGCCCGCCGCCTCTTCCTCCGCCGTATCCGCCGCTGTCGTCGTCTTCAAATCCCATTTATTCCACCTATTTTTTCTATTTCTTATCTGCGTCCCCAGTTAACCTTTGAGACTAGAATTTATCCATTCCTTGAGGGTTTCTTTTGTCGTTGCCCCTACGCGATTCGCAATAACCTTTCCGTTCTTGAAAAGCAAGAGCGTTGGTATGCTTGCCACCTCGAACCGTTCGGAAAGCTCGGGCTGCTCGTCCACGTTGACCTTGCCGAACTTGAGTGTTTTCATCTCGGAAGACAGCTGCTCTACGATTGGGGACAGCATCCTGCAAGGCCCGCACCATGGCGCCCAGAAGTCCACCAGTATGGTGCTTCCGCTGAGTTCCTTGTCGAAATTCTCGTTTGTAAGTGTGAGCATATTCTCCCTCTTGCTTAGGCTTTCTTAGGAAAAGTAAATAAATGAGTTACTGCTTTCCCGCCTCGCCTTGGAAATATGCCTTGAACTTCGGCGTTGTCGACACGGACTTCGTCCTGCCAGCCCTTTTCTGGGTGACAAAGCCCTTTTCCACAAGCTCGGCAACGTCCTCGTAGATGCTTCCGCCCAGTTTCAGGAAAAGAGCCCTTTTTGTTATCCCCTCGTTTTTGGCGATATATGCAAGCGTCCGAAGAGCGTGCTTTGAGATCTCGGCAGTCTGTGCGAACTCCTTGACAAATCCCACAAACTGCTGGCGCACGCGCATGTAGTATCTGCCTTCTTCAAATGCGATTTCAACCGCGCTTCCAGCAGCGTCGTATCTCGCCCTCAGGGCATCCAGCCGCTGCGCTACAAAGCCAGGTGCAGCAACTCCGATGAGCTTGCCAAGTTCGGAAACTGCCAATGGCTTGCTTGACATGAAAAGCGCAGCCTCGATTATCCTTTCAGCCTCGTTCTCTTCCATGCTCATCTGCCTGCCAATTCATTGCATACCTGATTATTTCTTCCGCTTCGGATTCTTCCATCAAAATTGCTCTCTCGTGATGATGTGCTCCGTGCACAGGTCGCCTTTCCAGAGGTGCTTTGTAGTATGGTACTTCCAGCCTTTGCCTAATAAATATTGCACTTTGAAGCGCATGTAGGCCCTGTCAATCTCCGCCGCAGGAACATGTCCTTTCAGGTTCGGGAATGGGTCTGTCCAGAATTGGTAGATGATTCTGTCCTTTGCAACTGCGGGGAACTTCACGCGCAGCCCAACTGACTTATCCCGCCTGCCGACTGCCCGCGCAAAATCCGTTGCGCTTCCCCTCGCAAACCCTTCAGCATCATAAGCTTTCTTCAGCCCGGCTGCAATGATTTTTGAAAAGAACGAAAGCGCGCGTTTCTTTCCAAACTCGTTTTTCAGCAGCAGGAAAACATTCTCGCAAAGCCCGAAAAAAGCGGAATTGTACTTCATATTTTTCCCTCTCGCACTTTCTTCCCTTCCAAGCCTACAAATGCAGTTCCTGCGTCCGCATTCTCGAATGACTTGGCTATCGCATAGGCTGCAGCCAGCGCAATTGCGGACACGAAAAGCGCGCCTGGAAGCTCTCCAATCCATTCTTCGAAATTTTCCTTCCCGGCAAGGAGCATATAAGCCGTGACGGCAAGCACCCCAACGCTTATCAGAATCGGCATCGCCAGGATGAAAATCCTTGTAACTTTTGAAGCCACGCCATTCATGTAAAAGTACGCAAAAATTCCCATAGAAAGAGCGGCAAGCAGGCAGGCTGCGAAAATCACCAGAGCGGCAAAGAAATTTTTGAGGTAGAGTTCTGGAGCATAAAGATAAAATCCAGCAGCGAAAATGGCAGCAAGTCCAGCAATTTTCATCGGCAGCGGAAGCTTTCGCAGCCTTGAGCTTAGCGACTTGAACAAGAAAATCAGCCTGCACTCTTTTTCTTTTCGTCAATAGTCTCTTCCCTTACTCGGATGAATATTTCCCCCAGGAACTGCTCCTGGAAAATGGAAAGCTTCCTGTCCTGCACCAGATGGAGAACAGGGAGGAGGGTAGCGATTATTTCAAGGGGCGTCCGCTCGTCAAGAAGGGAGGAAAATGTTGCCAGCCCTTCCGAATCCTTCCTTTCAAGAACCAACTCGTAGACCTCTGCCATGCGCTGCTCGATATTCATCTCAGGCAATTGGATGTTTATCACAGATGGAATCTCAATCTTCTGTGCCTTGTCCTCGCGCTTTTTCTGCTCTTCAAACACCTTTTCCATTGCAAGCAGAAGCTCGTCCAGCGTTACCATCCTTTTCGGAGGGATTCTTGTCTTCAATTCAAGCACAGGGATTACCTCTGGCTCCTCCCCTTCGGCAACATAGGTTTCCTCAACAGGCATCTGCGCCTCCTCCTCAAATCTAAGCGCATCCGACTTGAAGCGTATTAGGATTGCCGCGGCAAGAATCAGATTCGCCGGTATACGCAAATCCAGCATCTCCATTTTCTTTATCTTATCGATGTAGCCTGAGGCGACGTCTACAATGTCGATGTTCCATGGGTCAAGCTTCTTGCTTGCCACTAAGTCAAGAAGCATCTCCCTCCAAGTTGGATAAGCCACGATTTTTTCGAGCTTCAGGTCTTCAGAAGAAAATCGGGAGACATCTACGTGCTTATCCCCCGAGTCTTCGATGCCAGCCTCTTCAGAATCGTTGGATGGTTTTTTCCTTGCTGGCATTGTGTTAGTCTCAGCAGCGCTTTCGCTGAACTGGGAATCGTCCTCCTCTTCTTCAGCTGCCGGCCGCCTTGGCATGAAAAATTCCTCCGGAATTTTTTGGCAGCGGCATTCGACTGGCGGATGCCGCTCCAATATCTAAAAACACTCGGCTATTGCTTTTATGCCTTCTCTCGTCAATTCGCGGTATATTAAAAAATCATCTGTGCGAATAGACCAACGGGAGTTGAAATTGAGCCTTCCACCGGTCTTCGACCGGTGGTGGAATGCTGCTATCAACATGCTCCTATGCGAGCGCCCCTTGCAAACCGCCCTTCTGTGGCGGGCGGTGGGCGCGAGCATTTTGATAGGGCAGGCTAGCGAACGAAATGAATAACAAAGGTCGAGTGTTTATGGCAGAGAAAAAGAAATCAGTGGAAGAAATAACCGACGAGGCCATCTCGGACGGCGGCTACCTTACGAAAATATATTTCGACCTGCACTCAAAGTCCGAAGACGAGGCAAAAAACCTCATGGTGGGCTTCATCTCCAAGCTCACACGCGAGCAGGGGGTAATCTACGCCCTTGGAGAAATCGACAAGCCGCTGGAAAAGGACGGAATATTTTCCACCTGGGCCGAAGTGAAGCTTCTTGCATCCGATTTTGCCACTCTGGTGCGCATAGCATCGCAGTATTCCCCAATCGGCGTTGAAATAGTCCGACCGGAAAAGGTCAGTCTCAATCTCGGCGATGCGCAAGGCGTGCTTCTGGACATCTCGCAGATGTCGCAGAACTTCACGCGGATGATAATGGAGCGCGTGCTTTCCAAGGAAGAAGCAGAGGAATACAAGAAGAAAATGGAGGCCCGTGCAGAGCTGGGCAAAAAACTCATCGAAGACTCCAAGAGAAAGTGATCGGAATGGAGCACTCCCGCGTAAAATCAGGCATTGCAGGCCTTGACGCCATGCTGGGCGGAGGCTATGCCAAAAACAGCGTGGTCGCAGTCGCAGGCGGCACGGGCTCGGGAAGGACAAGCTTCGTTTCACAGTTTCTTGTCAAGGGCGCAACAGATTACGGAGAACCCGGGCTTTTCCTGTCATTTGACGAGCAAAAAAATTCCATCTATGCGAACATGGCGTCCTTCGGCTGGGATATGATGTCACTTGAGCGCGACCACAAGCTCGTATTCATCGAATACCCGCAAAACGAATTGGCGGCATTTGCCGAGCAGGAGTCGGCGATAAAGGACCTCATCGACTCGCTTGGAATAAAGCGCGTGGCAATCGATTCCATAACTCCCTACGCTCTCATGTTCTCCACGCCCGAGGAGAGAAAGCTTTCCACCTTCAAGCTCGTAAGCGCGGTCAAGGGCTGGAAGGTCACCTGCCTGATTTCAGCAGAAACGGTCCACGGCGCGGAAAGCGCGTTCCCCCACACTATGTCGGGTGTGGAATCGTTTGCAGATGGCTTCATCCACCTCTCATTTTCGCGCGATGCAGGGAAGCGGAGTAGGGCAATCGAGATAGTCAAGATGCGGGGCTCCAAGCACGAGCACGAAATAAAGCCGCTTTCCATAACGAGCAAGGGGCTCGTGGTGGGAAATCCGCTCCTTTCCCCGAAACCAAAGCAAAAATCCAAGGCGGAAGAAGATGCACTCTAAGCACTCAATTGACCCATGGGCATCCGAGCAGTCGTTTGACTATTCCAAGCTATTCTCAGAATTCGGCATGTCCCGAATCACCCCTGAAATTTTGCACAAGCTCGATTTCCGCCTTGCAAGGCGCGAAGTGCTCTTTGCGCACCGCGAGCTTGACTTGTGGCTCAAGGATGCCGCGGCAGGAAAGGAAGTGGCAGTGATTTCGGGCATAAAACCCTCTTCGGAATTCCACCTGGGAAGCAAGCTCACAGCAGATGAGCTCATCTTTTTCCAGAAAAAATTCGGTGCAAAAGTGTTCTACTGCATCGCAGACTTGGAAGCTTATGCGGACAACGGCCTCGAGCTTTCGCAAACGCATGAAACGGCAATCTCAAATGTAGCTGACCTCCTGGCGCTCGGGCTTGACGAAAAAAATGCGCATATCTACAAGCAGTCAGAGGAAAAGCGCGTCATGCAGATGGCCTACCTCTATTCGCGCAGGGCAACGCCTGCCATGCTGCAGGCAATTTACGGGAACAGAAGCTACTCTCTTTACTTCGCAGCGCTCACGCAGATTGGAGACATCATGCTCCCTCAGCACCCTGACTTCGGCGGAGCGAAAAGGGTCGTAGTCCCAGTAGGTGTAGACCAGGATCCGCACATCAGGCTTGCGCGCGACATTGCATTCAAGGAAAAACTCCTGCAGCCTGCTGCAACTTATCATCGGATAATGAAAAATCTGAAAGGCGGGGAGAAAATGAGCAAGCGCGACCCATCTGCCACTCTTTCCCTTTCTGATTCGCCAGATGTAGCAAAAAAGAAACTGATGTCCGCTTTTTCAGGCGGGCGGGATACTGCGGAGGAGCAGCGCAGACTGGGCGGCAACATAGAGACAGATGTGCTCTACGAAATAATGAAATTCCACTTCATCGAAAAGGACGACTTGCTGGAAGAGATGAAACAGGACATGGTGACAGGAAGGCTGCTTACTGGCGAATACAAGCAGAAATGGATTCCTTACGCGCTTGACTGGCTGAAATCGCACCAGTCAAAAAAGAAGGATATGCTGCCGAAAGCGAAGAGAATACTTGAGAAGGCGAAAGAAAACTAACGCCAACTACTTTTTCACTTTCGCCCGATATAATCTCGGAATAAAAGCGCACAGTATGGATTGCTCAATCTGCTCGCTCCTGTGTATCTTGCCATTGGAGAAGTAGCCGATGGCGCCGTGCTTCCTTCCTATATCCTTTGTCCCGAATGCCTCTGCCATGACTTTTGACAAGTCAGAGTTTTCCTGCCTGACCTTTTTCGCCAAATCCTGCGGCACCACAAATCCCATGCCTGTTCCATATGTCTCCTCCTGTCCGTCGTAGACGCAACAGACTGTTATGTCGATGTGCATGCCTTTCTTGAAAGTGAAAATGCCTGACTACATGCCAATCGAATAATCGCACTTGTTGTTGGCGCGTTTCGCATCCGCTCCCATTCCATGCCAATCGCCCAATCTTGTTCCATTCACTCGCTTCCATGCATCAATTGCCCTGTTCTTCGCCCCGGCAAATGTTTCATCATCAAACGGATGGTCAGGAACGCCAGTGTGCTCAGAATGCCCGCGGAGAACGAACTTGCTTCCGAATATCCGCTTGAGGGCTTTTGCTGCGCCTGCCAATTTTGTGGGGTTGTCAGTGCCTGCCTGTATTACAACGGGCTTTAGCAACTTCCCGCCCAAGTCCGTTTTCCCCTCGTAAATCGAAACGCAGGAGATTTTCTTCAAATCCTCGCCAAATACGAGAGGGACGGAAATTATCTCAAGTTGCTGAAGGCCATTTGCAATCCGCAATTGGTTTATGCGCCTGGCAGATGCAGTTGTCTCCTCGCTTACAATCATTGTCTGAACATCAGGCATCCTGTCTGCGCCCCCTGCTTCGTCTTCTATCTGATGAATGGTAGTCCTGCCAAGCAAGCCCGCTTTCTTCAGTTCAGCCTTCAGTCCGGAAAGCCGTTTCTCGTAAGAGAACGAAGGGTAAATCTTGTGCTTTCTCACGTATGCATCAGAGGTCAGCCCGATTGCAATCTTGCTGAATTTCCTGCAGGCGGAAAGAAGCCGCAAGTGCCCTGCATGGACGTAAGTGAATGTCCCTCCCAAAACGCAACTGTTGCTGCCAACCATAAACATCCACCGCTCGCAGGCAATGCCCGCGCACGAAAAAGATCACCACGTATACTTTACTCCGAACAATTCGTAGATGTAGCTCACCATGAAAACAAACCCGATGAATAGCGGGTAGATCCAAAGCAGGCAGATGAGCGGAACCACATGGTGCAGTCTTGGCTGGCTCTTGGAAATCTCAAAGCTCTTTACCAGGAAATAAGCCCAGATGGCAAGCGAGAAAAGCCCGAGTATCCACGCGGACTGGAAAGTCACAAGCCCGTTGCCCAATCCCACAAGCGTGGCAGTCGTCCCTGCCGAGAAATTGTAGATGAAAGGCGCCATCCAGTCGAACAGGTTCCTGCTCCAGCTCATTATGCTCCATGCCATGAAAAGCGCTGCGAAAAACCCGCTCCCCAGCGTGGTCGGCAGTATGAAAAGCCCGAACTCGCCGTACTTCGGGTTGAAAAACAGGTCAATATATTTCAGCACATTCATCACGCCGCCCCTGTACCAGCGCAGCCTCTGCCTGAAAAGCTTGGGCAACGTGGATGGAACATCGGTAAGCACATAGGTCTCGTGGCAGGCTCGAATCTTGTAGCCAAGCTTTTGCATGCGAAGCGCGATTTCCATGTCCTCGGTCAGGTTCTGCTCGTCAAAGCCGCCGATTTTTTCCAGTATGCTCTTGCGGTACATGGCTGTTGGGCCCGGGGTGACATAGAGCCCGTCAATGCTTGCGATTGTCCTGAAAAAGAACCCGAACGAAATCCAGTATTCGATTTCCTGTATGCGTTCAAGAAGCGACTTGGGCTTGTTCACGCACACGAACACGACAACCGATGCGACTTTCTCGTCCTCGTAAAAGTGCCTCACGCTTTTCTCAAGCGCATCTTGCGCAGGATAGGTGTCAGAGTCAATGCAGGCAAGTATTTCGCCTTTGGCATGCTTGGTTGCAAAGTTGAGGGCTGCAGCCTTTCCCTGGTTTTTCGGGTTGTGCAAAAGGGTGATGCCCGGGGTTTTTTCCAAAAGCTCAAACGAGCCGTCAGTGGAGCCGTCGTCAACCACGAGTATGTCGAGCTTCCCGGGATATTTCATCCTCTTGCACGCGGCAATGGCATCAAAGATGGTGTGCCTTGCGTTGTAGGAGGGCATAATGACAGTAACATGCGGCCAGGTCTTGGGCGTTGGCGAGGGAGGCTCTACCTTCGCGCCCTCCAGCCACAAGATCAAATAGGAGCAAAAAATGAAAATCGACAGAAGTGTATAGCCTATGAATATTATCTGGTAGGAAATCGCAAGGAAAGTGAACACGCAAAGCGCAAGAACCACCATCCCCAATATGGCAAGCTCGCGCCTTTCAGGTATGCGTATGGTGGAGCGCCTGTACTCATATCCCAATCCGCTTCGCCCATTGCGATTCTGAGAAATTTTTCCCGAAAATTTCTCATCAGTCTTTTTTTCCAAGCCATCAGCCCTGTTTCAGGTATTTTCCAACTTCGGATTCGTCTTTCAGCCCGGAAAGCACGGTTTTGTCATCTATGGCAAGCGAAGGCGCAGACGTTATTCCATGGCGCCTAAGAAGCACTGTGACGACCGGGTTGTCAGTGTCGATGGGGAAAGCGAACACGCGAAGGCTCGGGTAATTCTTCCTGAGGCTGTCAAGCACCCCTCCCTGCGCACGGCACTCCGGGCAATCAGGCTTTATCCTATAGAAGAAAAGCACGGTCGTGTAGTCTTTTTGCCCGCAGTATTTTTCGGAAGCAAGCATATTGAGGTAAAGCCCTGCGTTTGCCACATAATACTGGCTGCGCAGGCGGTCGTAATCCGAATTGAGCACATTGCTCTGCTCGTAGTAGCGTATTTTTTCGGAGAGAGCATACGCCCGGTCAGCCCTGTCCTTTGCAGTGCCTGAAACGTATTTGCAAAGCTCCTCTGGCGAGTCCCCCATCACCTGCGAGTAGAGGAAAAGCGCGCGTTCGGTATCGGTCTGCATGGCAAGGTCGTCTATGCTGGCGCGAAGCTCGTTTGCTCGCATGGAGTCCAATTGCGAGATGAAGTAGAAACCTAGCAAAGCTATTGCAAGGGTCAAAAGAGCTGCTTTCAAATAAGGGCTTGCCATAAAGTGACCTCTCGTAGCATACTTCCTAATTGTTGCCGTCGCCGCCTGCCTTGGAATCCTCCCACATCTTGTGTATAAGGGAGCGGAGTTCCTCGCGCTTGCGTTCGAATTCCGTTTCCTCTGCCTGTGAAAGCCTGACCTTTTCCACGAACGCGACCGACTCGTCGTGCGCTGCTGCGCGCATGCCTGCGCCGCCTGGCTTGTTTGCCGAGGCAACGGTCTCGCTTTCAAAGCGGAGCAATTCGGACTCCTTGACCATGAGCCGCACCTTTTCCTCAAGAAGCGACTGCTCGCGCGAAAGCTCGCGGAGCAGGAAGGAAATTCTCTCTATTTCCTCTTTTGAAACGCCCGATGCCGCCGCGCCTCCTAGTTTTTCAAGCGCGGCCATCTGCGAGGCTATTTTTGCCGATGCCTCTTTCTGCTTTGCCGCCAATTCCTCATTTGCGCGCGCCAACTCCTCTGAAATGTCAACGTAATCGTTCTTCAGCTGCTCCATGAGCTTTTCCTGCTCGGTCTGCTTCAAAAGCAGGTTCTCGAGCTTGGAAGTCTGCTTTTTGACAAGCGAAAGCGAATCGGCAAGCTGCATGGCAATGTTCTCTTTCTGCTTTTTCGCGTCCTGCTCCATCCTGCGAAGCTCGTCCAGTTTCTTCTTCGCGCCGGAAAGCGTGTCGTCTCTCTCAATGGCTTTTGACAGGCTCTCCTCAAGCGAGGATAGCTTCTGGCTTATTGCCTTGTGCTCCTCGGAAACAGCCTCGAGCGCAGCATCCATCTCGCTTTTCATGGCGCGCACTTCTTCAAGGCCGGAAGAAAGCTCCTTTATTTTCTCATCAGCCTTGCCTGCCTCCACGCGTTTCCTGAAGTCCTCAATCCGGGCTTCGAATGCCTCGAAAAACGTTTCGGTGTCGCCAATCTGCGACTGCAAGGTGTTTTCGAAATTCTTGAGAACGGCCAATTCGCGCGCCACATCTGCCGCAACAGCCGGTGCCTCATCGCCTTTCTCCTTCTTGCCTGCCTTCTTATCGATTTTCGAGCCCAAAAGCTCCACTGACTTTCGCAGCCTTGCAATCTTTTCGGAAGTGACTTTGAGAGAAGCCGAGTATTTGGCGTCAAGCGCGGAAAGCTCGCCCTTCAGCCTCTCGGCAGCAGCGGGAGTCAGGCCCTGAACGGACTGAAGCTTTGCCATCTCTTCCTGCATTTCGGAAAGTTCCTTGCCGCCCTTTTGCACCTTCGAAAGCAGCCGCTCGACTTCGTTTTTCGCTTCCTTTGCCTTGCCTGAAAGCTCGCCGGCTTTCTTCGAGACGTATTCGCTTGTCGGGCCCTTCCACACAAGGTAGATTTTGGTAAGCCTGTATTCCACTGCTACTAAGCCTTCTTCCTCAAGGACATGCGTCCAGTCCTCTATGGTGCGCAAGGGCTGGCGAAGCTCTTTTGCGGCAGCGCCAAGCTCGATTCTGCCTTTTTCCTTTATGAGGCGGATGAGCTGGTCCACGCCCGTTGAAATGAGCAGGTCGTCAAGGGCCATATGAATCCGCTCTCCATCCAATCCTTATAAAGATTTGTGCCGAATCGCTAT
>JAWBPP010000007.1:0-18721 GCA_038824715.1 Candidatus Anstonellaceae archaeon
ACATGGTGCGCGCAGCGCCAGAGGAAATCACGGACATAGTGGGCAAATTCGACATATTGATTGCGCTTGACAAGAAAACCGTCGAGCTTCACGCAGCCGAATTATCTGAAAAAGGCGCGGTCATCTACGATTCCAACAAGGTGAAGGATGCCGAGGCAATTGTGAAGCGAAGCGACCTCGTTTTCATCGGAGCGCCCCTCACGCAGATGGCAGCAGCCGCAGGCGGGGAAATCATGTTCAACACCGTCGCTCTCGGCGCGTCCATGGGGCTTATGGAACTTGATTTTTCCATACTTGAGGGCATGATGGCTCGCATCTGGGCACGGAAAGGCCAAAAAGTCGTTGATGCAAATATCGCAGCAGCAAAGTCGGGCTACGACTTTTCCAAGGCAGCCCTCAAGGAGCCATTCAAAATCAAAATAGAATTCATCAAGCGCGAAAAGACAATTTTCATAAACGGCAACGAAGCTTCGGTAGTGGGCGCAATAAAGGCAGGCTGCAAGTTTGTTGCCGAATACCCCATGAGCCCTTCCTCCTCGATTTTGCACCTCATGGCGGGCCACGAACGGGATTACGGCATAATCGTGAAGCAGACAGAGGACGAAATAGCTGCTGCGAACATGATTGGCGGGGCAGGATTTGCGGGCGTGCGCTGCATGACTGCGACTTCTGGCGGCGGCTTTTCGCTCATGGTTGAAGCGCTTGGCAACCTGGGCATTGCGGAGATTCCAGCGGTCATATTCGAATCGCAGCGCTGCGGCCCATCCACCGGGCTGCCAACTTACACAGAACAAGCAGACCTCAGGTTCGCGCTGCACGCCTCGCAGGGCGAATTCCCGCGCGTGGTGATCGCACCAGGCGACCCGACCGAATGCTTTGTCGAGGCAGTGAACGCATTCAACATCGCAGAGCAGGTGCAAACCCCTGTGATAGTCCTTCTTGACAAATTCCTGTCGGAAACTTCCGTTACAGTAGAGGACTTTAGAAAAATTCCCGTGAAAGTGGACCGCGGCAAGCTGCAGACGGACGAGCAGATGGAAGCGCAACCTGGCTTCAAGCGGCACGCATTCACAGAGGATGGCATCTCGCCCCGCTGCATCCCAGGGCAGAAGAACGGGATTTATGTCTGCTCAAGCTACGAGCACGACGAAACCGGCTTCACTTCCGAAGACCCGCATATGCGCGTTTCCATGATTGACAAGCGTGCGAAAAAGCTCAAGTCCATCCCTGATTACATGATCGCGCCATCGTTCCACGGCGCATCTGAGCAGGAGGCGGAAATTCTCCTTGTCTGCTGGGGCTCAACTAAACTGCCGGCACTCGAAGCGCTCAAGCTTCTTGATGCAGACGGGGTAAAGGCGCGCATGATGCACATCCGCTATGCCTCCCCGTTCCCCGCGCGCGCAGTCCTCAAGGGGCTCACGTCCGCAAAGAACACGCTCATGCTTGAGGGCAACTCGGAAGCGCAGATGCGCAGTCTCATACTTGAAAAAACTGGCTATTACATTGAGAAAACATACCTCCGCTACGACGGGCGCCCGTTCACGCCTGAGGAAATAGCGGAGAAAGTGAAGAAAATATTGGGTAAATAAAGTTGGTTTATCAGCCTCGAACGGGTTGCCGTTCGATGTCTGAAAATTTCATGGAGGAAATTCTCATGGCAACTGTAGCAGAACTGAATTCCGGCCACATGCCCGACTGGTGCCCTGGCTGCGGGGACTTCGGCATACTCATCTCGCTCAAAGGCGCGCTTGCCAAGCTTGACATTCCCGCGCACGAAACAGTGGTTGCTTCGGGAATAGGCTGCTCGGGCAAGCTCCCGCATTTCATCAAGACCTATGGCTACGAGGGCTTGCACGGAAGGTCGCTTCCTGCTGCAACTGGCATACACCTTGCAAACGACAGGCTTACGGTCATTGATGTCGGCGGGGACGGGGACGGCTACGGAATTGGCATGGGCCATTTCGTGCACACCATGCGCCGCAACCTCAACATTACCTACATTGTGCACAACAACGAAATCTATGGGCTTACGACAGGGCAAACCTCCCCCACGACAAAGAAGGGCGTGAAGACCAAATCCACGCCGCACGGCGCAATAGAGCAGGAGGTAAATCCGCTTCTCATGGCGCTTTCGGCAGGAGCAACGTTCGTCGCCCGCGGATTTTCGGGCGACATTCCTTACCTTACCGACCTTATCGCAAAGGGAATACAACACAGGGGGATAGCGCTCATCGACGTCTTCCAGCCATGCGTAACTTACCGCAAAGATTTGCCCTACGAGCTTTACCAAAAGAAAATCTACAAGCTTGAAACAGAAGGGCACGACCCGTCCAATTGGGAGGCAGCAGTGAAAAAGGCGCAGGAATACGAGCGCTGGCCAGTAGGAGTGTTTTACCAAACCCAAAAGCCGATTTACACTGATGAAATACCGTTCATAAAAGACGCGCCGCTTGCAAAGCACGACATAACAAACGTGGACATAACGAAGTTCATTGAGGAGTTCTTCTAGCCCTAACCTATTTTCGCAATCTTTGAGAGCGTTTCCCTGAAAGTTTCTATTTCCTTCTCGCTATTGTAAATGTAAAGCGAAGCCCTCACAGCCCCGTCTGGTGCGCCCAAGGACTCCATTGCAGGCTGGGCGCAGAAAACGCCCGAGCGAAGGGCAATTTTCGAAAGCGAGTCGCACATGAGCGCAACCTGGTGGTGCTTGACATTTTTGAGATTGAAGGAAACCAGCGCACATCGCTTGCTTGCGTCTTGTGTGCCATAAATTGTGGCGCCTGGCACAGATAGCACCGCCTCAATCACTTTCTTTGCCATCTTCCTCTCGTGCTCCTCGACATTTTGCATTCCTATCCTGCCAAGATAATCGCAAGCAGCGCCCAGTCCGATTGCGCCAGCATAATTCTGTATTCCAGCCTCGAACTTTTTGGGGGCTTTTTTGAACAGAGGGCCTGAAAGATGAACGGTTTCAACCGTCTCGCCGCCAACAATGAATGTGTCAAGTCCCTCCAACGCTTCTGCCTTGCCAACTAAGCATCCAATCCCGGTCGGCCCAAGCATCTTGTGGCCTGAGAATGCGAGAAAATCAGCGCCGAGTTTTTTGAAATCTATTTTTGAATGCGGAACTCCCTGCGCGCCGTCCACCAGCACAAGCGCGCCATTTTCGTGCGCAATCTTCACAATTTTTTCAAGCGGCGCCCTCATACCTGTTGTGTTGGTGGTGTGATGCACCGCAACAAGGGCAGTGGTCTTGTCAATAGTTGAAGCAATGGGCTGCTCATCAAACGTGCCGTCTGTGTTTGTCTTCAGCAATTCCATTTTCACTGCTCCGCGCCTCTGCTGCTCCATTATTGGGAGAAGGAGCGAGTGGTGCTCAAGAGAAGTGGTTACAACTTTATTGCGTTTCGAGCCAGCATAATCAAACGAGCGTATTACGAGGTTAAGCGCTTCAGTGGCGTTTTTCACCCAGACGACTTCATCGCTCTTCGCCCCGATGAATTTCGCCACTTTTTCCTTTGCGGAAGCGAAAAGCTCGTCGGTCTTTTTCGCAAGCGTGTGCGCGCTCCTCCCCGCGCAGCCAGACACTTCCTCGTAGTAATTCCTTTCTGCTTCAATCACTGCGCGCGGCTTGAGCGTGGTGCAGGCAGAATCAAAATAGATTGCACTATTCTTTTGCAAAACAGGGAAATCCGAACGAATCCTCTCCGAATCAAGTGCCACATCAACCGCTTCCCAAAGCCATTTTTCTGCATCCGCAATCATGCGCTTCCCAGAACTCTCTTCAATTCCGCCTCTGCATCAGTTGCTGCATTCGGGCCTACAAAAGGCTTTCCATCAACGAAGAAAGTCGGCGTGCCGTATATGCCGCACTCCTGCCCCTCCTTTATGGTTGTCTCAATTTGCGAAAGCAGGCGCTTGCTGTCATAGCACGGACTGAAACCACTTATATTCAGCTTCGCAGCAGTTGCCTTGAATGCCGCTTCTCCGCCTTCGGTATAGTAGCTCTGGTTGGCAAAAAGCGCCGCACGGTATTCCCAGTACTTGCCTTCATCGCCTGCGCATGCGGCAGCAATTGCAGCTTCAAGCGAGTAGGCATGCTTTGTCGGGAAGGGCTTGAAGACAAACTGCACGCGGTCGCCGTATTTTTGCAACATGCCCTGCACAGTGCCCTCGGCGTTTTTCGTATAGGGGCACACATAGCAGCCGAACTCGAATACTGTTATATTGGAAGTCAGATTGCCGGCGCGTATCCCCTGCAGCGTGCTTGGCGCTTTCAGGAATGCAGGATTCTGCAAGCCAGCGTAAATGCAAAAGCCGCCCTCAGGCCCATTGCAGTTCCCGTAAACCACGAAATTGTAAATTCCCTGCGCCGTGAAAAACAGGCTTGCGAAAAAAAGGATGGTGAACGCAAACGAGACTGCCTGGAAGTGCCGGTTCACTGCGCCTGCGGCTGCAGGGGAAAAACCCATGAGCCACGCTATGCTTTTCGCCCTTATTTCCTCGTCCAAGCCTGTTTCGCATGGGCGCAGGGTCATCTTGCGGATTACGCAGTCGAATGCGCGCCTTGCAAATGGCCGGTATTTGGCGGAAAAAATGGAGAGGATGGCAAAAATAGGAAGTGCGATTATGCAGAGTACCATCCAAACCATCAAACCGGTGTCGGCAGCGCAAAAATGCACCGCCGGAGCAAAGCCTCATTCAAACAGTCAAATATCAGGAAATTCAGTTTTTCCTGTAGCCGTTCTTTTCCATAGCATCAATGACGCGCTCTTCGGCGATTTCAAGCGCTGCCTCGCGCGTGTTGTTTGCAACAGTCTTCTCAAGGACAAGCCGCGTGTTCCTGGTTATCTTTTCACGCACCATGTCAAACATATCCTTTTCGCTGCCGCCCTTGAATTCCACGTAGGAAGAAATGACGCCTCCCGCGTTTGCAACAAAGTCCGGTATGATAAGCACGCCCTTCTTGGCAAGCTCGTGCTCGATTTCAGGCTTCATGGGTATGTTGGCAGCCTCGACGATTATCTTCGCCTTCACTTCCTGCACATTTCCAACATGGATGACGTTTGGTCTTGCGCCTGGTATGAGAACATCGCAGTTCATGCCGAAAAGTGCGCGCGCCTCAAGCACTTTCGCGCCAGGGTAGGAAGTGACGGTGCCGTGCTCCTTCTTTGCCTTCATGAGCGTTTCATAGTCCAGCCCAGATTCTAGGTAAACAGCTCCCTTGGAATCTGAAACTGCAACAACCTTCGCGCCCTTCTCAGTGAGGAACTTCGCAGTGAAAGTTCCCACGTTCCCGAACCCCTCGATTGCAATCGTTGCACCGTTCAGGGGCATCTTCTTGTGCTCGAGCGCCACTTCTGTTGCAAGTGCCACTCCAAAGCCAGTGGATCCAAGCTCGTGCGGAAGGCCGCCCATGCTTGCCGGTTTTCCTGTAGCGGCTTTCGGGGTGCCGATTGTTTCTGCCACAAGAGCCATCTCGCTTTCACCCATGTTCATGTCAGGGCCTGGTATGTATTGCGACGGCACAAGCTCGGCGATTTTCCTTGCAAATGCCCTGACGATTTCAGTCTTGTGCGAATTCGTGGCGTGCGCCTTTATGCCGGATTTTGCTCCCCCGAACGGGATTTCGGCAAGCGCGTTTTTCCAGGTCATTGCACGGGCAAGACCGAACACCTCCTCGGTGGTCAGGTCAGGCACCATCCTTATGCCGCCTTTTCCTGGGCCAAGCGCCGTGTTGTCTATGACAAGCACGCCTTGCATCTTGGTGATGGGGTCATAGACTTGCACAATCCTCTCAGGGCCAATCGCGTCTTCAAATGACATGTTAATACCTCCATTAGCAGCAAAAGTAACCGACTTTGAGAAGAAAATATTATAAAAAGGCGCACGGCTTTGTGCGGCAGCCGACGAACATTATTCTCGGGGTCGGCACTTCCCTTCCTTCATAGCCGGCACGACTCTTGCGATCTCCTGCGCGTGCTTCAGTTCTTGTTCACGCACTGGCGCTGGGTTATGTCGCAGCGCTGCTCGAACGGGCAGTCTGCATCCGAGCCGCAAACCGCCTTGACGCACTTGTATGCGTTCTTGGAAAGCGGGTCGGTCTCGCAGCGCTCGTTGTAGGCGCAGTCGGTCGAGGTCGTGCAGTAGCCTGCGCGCACAGCGCACTTGTGGCTCGCCGGATCGCATTTCTGGTAAACCGGGCAGTCGGTGTCTGAGCTGCAGTAGCCAGGAAGATTGATGCACCTCTTGCTGTTCACGTCGCAAATCTGCCAGTTCCCGCAGTCTGCAAGAGATGCGCAAAGCCCGCGCTTTGCCTCGCACTTGTGCGTCTGGGTGTTGCAGAGCTGCCAGCTTGAGCATTCGTCGTCGCTTCCGCAGAAGCCTGGTGCTGACGTGCAGCGGTGAAGCGTCGGGTCGCAGACGTTCCACTGCGGGCAGTCAAGGTCGTTGTTGCAAAAGCCTGCCCGCGTTCCGCATGTCTTGGATGTCACATTGCACGTTTGCCATAGCTTGCACTCCACGTCTGCAGTGCACCTTCCTGGGAGCGGTATGCATTTTTTCGATGTCAGGTTGCACATCTGGAAGGATTCGCAGTCGTACTGGGTCAGGCAGTTGCCAGGCTTGGGCGCGCACACGTGGCGCGTGGGCGAGCAGATTTCGGTGTTCTTGTTGCACTGCGTGTCAGACTCGCAGAATCCTGCCTTTGGCCTGCACACATTGGCATCAGTGTCGCAAATCTGCCAGCCCTCGCAGTCAGGGTCGCCGCGGCACTTGTTTTTCTGGTAAGTGCAGGTGTGGTCAGGCGTGCAGGTCTTGAGCGCATCGCCGCAGTCGGAGTCAATATTGCAAAAGCCTGCGCGAAGCACGCACTGCTTTTTTGCAGTGTCGCAGCTTTGCCATCCCTTGCAGTTCTTGTCGGAAGTGCAGCCTCCAGCGCCTGTGCAGCCTGAAAGGAAAAGGACCAGCGCCACCGCGAAGATCGAAAGCAGAAGATAACCGTTGCGCATCAATACCACCTTTTCAGATTGTAGTTGCAAATTTGATAATCGGCACAGAGCTGCGCTCTGCGTCTGTTGCATTTTCGGTGCGCCGAAAATGCGCATTTCCAACTGCTGACAAATTTTTTCAAAAATCTGCCCTGGTTGTTTTCTCCTCTAAAAAGTTAAAAAGGCATGTTTGCCGGGCTTCCGCGCATATATTTATAAACACATCGCACCACAAATAGCGCCACACTGGATTTTCAGGGAGAGGTGAAAACTATGGTCAAGCAAAAATTTTGTGTCCATGCAGAGTCTAACATTTTTAACAGCACCAAGTCCAGGCTGATTTCCGAGCGTGTCCATCTCTCGGAAAAGCCCCTAGTCCCAGCGTATTCCTTTCTTCACGGAGCAAAGGACCTCAAAATTCCGCCCCACCAACTCTGCAAACAAGACGTAGGGCATGCTTTTGAAATAAGGAATGGGCTGTTCATAATATCAGATTCCACGTATTTCGAGTTTGCGGTTGATTTGCGCGAACTGGTTCCAGTGATCAATTCAGTTTCGCTCGACACGTTCAGCATAACAAATCCGAAAGTCTTTTCAGCATCCCACAAACATCCGCAGGTGTTCATCAAGTTTGCCAAGACGGTTCTTGACAAGGAAGTGACATTCGTAGGCGCGGCATTTGTTTTTGACACGTTTGTAGTTGCAGCAGCAACGGACGGGGAGATAGCAAGAGTTTATTATGGCGCTTCTTTGGACGGCAGTAAAATCCTCTGGAGCCCTGGGCAGTTTCACGCAGGAATGGATTTCGATCACATCGGTGATGAAAACAAGCCGCCTTCGCTGAATTTCGTAACGCCTACAACAATAATCAGCATTACTCCCGACACTGTTGCAACCACGCGTATCTCGGATTCCGATGTTCCAGTTCTGATAAAGCCGTTTTTTGAGGTCTCAGCAAATGACTCGCTCCAGCTCGTTGACGAGTTTACTGGCACACGCATATATTTCAGGAAAGGGCTGCCTGAACAGATACAATATGAATGAGGCGCAATTATGTCGATAACATCGCAGATAACGAAGTCTCCAATGGGCAAAAAATTCTCTTACGGGCGAATATGAAAAGGCAACAGAAAACCTCCGAGAAGCAGTTAGCATATACCGTTCTTATCACAAAGGAAACAAGCTATCCAGCACGTTTAGGAATACGTTCGATGAAGTCGTGAAGAAACGCGATACGGTGCAGTCCCATCTTGAAACGCTGAAGCTGGCGGTGCGGGCACAGCGCAGGAAGCCCGCGAAGCATCGCTAAGCTCGCTTGACAACGGTGTGTGCTGAAATACGAAGATACCTTTATAATTTTTCGAACGGCAAAGCGCAACAATGAAACAAATCACTACGCTCGCATTCCTCATTCTTGCCTCCTCCATCTTTGCAGTCAGCACAGTTTCCCCAATCTCAAAGGAAATAAGTGAGGGCACGGAAATACTCATCGGAGATGTCGGCCCAGGTCAGACTTTTGCAGTGGTCGTCGACCCGCGCTCGTCAACAGGCGGCAAGTTCGGAATTGGCGGCGCTTATGACCGAGTTTTTGCAACCTATCTCCCATCCGGCTGGACCTCTTCGCCATCCAAGCTCTACGGCTCACCGCTGCAGGTGGATGTCACAGTGGCAAAGGACGCGCCAGACGGGCAGTATGTCGTTGACTACACCCTTTGGGACGAATCAGGCGAATCGGGCCTTGGCGGCAATGTCACGTTTTCAGTTCTTGTCAATGTCCGGAGGGATGTAATGGACATGAAGGTCGAGCCAGCCTACCTCACAGTCGGCGCAGGCCAGCCTGCCCGCTATTCCATAACATTAGTCAACAAGGGCGTGGCAAACGATGTCTTCACTGTGGGCTCGACAGGCGTGCGAGACTGGGAATTCAGGAAGAGCGTGTATGTCCCTTCTGGAACTTCCAAGACGCTCAATTACGAAGTGGTGGGCAACGAGGAGGCAGACTACAAGGTAACTCTTTGGGCGCGCTCCTCTTCTTCAGACGCAATTTTCTCGCAGCGCGACGTTTCACTTCGCGTGAACACGGATTTGTTCGCAGACTACCGCGCAGTGAACAGGGGCGTGCTTCTCTTCCCGCTCACCGAGGCGCCCGTCTACTTCATGGTTGGGCTTCTTTCGAACTTGTTCCAGTAGGGTGCATGCATGGCGTCGGAAAAAAAGACCGCAAGTAGCGCATATGCTGCAGCTGCCGTCCAAGTCAAGCTCGGGCGCATCCCGAAATTCTCCCCGAAGCTGCACAAGCAGAGCAGGCAGGAGCTTTCCCTCCGCGCAAAGGCCGCAAAGGAAGCAGCAAAACTTCTTCTTGCAGATTCTTCGGCATCGCTCGAACGCATCAAAAATTCGCTCTCGGAAAAGCACGGGATAACTTACCTGAAAAATTCAGAGATACTTGCGTTCATCCCCTCCTCGCCCCGCACGGCTGCGCTTCGCCAATCCCTTCTCAAGTCTCCCACGCGCACTCTTTCAGGCGTTTCGCCGGTTGCCATAATGCCGCCTCCTGCCTACTGCGGGGGCAAATGCACCTATTGCCCCAAAGGGGAAAATGCGCCGCAGTCCTACACAGGATATGAACCGACAACAATGCGCGCAATACAGAACCACTATTCTGCCCGCCTGCAAGTTCTCGCGCGCCTCAGGCAATACGAGCAGCAGGGCCACACTGCGGACAAATGCCACCTGATAATAATGGGCGGAACATTCCTTTACATCGACGAAAAGCCTCGCCATGCATTCATGAAAGAGGCATTCGATACGCTGAATGGGAAGAAATCCGCAAACATGGCAAGTGCGATAAACGAAAATGAGTTCGCACCTTACCGCGCAATAGGCGTAACCTACGAAACCCGCCCGGACTACGGATACGAATACCATGCCGATGAGATGCTCCTTCTTGGCGGGACGCAGGTGGAATTGGGAGTGCAGTCGCTTTCGGACCGTGTATATTCTCTCGTGCGCCGTGGCCATAAGGTCGCCGACGTAATCCGTTCCACTTCCATCTTGAAAAATTCCGGCTTCAAGATGACCTATCACATGATGCCAGGTCTGTTCTCAACGCCAAAGCAGGACGTTTCCTATTTCAAGCGTTTATTCACAGGGGATTCTTTCCAGCCAGATATGCTCAAAATCTACCCTGCTCTCGTGATTCAAGGCACGGTTTTGTACCGGCAGTGGAAGCGCGGTGAATTCGAGCCATACGACACGGAAAAGGCGGCAGAAGTTCTTGCCGACGCCACGCGCCACATTCCCTCCTATGTGCGCATCCCCCGCATACAGCGCGACATCCCCTCGCCGCTCATTTCCGCAGGCGTGAAAAATTCGAATTTGCGGCAGATAGTCGAGGCGAAACTCGCAGAAAAGGGCGAAAAATGCAGGTGCATCCGATGCAGGGAAATCGGGAGCGCCATCCGCAAAAAAAGCGAGATAGGGAAGTTGAAGTTGGCATTGCAGCGAATTGACTATTCCGCATCAGGCGGAAAGGAAATATTCCTTTCATACGAGGATTCAGAAAAGGATTTGCTTGCCGCATTTCTGCGATTGCGAATTCCGAATGAATCGCATCGTAAAGAAATAGACGCAAATGCGCCTTTGCCTTCGACATATGCATACCAATCAGCGCCAGCAGAAAAGAGAAACGAAAAATTTGCCTATCGCAAGCAGTCGCGCGACAAGCCAAATGTCCTCGCATCAATCGTCCGCGAGCTGCATGTTTATGGGCAAGAGGCTGCCATTGGAGAGTACAACCCGCTCAAATTGCAACATACTGGCTTGGGGCGGAAATTGCTCGCAGAGGCAGAGCGAATCACAAAACAAGAATTCGGGCTGGAAAAAGTTGCCGTCATCTCCGGTCCCGGCGCGCGCGGCTACTACAGGAAATTCGGCTATGAGCTTGACGGGGCTTACATGTGCAAGGGAGTCTAGCTTACTATCTTTTCGACCTTAGCCTTCCCAATGACTCTCGGGGCGGAATCAGGGAAAAACAGGACCGTTTCCTCTCCAGTTTTCAGGCAAAGAGGCGCGGAAAGCTCAATTTCATATCTCCCCTCTCCAATTTTTTTCGCCTTGCTAGCCGCGAACTTCAGCCCTGAAAGCACAAAGAACTGCACTGCCTCGAAGTTCCCCTTGAAGAGTTTTGAAAGAGAAACCAACGCCTCGATTCTATTTGCGGCAGGAATTCTTTCCGAGCAAGCAACATCTCCCTTTGAAACGCTCTCACTCTCAATTCCCTTCATGTTCAGCCCCACGCGCGAGCTTGCTTCCGCTTCATTCACGTTCTCATCCTGCACCTGTATTGATTTCACTTCGAACTGCACGCCAGAAGGCGAAAGCACCAGCTTGTCATGCACTTTCACAACTCCCTGCTGCACAATGCCAAGCGCAACAGTGCCAACGCCCTTCACAGGGAAGCACGAGTCAATCACCACTTCAGTTTTCCCTTCGGCTTTTCGCGTGCTTGCCTCGGAAAGCAATCTTTCCCGCAGCGCATTGGCATCCCCATCGAAAAATTCGTAATCCGCAACTCCAGCTGCTTTCAAAAGCGGCTCAACGTCGTCTTTCCCTACCAAATCCGCAATCACAAGAAGCTTTTTTCCGAAAGCTGCGGCAGCGATTATCATCTCGCCAGTGGTCCTGTCAATCGCATTCGGGCGGATATACGCGATGTCGCAAAGAGCAAGGCAGTAAAGCAGCGGCTGTATTTTTTCTGGATATTTTGCCGCATGGTAAATGCAAAGGACGTTCTCTCCTTCCTTCAAATTGTAGATTACAAAATCCGATTCGCTTCCCTTCTTGCCGATTTTCTTCGCAAATTCGGCGTCAAGCTCGAGTGCGGCGATGTGGATGTGCTTCATGGAATCAGTTTTTTTATTTGAATATGGGCGCGGTTCTTAGTCGCCTTGCGGCGACTTCGCCGTCATTTTTTGCTTCGCTAAAAAATGCGGCTGCCGGGATTTGAACCCGGGTCGCAAGATTTTCGCAACTCATTTCATATCTGTAAAATGAGCCTTGGGAATCTCGAATCCTACCAGGCTGGACTACAGCCGCACGAGTCTATGCTCAGCCAGCACTATCTTATAAAGTTTGCAGCCGACTCTTCTCCCGTAAAGGATAAATGGCGCTTGTGCGCCAAGCAGGTGGTATTGAATGGGCGACGCAAAGAATCCGTTGATTGCGGCAGTGCTGAGCTTTGTCATAACCGGGCTCGGGCAGGTCTACTGCGGCAAGGTAAAGAAAGGCGTGGTGCTTTTCATCGCGGCAGTCATAGGTGCCTTCCTGTTCTTCATCCCGGGCTTACTGGTATGGCTCTTCGGAATTTACGATGCCTACATGACTGCGCAGGGCAAGCCAGTCTGGAAATTCGACTAAAGGGGCTGCTTTAATTTTTTTGCGGGAAGAACAGCTGCATGGGCTTCCCGCAACAATCTATTTTTGCGTTCAACGCCAACATAGACCATGTCAAATTCTCCGACGAGTCTGCTCTTGCAGCAATCGACAGCCAGCTTCCCCAGCTCGCCTCACAGATCTCAGATTCCTTTTCCTGGGGCGTGCAAAAGGAAATTACGATAGATGTGAAAGTGTGCGAGTGGCTGCTTGCCAACATCAAGTTCGACTCTCAGATAGTTGGCGGGCAGGCAGGGAATGCCGCGCAGCAGGCATCGGCTCTCGGAGTGCAATGCTTCCTGCACAGCAACTTCGCAAACCCTTCCCTTGCCAAGCTCTTCTCGCACAAGGGCAAGGTGTTTTTCGCAGAAGAGAGCGGCTTTGTCCCCGCAGCATCAGTTTCCTCCACTGTGAAAAGCGCGCACCACTTCGTCTTCGAAAACAGGGAAAATGCCACGCGTTTCATTGCCTCCTACGACCCGCTCCCGCTTCACCCGGAAGACAATTTCTGCAGGCATATTGATTCCAAGTTGGCAGGCATATCAAAGGCATTCGTGGGCGGTTTGCATCTCGTGCAGCGCCCGGACAGGATGAGGAAATTCCTCTCTGAGATGAAACGGTGGAAGGAAATCAACCCGGGCCTGAAAATTTTCCTAGAGATGGGGCAATTCCAGTCGCAAGAAGTTCTCGATGCAGCGCGAGCAGAGGTTCTCCCATTCGTGGACATGGTCGGCCTCAACGACACCGAGCTTGCGCAGTTGGGCTGCGAGCTTGAGGAGCTTGCCTCCGAGGTGCAGTCGCTTCTCTTCCACTCGCCGGGCAAGCAGCAGGTTCTTCCCGAAAACAAATCGTCCCCTGCCGCCCTCGAATATGCGCGGCGTTGTGCTTCCTTCCTTGCTGAAAAAGGCGCTCACGCAACGCAGCAGGACCTCGCAGGCTACGAATCAAGGTCCGTCGAGGCACCTGTGAGGACCATAGGATTGGGGGACGCTTTCTCGTGCGCCTACTTCATGGCAGCTGACTGAAAACAAGAAATGCGATTCGATGCGCTCTTAGGCTGAGTATAGCAACTGCCTGGATGGGCTGCGCAAGCAGACGAGCCTTTTGCCGGCAGGCAAAATAGGCGGCCGCTCCGCTATTGTCTGATAAAAAATATGCGACCGCCGGGATTTTCACCAGAGCCACCTCCGATGGAAACCATCTGGGGTGACCCATCAGGGGGATTATCTGTCGGCATCTGCCCCCTATGGTTTGAACCCGGCTCGCGAGATTTCTGCGGGCAATTCCGCAAAAACCGCCCCTGGCAATCTCGAATCCTAACCAGGCTAGACTACGGTCGCACTTTTCCCGAAGGAAAAGGCGAATCTTGGACGTTAGCCCAAGGTTTCGCTTATTCAACGAGACTCGAGCAGCAATTTGATGGGCTTTCAGTTTAAAACGATTTTGCTTTGCTTTCCCATAGCCATTTTTATATTCTTATTTCGCACTTTCATCTCATGCAGAGGCAGGGCTTTATCTTCTCGCTGGACGCGTTTGTCGCCTTCACGCTCATCATGATTACAATAAGCCTTCTCATCTTCCTCATCGGCACGCCAAAACCGTTCTACCCGTCGCTTGAGCAGGCGCACATGCTCGCATACGACACTCTCACTGTCCTTGCGACAAGCACGAATGGCCAAGGCAATCCCACTTACCTTGAACAGATAATGAACGAAGGGCAAAGCGCCACGACCGACGAGATAATGAGGAAAGTCGCAGGCGGGGCAGCAAACCATTCGCCAATCATCCCCTATGGTTATGGTTTCCGGCTCGAAAAGCTGGTTTTCAATGCCGATGGCTCGGCAGTAGTCTCAAAAGTCCTTTACAACTCCAGCAGCGACACGGCATCCGACCGCTACGGGAAGCAATTCACCAAGCTCCAGACTTCTGCGACGACTTTCATGTCGATTTATTCCGTTCCACGAAGGCCTGGCGAATCGCCCTTCTGCTACCTAAACTGCAGGGGCTATGACGGTGGAGGCAGCTACCTTTCAACGTGCGACAAGACGCCATGCAACGTTTCAAAATCCAACTTCGAGTCTGGCGAAAGCGAAGTGGTTCTAGTCCAGCTGGTAGTTTTCACGTGATTTGAAATGAAAACCATCTCCAAAATGCACAAGCGCGGATTCTTCTTCACAGTGATGGCGCTTGCCATCCTATCGGTCATGCTTCTCACCATGCAGCTTTGGCTTGCAACATACGGGCAATCGGACATCAGGGGCGCCTCCCGCTTCAAGGGCGAGGCGATGAGGCTTGTGCTCTCATCAATTTCGGACAAGTCCATGTCCGACTTTGCGAACGCGTCAGCATTCTTCGCGGTTTACAGGCTCGCCAACTACACTTCCACAAGCCCGCTCCACGGGCTTGCAGGCGCCCCGCAGAAATACGGTACTGACAATAAAGGAGTCGGGATAGTGGAAGATTCCCTGCGCAGCCTGATGTTCAACGGCACAGCAAAGCCAGATGCAATTTTGGAGGGAATAACCTATACTGCTCAGGAAAATTCCTCATACACTCTTCGTTCGTGGCAGGAAAAGGTTCGCACAGCTGCAAACGCCATGGGCTTTTCCGCATCGTTTTCGGACATAAAGAACTTCTCAATCTACCAGCCAGACCCATGGACCATCAAGACGCACTTTGAGATGGACATGAACATCTCCGACATCGAAGGAACAATGCGCCAGTCAAAAACCCTGAAAGGAGATGCAAGCTTCCCAATAAGCGGATTTATCGACCCTTCAATCACCCGAGGTGACATGGAGCACCGGGGAATTGTGCGCTCAGCTGCATCAGAAAAGCAAATCTTCCAGAATCAACGCTATTCAGTGCCTTCTGACCTGAAACCAATCCGCATCCTCAACGGCAGCAAGGGCTTTGGCTGGTTCTTCGGGCCGACAACCGAGGACTACCCTGGCGAAGGAATATTCGACCCAGGCATTGCCAATAGCGAATCCCCCTACATTTCGCAATACATACTCGTCACTGACTTCGAAGACAACCTGCCTGCGGTTGCAAGCGCCTATGGGGCAGTAATCCTTACGGAAGATCCGGGCACGACCACCTACAACATAACAGAAGGCGGCTGCTCTTTCAACGTTACGCAGGAAACGCGCTGCCTCAACTGCATACGTTCTTACTCCTCAGAGCAGGCGGGCTGCTCCAAGCAGTCAGATGTGCACCCTGACAACCGGACCTCCAAGCCGTTCATTGTCAGCTCAAGTATCCTGGGTAACGCGGTGGAGGCCACCTACCTAGAACCTCGCCCGAGAATTTCCAAATATTACGCGCTTATTGACAACTCAAAAGACAATGTTGAAAACCCGACTCCAAGCGACCTACTTGGGGATTACCACAGGGTCTATGACCTCACTGCGCTTCGCGACGCAACCACATGCGGATTTTATGTCAAGGGCAACGGCCCGTCGTTCTTCCAGCGCATGCTACGCGAGGCGTTCGTTCCAGGGCTATACAACAACAGCGTGCTTGGAATTGAGACATTCGTGGTCGGCCAGTGGGCTGGCGGCAAGGAGGATTTGCAGCGGGACATATACGATGCCTATCCTCGCCTTGACAGGGACTTTTACACTCAAGGTCCAGCCCCAATCCCCCAACAAGTAATGAAAATCAAGGGCATGCCTGGATGCAGAGATAAGATAATGTGCGCTGACTCAAACGAGAATGCAACAAAAGAGGGGCTAGGCAAATTCAAGCTGCATGTGGATTCAATCGGGCAGTATGGCTTGTCAGCAATCTCCTGCAACGCGAGCAACACCTTCCAATCTCCCTGCGGATAGTGGACAAATGGCAAAGAACACTCCTGCAAACAACAGATGCGCCGTGATGCGCAGCCAAGCGGAATCAAGCGCTAGCATTGGCTTCTTGCGAGGGCAAGCGGCAGCGGAAACTCTAGTGCTTGTGGGTTTTGCGCTCATCTTCATAGTTCCCCTCGCCTTGCTTTTCCTTTCAACTTCGGGCAACGAGCTTGGGAAAAGCTCGATTGCGCAGGCAAAGTCGGCAACGCGCGCAATCGCGGATTATTCAGGCGAAGTGTATCTGCAGGGCCCTGGCGCGAAAAAAAGCATAGTGGTCAATTACCCCCAGGGCGTGCTCAACGGCTCGGTGTCAGAAGGGCTTGTAGTTCTCACAATAGATGCAGACGGGCGAAAGCTCGACATAGTCAGCCCCAGCATCGCAAACCTGTCTGGCAACCTCTCAGGCAAGCGCGGGGCTGGCTTGCAGAAAATAGACATGGTCTACAATTCGGCAAACAACACGGTTGAAATAAGGTACGGCTAGCCAAGTGGTAAATATGGGCGCACAAGCAGCAGTCGCATCGATTGGCCGCGCGAGGAGCGAGAGCAAAGCGCAAGCAGCCATCGAACTTTTGGCGTACGCAGCATTCTTCCTGTTCACATTTGTCGCCGCAGTCGCAGTTTTCTTCCAGCTCCAGGCGCAGGAGGTTTCAAGGGCAGAGCGCTCGTTCGCACAGGAGCTTGCCTTCCAGCTGTCAGACCAGATAAACACTGCGTTCATTGCAGGAAGCGGCTTTTCGCAAAGCGTGCAGATAACGCCCATGCTCCTCGGGAAGCCCTACACCATGACCATAAGCAGGATAACTGGCCCAACAGCTAAGGAAAGCGGGCTGGTCTATGTGAACTGGAAAGGGCCTTCAGGGCAGGAGCTCACAGCTTCTGCTCTCACTGTAACTGCAGCGTACAACCTCACTCCATCTGCAAACTACATTTCGACAGATGCATCAAATTTCATAGTGGTGAATTCCACAATCGGAACCCTGAACATGACAAACAAAAATGGCACAATACATTTCACGAAAGGTTGATTTTATGCGAGGGCAGTATTTCTCATTCGATGCGATTGTTGCAACAGTAATGATAGTGATCGCCATTTCTTCCTTACTGGGCTACTGGTTTTCCGCGCAATCGATAATCGAGTCGCGCGCAAACCCTATGTACGCTGATGCGCTCCGTGTGTCGGAAACGCTGATGTCCCCTGGCGTGCCTGCAAACTGGCAGAATGGCGATCCGAATGACATAAAGGAGATTGGGATTGGAACTGGAGTCGGAAATGAACTTGACGACAGCAAGGTGTCCAGGCTTCAGGCATTTGCCGACCCGTCAGTAGATTATGTGCGCATGGGAAGGCTGCTTCGCACCTCTGGCTTCAACTACTATATTCTCATCAACCAAAGCGATGTTGAAACAGGCGGCTACAGAGCGGCAATAGGCAACAGCTCCTATGCTGCCTCAAGTAATGTGGAAGTGGTTGTGGCGCATCGGGGCGCGACAATCTATGACTCTGCAACAGGCAAAAAAGTCCCACTCAGGGTAAGTGTATTCCTTTACAGGTAAGATCAGCTCTCTTTCTTGCTATTCGACTGTGACTGACTTCGCCAGATTCCTGGGCTTGTCAGGGTCGCGCTTCAATTTCACTGCCATGTAATAGGCAAGAAGCTGCAGCGGCACCGCATAAACTATCGGTATTGCCTCTGGTGCGACTTTTGGCATCCGGAAATGCAAGGCAGCTTTGGCAAGCGCTTCCTTGCTGTCTGAAAGGACGAAAAGCTCTGCGTTCCTTGCCTTGCATTCTTGTATGTTGGACATGGTTTTTGCAAATGTCTCGTCAGCTGGGGCAAGCGCAACCACCACAACGTTCTTCTCAAGAAGCGAAAGCGGCCCGTGCTTGAGCTCGCCTGCTGCGTATGCCTCTGCGTGCAAATAGGTTATCTCCTTGAGCTTGAGCGCGCCTTCAAGCGCAGATGGGAAGGAAAGGCTTCGGCCTATGAAGAAAAAGTCGCGGCGCGTCACCAGCATGTCGGCGAGCTTCTCTATCTCAGGCGCCCTGTCAAGCACGCTTTCAATCTGTTCTGATGCGCTTTTCAGTTCTTCAAGCGTTTTTTTGTCTCCGCAAAGCGAAAGCGCAATTTTCGAAAGCGCGGCTATCTGGCAGGTGAAGGATTTTGTCGCAACTACGGCAAGTTCAGGCCCAGCTCCTATGACGACGTTGGCATCTGCCTGCCTGTAAAGCGAACTTCCCACAACATTTGTGACCGCAATTATCTTCGCGCCTCTTTTCCTTGCAAGCTTCACTGCGGAAAGCGTGTCAGCAGTTTCTCCTGACTGGGAAATCGCAACCACGATTTTCTCTCTTCCCGTGCTTGCGTATGCAAATTCCGAGCCGATAATCACATCGCAGGAAATCCCGAGCTTTTTTTGCAGAAGGGACTTGAAAACCAGCCC
>JAWBPP010000007.1:18731-29706 GCA_038824715.1 Candidatus Anstonellaceae archaeon
ACGGCAACGCTCTCGTTCCCGCGAAGCATTTCCACCGCAGAACTCACATCTGCGGCGAGCGCCTCGCGGACTTTGGAGGGCTGCTCAAATATTTCCTTGAGGCAAAAGTGCGCATAGCCTCCCTTCTCAGCCATCTCGGCCGTCCAAGTTATGGTGTGCTCCTTACGCTGCACTTTCTTTCCGCCTGCAAAAACCTCAAACCCGTCCGCGGTTATCTCAACCCTATCTCCGTCCTCTATGAAAATAACCTGCTTAGTGTAAGGCAAAAGCGCAGGCACATCGCTTGCGCAGAACATCTCGTTTTTTCCTATGCCGAGCACAAGAGGAGGGCCGTTACGGGACAGGTGTATCTCCTGCGCTCCCTTGTGCAGAACAACCAATGACCATGAGCCTGACAGCCTGGAGATTGCAGTTTCAAACGCTTTTCCAAAATCCTTTTCCTTCCGGTGCTCCTCTTCAATCAAATGCGCCACCAGTTCTGTATCGGTCTCGGACGTTAGCTTGTGCCCTTTCTTCTCCATCTCGCTACGAAGTTCATCGAAATTCTCAATAACGCCATTGTGTATCACGAATATTTTTCCAGAGCAGTCCGAGTGGGGATGCGCATTTTTCTGCGTGACTCCGCCATGGGTGGCCCACCGTGTGTGTCCAATGCCAATGCTCCCTTTCAACTGCAGGAAATCCTTCTGCCTGTGTATGTCGTCAATCCTTCCAATGTCTTTTATGGAGGAAATGCTGCCTCCATCCAACGTCGCAATGCCTGCAGAGTCATAGCCCCGGTATTCAAGCTTGCGGAGGCCGCCAAGTATTACCTCTGATGCCTTTCGGTAGCCTATGTAACCTATTATGCCGCACACAACATTCTACCTGCCTATACTTTTTCACCAATGGCAAAAGTCCTTTTGACAACGGTTATCTTCACCCGCACCTTCTCTCCGGCTGACGCGTTCGGGACGAAAATCACAAACCCGTCCACGTGCGCAATCCCGTCCCCCTTGGCGCCTTTCGCGTCGATTGTGACATCGTATTCCTTGCCTTCTTCTACGGGTCTTCCTATACCATCCATGAGACCCACCTCGCACGGGAAAGACTAGCTTGCGCTCGCTTAATAATTATTTGGCTTTTAGGGCCACCAATCGGCTTCTTTGCCGTGACTGCCAATTCTTCCAGCCACAGTCGATATGGCATGGATTCGTCCGAATCGGCTCCCTCGGGAATAGCTTTTTCAGCGCACTGGAAGGGATGCAAACCGAAATGCTGATGGCCTCGTTCACGAATTTCTCGGCATTCTCCAAGCCAAACTTGTTGGCGCTGTAGGCGTAAGCTATCTGAAAGGCCGCTCATTCCTTCTCAATCTCATCAGGGAGCCGCTCCTCCCCAATTTTGCGAACAGGCTGCCATAGGCGCGCTCAAACTCGTTCTCGTCAAGAGCAGCCCGCAAGTCAGCTTCAATGAGTATGGCAGGGTATGCATACGCCTTGTGCGCTCTTGAAAGAGAATGCGCAATGGACGCAACCTCGCTGAAAGTTTTTTGCCCTGACAGGAATTCCACACGAAGCGGCCTGTCATCCCTCACGGGCTTTAGGTAGAACGAAAGTATCTTCTCAGACCAATTCCCCAAGTCTTTGAGCACCTGGTGCTTTGCAGGCGAAGCCGAATAGGAAAACGCGCACGTCCTCTCGCCCGCCTCAAGCATATGGTACAGGAAATTCGTGTCTGTGGTGTGCAAAAAGCCGGGCTCATTCTGCGAGTGCTTCTGTACAATCTCAATGAATCGTTTGCTTCTGCTGTCTTTTATCACTCCAAGAAGCGTGCAGCCGGATTTCCACGCGGTCTCGTAAAGCCAGCGGTATTCCTGCACCACTTCGTCGTAAAGCGGGCGGATTTCTGACTCCTCCGATGGCTTGTCAGAAAGCAGCGGGGCAATCGAGCCGTCCATAAGAAGGCAAATTGGAGAGTGCTTTTCAATGAGCTGCCTCGAGCAGGAAAGTTCGCACCTGAGCCTGAACAATGACTTGTGCCACATCACGTCGTGCGAATCGAGCCCGCTTCGCATATCGTATTCCAGCTTCGGAACCGCGGACGGGAAATATCTGTGCGACACCACTTTTGATGCGCGGTATTCGAAGAGAACGCCAACGGCACGAAGCAGCAGGAAATCAAACCCGTGCAATTCCTCGCCAGCAATGCTGCTGTCAGTTGCCGCGAATTTCCCGTCCACGCTCACTGGCGACACAGGGTAAACCAATTCCTTCTCAAGCGTTTCCGCATACTCCATCTTGCCTGAGTTGAAGCGCAACCGCTTTGCCAATTCCGCTCGCGCTGATTCGGTTGCGGATATTTTCTCGGCGATTTGCCTCAGGCCTTCCTCAAGCATAAGCATATAATCTTCGGTTCGCTTTTTATCCCCATGGCTTTCAAGCAGGCGATAATAATCCGTGCAGATCTCGGGCTTGGCAAGGGGAAAATGGCGGCGCAGGTCGCGCACGCATCCCTTTCAGCCTTCCGCAAGGCAGAGCTCTCAGACAAGCTCGCCGCAAGGAAATGGGAAGCAGAGGGGCAGAAAAAAGTGGTGCTCAAAGTGGCAAGCGAAGGCGAGCTGCTGCAACTCTACGAACAGATGAAAAGAGAAATCCCCTGTGCCCTAATCCAAGACGCGGGCCACACGCAAGTAGAGCCAGGGACAGTCACCTGCTTTGGCGCAGGCCCTGCTGAAGAGTCGAAGATAGACAAATACACAAACAAACTGAAACTTCTCTGAAAAACAGCACGAAGAAGCATGCGGATGGAAGATGGGCAAAAATACGAAGAGCTGCTGCTTCCCTAAATTTTCACAGCCAATGCGGCATTCCGTGCTGCAATCCTGTCAGTTGCGGTTTTTGTCCTTTTCACTTTAGTGTAAATCCGCAGCACTTCGGCAACGCTCCATGCCTGGCTCACCGCGCCCGCAGGCTTCATGGTGGCAGGCTCGTAGATTTCTGGCACAGTCCCAAGGCAGCCAGCGTTCATTGCCTCGGAAAAAGGCTTGAGCGCGGCAAGCACCTGCCTGTCCGAATCGGGGTAAACGGAAAGCTGCGCGTCAAAAAACGCGCCCAGCAGCCATGGCCAGACCATGCCCTGATGGTAGGCGGCATCCCTCTTCTCCTGGCTGCCCTCGTATTTCTCATGGTAATTTTGCGCATCAGCAGGAAGGGTGCGCAAGCCAAGCGGAGTGTAGAGCCGCGAGCGAACAAGGTTGAAGACGTGCTTGCGCTGTATCTCATTGATGGGAGAATGCGGCAGGGAGACAGCGAAAATCTGATTTGGGCGGACTGTGGGGTCGTTTGGCTCGATGATATCGAACATGCCTCCCTCGCCTGCAATCATGAACTTGCTGAAGGATTCGCGCACTCCCTGCGAAGTTTCGGAGGCAAGCTCGTGCGCTTTCATGTCCGAAAACCTAACTGCAAGCTCGCCTGCAAAGCAAAGGTTTGAATGCCAAAGCGCGTTTATCTCCACGGGCTTCCCCTTCCTGGGGGTCACAGCTTTGCCTCCCACCTTCGCATCCATCCAGGTCGCGGACGGTTCCTTCACAGAAATGAGGCAGTCCGAATCCATCTCGACAAGAGAGTTCCCATGGACATAGGATAAAATCATCTCCCGCATGGGCTTCCAAAGCCTGCTCTTGACAAACTCGAAGTCTCCGGTCGCCTGTGTGTATTCCCGCACTGCATTGATGAACCAAAGCGAGGCGTCCGCGGAATTGTAGTGCGGCTTTCCAGCCCCGTCAACGAAGTTCGGAAGCAGCCCATCCTGCAGCAGCTTTGCATGCGAAGAGAGGATTTCCCTTGCAAGCGCATGTCTTCCTGTGCAAAGGAGCAGCCCTGGAAGCGAAATCATGCTGTCGCGCGTCCATGGGGAAAACCAGGGAAATCCTGCAATTATGAAGTGGCTGCTTCCCCGTATCCCGACAAACGAGTCTGCTGCAAACAGCAATTCATCTCCGAAATCCGTCCGCTCCATCCCGTTCAATTGGCAATGCTCGCGCGCAAGGTGGGAAAAGCGGAATTCCTGCCTGTCCAGTATGTCAAGCGCTTCGGAAGGCGAAAGCATTTCTCGTGAGGCGCAAAGGTGGAGCTCGTCCCCAATTTTCAGCCGTGCGGAAAATTCGCCTGGAGAAAAGAGCGTTTCCGAAAACGCATAGCCACGCTCCCGCTCCTCAGGATAAACCATGTTGTAGTATTTCAGCGGCGCTGCGGAAAATTTCCCTGCTGATGCGCACATGCGCATTGAAGCTGAAGGCTTTCTCGTTTCAAACCCGTAACGGTCCTCCCAGAAAGGAATCTCCGCTATCTCGGTTTTCGGATCAGCGTGTATCTGCCTGAATGAAAGCATTGGGCGTATGGAAAGCTGCGTTTCACTGCCAGATGCCAAGCGATAGGAAATAACAACTGCGTCCTTGCCGTGCAGCATCCTCACCGACTTTTCAAGCCTGGCGCCGTCAAGCGAATAGGTGAATGCAGGGTGCCTTCCGAACGAAAATCCGATCTGGTGCATGAATCCTGTGGGATAGACAGTTCCCGGGTAGGCGTTGGTGGAAAGGGGGTATTGCTTGCCGTTGCACTCCGCAGTTTCCTCGACTTTTGAAAGAAGAACATGCCTGTTGCCTGCGCCAGACGCAGAAAGCGGCGCAACAAGTAGCCCATGGTATTTTCTTGTATTCATCCCTATTGCTGTTGAAAACGAATACCCTCCTGCACCGTTTGAGAGCAGCCATTCGTGCTCCTTCGCACGCTGCGGAGTGAGCTCGAATGCAGAAAGAGAGCGCATGGTAAGCGAACGGATGCATGATATAAAAACATGAGTTTTTCCAGCCGATCAAAAGTAAGCGCATTTATATAATTTCCCGCGATATCTGCCACACCATCGTATTATCGGGAGGTGTATTGATGGCTGACAAAGGTTCTGATGCACTGGAGAAAGGCGAGTATGTAATAGGCATAGCAGTGATACTTGCCGCTCTCCTCGTATCCGCAACAGTTTATGTGAGCGTGAACGGTCTTTCTGATGCGATTTCCAAATTGAAGCTTTCAGCCCCTGCTGCAACCGGAGGAACCGGTGGCGGTGGCACAGGCAACGGAGGGACAGTCGCCCCTCCAGCACCTGCCGGCGACTGGTCATTCGTCTCGTCCGACCCTGCAATAGGCCCCAAGGACGCAAAAGTCACAGTTGTTGAATTTGCGGACTTCCAGTGCCCGTTCTGCGGGATAGTGTTCGGCCGTGATTTGGGCGGTGCGCAATACGCACCCATCCGTGGGACCTCCAAAAAAATAATCGAGGAATACGCAAAGACAAACAAAATCAGGTTCGTCTTCCACCCGATGGCCTTCCTTGGCCAGGAAAGCGTGGATGCAGCAAACGCAGCATTCTGCGCGCGCGAAATAGCCGGCGACGAGGGGTTCTTCAAGATGCACGACAAGATTTTCCAGGAGCAGGGTGACGAGAACGCAGGGGTGTATTCCAAGGCCAACCTGAAGAAATTCGGCGCGGAAATAGGCTTTTCAACCAAGGCGTTCACTGACTGCGTTGACTCTGGCAAATACAACGGGCAGGTGTCAACAAGCAACTCGCAGGCAAACGCAGTTGGAGTGCGCGGCACCCCGACATTCGCAGTGAACAACCAGATGTCCACGCCAGAATACACTGGCCTCAAGGCCCAGATAGACGCGCTTTTGGCGAAGTGAGCCCCTTCTTTTTTCTTCTTTTCATTTTTTTTCGCTTTGCAATTTTTTCTTTCGCCACTTCAGTTTCATCTGCAGTTTTTCTCGCCTTTTTGTCCCCATTTGTTCTTTTCCGCCAATTTTTCGTTCGCTTTTTATTCTTTGCATTCTTTCCCCTATCATGCCTTCCATGCAAAAGTTCATCCATTCCTGCCTAGTCGACGCCTCGGCTGCAATAATGCGCGCAAGGAAGGCGGGGCTTAGCATAAAGATGAAAGCCCGCAACAATGCCGCTACCAGCGCAGACCTTGCAGCAGAAAAGCTCATAGTCTCGCGCATCCGCAAGCAGTATCCGGATTCCATTGTTCTTTCAGAAGAATCCTACTCCACAGACGACATTCTTGCAGATTCGCTTTTCGTAATCGATCCCATTGACGGCACGCACAACTTCATACAGGGGATGCCGCTCTGGGGCGTGTCAATTGCACATTTTTCCGGAGGAAAACCGACAGCAGGCGGCATATATTTCACTCCGCAACAGATGCTTTTCTATGCCGAAAAAGGCAAGGGCGCAACAATGGATGGCAGGCGCATCAGCGTGAGCAAAACCGAACGGCTCGAGGATTTCTTCTTGCTTTGCGACAGCCGCATACACACGATAGAAGAGCAGGGCTTTTTGCCAGCTCTTGTCAAGATTGAAAAGATGAGCCAGCATACGCGCTTTTTGGGCTCGGCTATTTACGACATGGGCTATGTTGCCTGCGGCATGGCGGATGCAGCCATGCACTTCAAGCTCAAGCCCTATGACTTTGCAGCCTGCGCATTCATCGTGGAGCAGTCGGGAGGGAAAGTGACTGATTTGGAAGGCAAGCCCTGGTCGCTTGAGACAAAAAGGTTCCTCGCCTCCAACGGAAGGCAGCACAAAAGGATTCTTGACATCCTGAATGGGCGCTAACTGCCCGAAATTCAGAATGGAAAACAGCACAAAACAATTCTTGCCTTTTGAACGGGCGCCAAGCAGACTATTTCTCCGCTTTCTCTTCCCGGTCCGCATTCTTCTTCCCCAAAAACCTTTCTGCAATGTTAGAAGCAGAAAGCAGAAGCACTGAGGAGAAAAGTGCGCAGAGGGCAAGCCCTCCTGCAATAAGCGCGAGCCTGAGCGTGCCAATCGCGGAAGACAGTTCCTGCTTTGCGCCAGTGAGTCTCGCCTTAACATTCTCCACCTCATCGCTTGCCTTGCGAAGCGCAGTTGCAGCCTGCGTTGCAGACTCGGCTGTGGAGTTCATGTTTGTTGCTGCATCGGAAAAGGATCTTGATGCTTCCTTCATTCCGTTTGCCGCAGATGCAAACCGAGCATCAAGGGAAAATGGCGGCACTGCGGCGATGGTCGCCATGGAATCGGACAAATTTCCGCTCACGGACGCGTAATTTTTCATGGCCTGCGAAGCGGATGCAATTGCCAGCGTGGCATTTTGCGCAGAGTCTGCGGCAGGCGCTGCAACGTCTTTCAGGCTTCCTGCTGCAGCTGCCACTGAATCAATCTGCGTTGAAACTGTTGCCTCAATTCCCTGCAGGAAAACAAGCGATGCTATCAGGGCCCCTATGCAAAGGGCCATGCCTGCAAGGGAAAGAAGCGCGGAAAGCGCGGACAGCCCGGTCTTGGCATTCCCTGCAATGTTCGAATTCATGCATGCGCCCTCTTTCTGCTGGCCCTATTTTTGCCTGCCTTTCTTTGGCTGCTGCTTGGGCGGCTCAGGCTCAATCGGAGGCATCGCGCGCTCGCTTTCCTGCCTCTGCTCATGCGCAGCCCTTTTCCTGTGCCTCAAATGCAAAAAGAACATCAATGCGATGAGCGCAGCTGCTCCGAACAGAACCAAAAGCGCAGCAACAGCAACAGACATGGTCTGCGCGCCCTTCAGCTTTGCCTCTCCGGAATCAAGTGCCTGCTTTGCCATTGCAATCGCAAGCTGGGAATTCGAGTAGGCAGTGTCTTTCGCATCTGCAAATGCCTTCCTCTCAGCGCCAATATCTGCAGGCAGGAGCGCAGGCTTTGATGCGCTTGCGTTGAAGGAAAACTCCATGAGCGTTATGTTCGCAAGCGCAGCGTCTATTTCGGCCTGTGCGGAGGCAAGAGCCGCATCATAGCTTGCAACTTCGGTGATGGCAAGCTCAATCGAGCGGTTTGCCGCCCCATAATCCTCCTTTGCAAGGTAATCCTTCGCAGCTGCCACCATGCTTTCAGTATTGGACAGGTTCAGCTCTTGCCGATATGCAGCCGCCTTTTCCTTCAGCCTGCCGATTTTTGCAGATAGCGCCTCAAGCTCCACCTGCATTCCGCTGGCCGCTTCTGCCCTCGCCTTCTCCTGGTCGCTCATGGCTGCCTTCTTTCCGCTTTCCGCGAACCTGTCCGTCAGAAGCGGCAAGCCGAGCGCTGCATCTGCCGCAAGATTGTAGGACTTTGCCGCAAGCTTTGCCTCTATGTCTGCAAACATGTTGTCTATCTGTGCGAGCTTTGCAACAAGGTCGGCTTGGGTAACCTGCCTGTAAGGCGCCACTTTCTCCTTCTCATCCTTAACTATCTGCCTTATCTTGAGCGTGACTTTTTGCGAAAGCGAAGCCTGCTGCGCATTGGCTGAGTCTATGACTTGCTGTGCAAGCGAGGCTGCGCTTGAAAACGCGTATTGCTGGTAATCCACCTGCGCTGCGGAAAGCTGCCCTGCTGCATTGGTGAGGTTGAATTCCAGCCCGAGCTTGCTTGCAACAGCCTGGATTTGGGTGAGCTTCACAAGGGATTCATTTGCAGCCGAAAGCAGCTGTCTTACAGAATCGTTTCCGCTGCTTTCGTTCACTGAAAATGCAATCACCCTCCCATTTTCGGTATCCGCAACGTAAATCGTGCCCCCCTCCAATGCGATGTCCTGCGGGAAGGAGAAGTTGGCTCCGGGCGTATCGGAATCAAGAACCTGCACAGGGTATCCGTCAAGAGTGAATGCCACCACTCGTTGCGCGTTCGTGTCTGCCACATACACTCTGTCCATATGCACTTCAATTCCCTGCGGGCTGTTCAGTGTCACTCCCCCTCTCCCCCTGCCAAACGCATTTAGGAATGTGAAATTCTGGTCGTAGACATTCACAAGGCTCTTCGCCTTGTCTGTCACGAAATATTTCCCCTGGTAGTATTCTATGTCCGCAGGCTGCAAAAGAAGCCCGTCTGTCTCGCCTTTCTCGATAACGATGCGGTCGTATGCCCTGCGTGCCAGGGAGAAAGCGTAAATCCTGCCGTCTGTCATGTCAGTGATGTATGCATATTCGCTGTCGAATGCGACCCCGCTTGCCTGCTTGAGGTTGCTTGCGCTGTTCCATTCGTCCATCTGCCTGGTCAGGGGGTTGTAAGTCGCAAGTTTCCCGCTAAGCCCGTCAGTGACGAATACCTTCTCCCCATTGCTTGCCACGCGCATGGGGTTGGTGAGCGCAACTCCTGCCCCTCCTGAAGCCCCTGCCATCCTCTCGCGCAACGTTCCGTTGAATATGTAAAGTGCGTTCCTGTCGTTGTCAGCAACATAGAGCCTGCCGTTCAGATGCAGCAAGCCGACAGGCCGCCCCATTGCAAAATAATCCGTGCTGTCATCTGCGTTTGACCCGTTGAACGAGTAAAGGTAGGTGAAGCCAGCAAAATTCACTGTCGCCAAAGCAAGCGCCATCATTACAAACGCAGAAGCAAATCTCATCCTTCTCACCCGTAAGGGCTGTGCAGATTGCGCTTAAAAAGGGTTGCGATTTTGCTTGCCTCAATCTAAAGAAGCCACGGCGTTGTCAATTCGCCCTTTATTCTGCGCTCGCCTTTGTCGCCGGTTTCTCTCAAAGCAGTCCAAGGGACTCCAGCTCGTCTTTCATCTCTTCCTCGCTTTTCTCCAGCCTCGCAACTCCGCTTTCCATCGCGGCTTTGGCAACCGCAGTCGCAACAGCAGGAACAACCCTCCTGTCAAACGGGAGCGGAAGCACGCATTCTGCCGACAGCTCGCCTTCCGAAAGCACGCCTGCCAGCGCTTCAGAGGCAGCAAGCTTCATCCTCTCGTTTATCTGCGTGGCACGGACCAGAAGCGCGCCCCGGAAAATCCCCGGGAAGCCAAGCACGTTGTTCACCTGGTTTGGCAAATCCGCGCGCGCAGTGCCGTACACTGCAGCTCCGCCCGCCTTCGCTTTCGCCCCGTCAATCTCCGGTATCGGATTTGATAGCGCAAAAATTATCGGCGACGAAGCCATGCCCTGCACCATTTTTGCATCCACGATATTCGGCGAAGAGCAGCCCACAAGCGCATCCGCGCCATTAAGCGCATCTGCAAGAGTTCCACAAAGCTTGCGCTTGTTCGTTATCTTGGCAAGGCTCACTTTGTTGTCTTTAAGCGAAGCGTCCCCCTCGGAAAGAATCCCCTTGCTGTCGCACACAAGCACTTCGCCAATGCCTTCCTGCACCAACAGCCTCGCAATCGCATCGCCAGCAGCGCCTGCGCCAGCCACCACGACTTTCACATTTTCCTTTTTCTTGCCCACCACCTTCAGCGCGTTTTTCAGCCCGGCAAGAACCACGACTGCTGTTCCGTGCTGGTCGTCATGGAAAACAGGTATGCCCAATTCCTCCTTGAGCCTCCGCTCCACCTCAAAGCACTTGGGCGACTCAATGTCCTCAAGATTTATGCCGCCAAAAGAGGGCGCAATCCACTTCACAGCATTCACAATCTCCTCTACAGAGTGGCAGTCAAGGCAGATGGGAAATGCATCCACATTCGCATAGGACTTGAAAAGCACCGCCTTGCCCTCCATTACAGGCAAACCCGCGTGCGGGCCGATGTTCCCCAGCCCAAGCACGCGCGTGCCATCGGACACAACAGCGACGGAATTCCACTTCAGCGTCAAATCATAAACAGCATCGGGCTTTGCGGCTATTTCCCTGCACACTGCTGCAACGCCCGGCGTATAAGCGAGCGAAAGCCCTTCCTTGTTCTTCGCATCCACCTTGCTTCTCACCTCGAGCTTCCCCCGGTTTTTCCTGTGCATTTCAATTGCGCGGGCGTTCAGGTCGTCTTGTGCAGTTGCCATAAGAATCACGTCCGTTTCAATGGCTAGACAATATTATAATGCGATTGATTTCGCCAGAGTCAGTTTCCAATCAGCCAAATATCCCCCTGCTGTAAAGAAATTTTACAGCAAACAGCTGTCAGCTCTATTCTCCTTTCTGCTAATTTCGTTATTTTATCATATTTTTTGCCTATTTTCGC
>JAWBPP010000008.1:0-28312 GCA_038824715.1 Candidatus Anstonellaceae archaeon
TGAGGAGAAAGCGGGCCCAGAGGGATTTCCGATTTCCGTAAACGCTTTTCGGAACGACGGAAAATGTTTTTCGAACCCTCGACACGTGGATGGCTCCCTTCCAAGGAAGGTAAAGGAAACCAGGCTCTTGTTTAGCTAGGTGGTTTCCCGTTAAGAGTCCACTGCTCTACCAAGCTGAGCTATGGGCCCGCGCATTGGCGTTTGTAAAAAGAAGAGTATAAAACACCTGCGGGTGTTCCATACCAAGACAAGAGACCGATTGTGACCCCATGGCAAACAGTATCGAGGCTGCGCTTGCAAAGATAAACCGCCCGGTGAGGCAGCGCCTTACCAAGCTTTTCGGCGCGCAAAAAAGACCGTTCGAGGTTTATGGACTGCTTTCCGAATTCCTCTCTATTGAGGGCAAGCTCCTCCGACCCGCGCTTTGCACTGTTTCCTGCAGCGCCGTCGGAGGCAAGCCGGAAGACGCCTTGCACGCTGCTGCCGCAATTGAGATGTTCCATAATTTCACCCTAATTCATGATGATATTGAGGACTGCTCGCTTTTGCGCAGGGGCAAGCCCTGCATGCACATGAAATACGGCGTGCCGCTTGCGCTTAATGCCGGAGACGGGCTGTTCATGATGGTCTGGAAGGAAGCCATGGAACTGCAGCACCCAAAAAAAGAGGCTGCCCTCCAGCAGTTGTTGGCAGGTTTCACACAAGTTCTTGAAGGGCAGGCAATTGAGCTCGGCTGGTACAACGCCAAAAAGTGGGATGTGACAGAAGAGGATTATTTCAGGGTTGTGGAAGGCAAGACTGGCGCACTTATTGCCACCGCGTGCGAGGTCGGGGGGATATTGGGGAGCGGGAGCGCCGAACAGCGCCGCGCGCTTTCTGATTTTGGGTTTGGGATAGGCGTTGGCTTCCAAATCGCAGACGATGTGTTGAATATTGTCGGTGATGAGAAAAAATACGGCAAGGAGATTGGTGGAGATATTTTGGAGGGCAAGCGAACGCTCATCACAATACGCGCGCAGGCCATGCTTTCTGGCAAGGAGAAGAGCCGGCTTGGCTGGCTTTTGAGGAAGGAGAAGAAGAGCAGAAGAGATGTTTCTGAGATAATCGGCCTTTTGAAGGACTCGGGGGCGGTTGCCTCAGCCATGAAGACCGCAGACCGCAGAATTGCCACAGCAAAGGCACGGTTGAAAGTACTGCCAAAAACGCCCGCAAGGCAAGTGCTTTACGAGCTTGCCGACTACATCACGAAACGGGAGAAATAAGGAAGTTTTTTAAATTCGAACCGAGAAGAAAGCGCGGGGCAGACCTAAGGTGATATTTATGGCAATGAAAGTTTCGAAAATTTACGGGATGGACATCTACACGGACGGTGGCAAGTTCCTCGGGCGCGTGCAGGAAATCCTTCTTGACCTTGAAAAGGGCGAAGTCATACGCTTGACTATGGAGCCTTTGAACTCCGTTTCAAAGGATGAGGCGAAGCGAATCCTCCGCGACAAATCCGTGCTTTACAAGAGCGTGAAGTCTGTCGAGGACGTGGTGGTCGTCACAAAAGGCGCCACGTCTGCCGCAGGTCTTGATGCGTGAGGTTGTTTTCGCTTTTGTTTCTTCTTTTGTTGTTTTGTTTCCCTTAGCGCGAGCAGTTTGCCCGTTAGCAGCCGCACCCCCCCCACCAGTGGACTTCCGTTAATCTGTGATAGACTGGGTTTAATTTTTCGGCGTTAAATATGAAATTAATTTTAAATCGGGTGTAGCAGTATGTAACTATAGTTACATAACAAACAAAACACCAAACACCTCTCTTAATAGTGGAAGTTTGGGGGTCTGGGCAGCAACAGGCTGGCGCTAAAACTGGGCATAAACAAAAAAAAGAAAAATAGCGGGAAGTGGATTTGAATTCAGCAACAGCCGCAGCGCGTGCAAAGTAGGCCGCAACAATTTCCACTGATCTCTGGGTTATGAGCCCAGCGGGCACTCCAAACTACCCTATCCCGCTTCCTAACCGATTAGAATAAGACGTACTTAAAAGGCTTTAGTAGCGCCGCAAGGCGCGCTATCTCCGTTTTCTCTCAGAAACGAGAGTTCCAATGTCTTGCAGCCGCCTCTCGTCCAACGACTGCTCGTTCTGCCCGCGCTGTAGGATGTTTTTCTGCAGGTAGTCTTCGCTATTCACAGTTTCCTCTCCACCTGCCACTGCCTCTGGTGCGCCCTCCGCGCCGCCCGCAACCTCGCGCAGGCGTTCCTCACTCATCTTCCAAATATATGAGTACCAACCACTGTCCTTATCGCGCACGCGGGTGTAGGCAAACAGCCCGTAGCTGTGCAGGCGATTGAGCACCACTCTAACATCACTCGCTTTGATTCCAGTCTTGCGCGCAAGCTCCTCATCACTCATGTCTCGGTCAAATTCACGGATGATTGCGATTGTGTTTTCACCGCCCATGTCTATGAGCTGCTGCCTTGCTGCTGCAGAGGCAAGCACCGCTGCGCGCGCATTTTTCGAGTAGGCAGACCTCTTGACGATTATGTCCGGGTTGGATTTCTTTTTTTGGAAAGATGGTTTTGCAGAAGAAGAATGCCGTTTTGCCTGCGGCCCCAACGCGGGCGCCGCCGTCCTTTTCGGTTTGTGTGCTGAAGCCTTGCTCTTGCGTTTTGCGAGAGACTTTTTATTGGAGCCGAGCGTGCCTGCTCGGCTGCTAAAAAATTTCTGCCGAAATTTTTTACTAGGCATCAAAATTCACAACTTCATTTACGGTCGGCAGCATATATATTCTTTCGTCGCATTTACACACGAACAACGACCTTGCCGCACTTATTCGGCGCTATTTTCAATTTCCCTCCGAACTTCTTTGCCAGCTGTCTGCCTGAGAAAAACCGGTCCAAAAACATCCCGAGGGCAGCAACTTCAGAGTGCGGATGATTTCCAACAGCCAAGTTGAAGTCCGCAAGCTCGTATGCCTCGCGCGGCACCTTTCCTGCGCCCACCAAAACAAGGACATTTTTTCGCAGTGCCCAAAGCTTCCGTGCGCCAGCAGCAAAATCCTCTCCATACATTGTGAGGTGCGACACTTTCCAACCGGCTTTTTTTCGCCCCTCCACAAATTTTTTCCAGTCCTTCTCATAAGCAACACTGAATTTTCCGCCCCACAATTCCGAAACGCGTGCAATGCCTTTCAGCACAGACGCATCCTCATCACCGCAAAGAACGCCCTCAGTTGCGCCAAACGCCCGCGCCACAAGGAAAACATGCGTGGTTATCCGCTGATCCCGCCCTATCCGGTGGCCAAGCCTGACAACACATACGCGCGCCATGGCAAAACAAGGGCAAACGCACGCTTAAAAAAGCGCGCCACAAAACCCAGACATGAAAAAAATAGTTGCCGACACAAACTTTCTGCTAATGCCTTTTGAGTATGGGGTGGATTTGGCAGGCGAGCTGCAGCGCATAGTGCAAGGCCCGCTCACTCTGCAAATACCTTCCGTTGTATTTGCCGAGCTCCGCATGCTCGAGGGCAAAACCGGCAAAAACGCGGCAGCCGCGCGCTTCTTCCTGCAAAACTTGGAGAAGTTCCGCTCCCGCTTCGCCGTGGAAGAGGTGGAAAGCAGCGGCGCGGCCGACGAGTGGATTTTAAAATATGCGCAGAAAAACAGCATAACGGTTGCAACGAACGACATCCCGCTTCGCAAGCGCCTGCTGGCATTGGGAGTGCCAGTAATTGCCATGAAAGGTAAATCGAAGTTAGATTTCGTTTAGATTTGCACTAGCTAACAGCTACGAACGGATTTAATGTGGGGTGAGAAGTTGGTAGTGTCTGAATTGCCTATGGCCGCGCTTTACGTTCCAATCGCGCTTGCCATTGTTGGAATAGCGTACGGTGCCTACACCATAATGTCAATTTTCAAAAAGAGCGAAGGCACGGAAAAAATGCGGGAAATTTCTGCAGCCATCCGCGAAGGCTCGGACGCCTACCTCTCCAGGCAGTTCAAGACAATTGCAATATTCGTAGTAATCCTGTTCGCGCTAATCTACTATGTTCTTGGCATGCAAGTGGCGGCTGCCTTCCTAGTTGGCGCGATTGCCTCTGGCCTTGTCGGCTATTTTGGCATGTATGTTTCAGTGCGCTCAAACGCACGTGCAGCGCAGGCATCTCTTGCGAGCATGCAATCTGCGCTCGAAGTCCCCTTCTCGGCAGGGGTGGTGAGCGGCTCGCTCGTATCGGGTGTTGGGCTGCTTGGCGTTTCAGCAGTCTTCCTGTGGGTGTATCTGTCTGCAGGTCAAAACGAAGCAGCGCTTTCCGAAGCATCCAAGGCGCTCATTGGCTTTGGCTTCGGGGCGAACCTGCTCGCGCTTTTCATGAGAGTGGGAGGCGGCATCTACACCAAGGCGGCAGACGTGGGCGCTGACCTTGTGGGCAAGGTGGAGAAAGGAATACCTGAGGACGACCCGCGAAACCCGGCAACAATCGCGGACAATGTGGGCGACAACGTTGGCGATTGCGCAGGCATGGGCGCAGACGTTTTCGAATCCTACACAGTCACCATAATTTCCACAATAATCCTAGGCGCCCTGGCGTTCGGCCTTGCAGGCGCGCTTTTCCCAATGATTCTTGTGGGTGGCGCCTCGCTTCTTGGGCTGGCAAGCGCAAAGGCAGTAAAGGTGAAGCGCGAAAGCGAATACCCCTTCAACGCCATGAAGCGTGGCTTTTCCATTTCCATGGCGCTGCAGGCAGCTTTCTTCTTCGCCATTTCCCTGTACATCCTTGACAGCATTCCTGCGTTCCTCGCCCTTCTCTCGGGCTTGGCAGTAACTTATCTTATAATGCAGCTTACTGACTACTACACCTCCACCAAGCACAAGCCAGTGCAGGAAATAGCCGCGGCGGCCCGCTCGGGTGCAGGCACTAACCTCATCGCAGGCCTTGGAGTTGGCATGGAATCGGCAGTGGCAGGCGTGCTTCTTGTGGGCGCAGCAATACTTGCCGGTTTCTTTGGCTTTGGCGCCGTTTTCCCTGAGTTGGGCACAGGTCTTGGTTACTTCGGAATTGCGCTCGTAGGGCTCGGAATGCTTTCCACAACTGCTATGATAATGGCAATGGACACATTCGGCCCAATTTCGGACAATGCAAACGGCATCGGCGAAATGTCTGGTCTTGCAAAAGCAGGCAGGAAGCGCATGGACGTGCTTGACGCGGTTGGGAACACCACGAAAGCAGTCACAAAAGGCTTTGCCATCTCTTCTGCGGCAATCGCAGCAGTGGCACTGTTTTCCACCTTCTTCGAAACCGCCGGGCTTCAGGCGATAAACGTCGCTCTTCCGGCGGTGTTCATCGGCCTTCTCATTGGCGGGGCAGTGCCCTTCATCTTCTCATCGCTCACAATGAACGCGGTTGGCAGGGCAGCAAAGCTTGTGGTGGAAGATGTGCGCAGGCAGTTCAAGGACCCGCGGATAATGAAAGGCACCAAAAAGCCAGACTACGCCTCCTGCGTGGACATTTCCACCAAGGCGGCAATAGACTCGCTTTACCTTCCTGGAGCAATAGCTATCCTCACACCGGTAGTGATTGGTTATGCGCTCGGCCTCGAAGCGCTCGGCGGCTTCCTCGCAGGCGCCATTCTAGTCGGGCAGCTCATGGCAGTTTTCATGAGCAACGCGGGCGGGGCATGGGACAACGCAAAGAAATACATCGAGGAGGGCCACTTCGGAGGCAAAGGCTCTGATGCACACAAGGCAGCAGTCGTCGGCGACACAGTGGGCGACCCCTTCAAGGACACGTCCGGGCCGGCGCTCAACCCGATGATTAAGGTGCTCAACATCGTTTCCTTGCTAGTAGCTGCAATCATAGCTGGCAAGCAGATTGGCGCTATTTGAGTGATGTCCTTTGCTATGAAAACAGGCACGATTCAAGATGGCGGCGCGCCTGTTTTTCCTTCTCTTTACTTTTTCTCCGTTCATCCTTTTCATTCTTTCAATCGCTTCTGCACCTTCTCGCTCTCAAGTTCCCACTTCGCATTCGACGCAATCCATTTTGCAGCAGGCGAATCCATCTTCGCGATCTGCTCGCAAACCTGCAGGGCCTCTCGGTTCAATCTCAAGCTCCTCTTCCCAATCTGCCGAAGCGCCCAATTCACAGCTTTCTTGACGAAATTCCTCCCGTCAGTTGCCTCTCTTACAATAATCGGGAAGAATTTCTCAAAAGCAGCGGCATTCGCCCTCTTGTCATGCACGGCAAGAGTCGCCATCAAAACAAAGCCCGCACGCTTCACATACTCTTCCTTACGGCTGCTCCATTCCATTGCCTTCCTGTGTGCAAAATCCGTCCTGTCAAACAGGTTGCCGCACACCTGGTCGCATACGTCCCACGAGTTGAAATCCCTCACCCACTCTTCCATCTGCCTTTCAGTAGTCTTCAGCGGGTCTGCCAAATAGCAGGCAAGAATCCGCGCCTCATGCACCTTAGTGTTCCATAGGTCAAGTGCCAGCATATGGTTGGTCCCAATGTGCCTGGCAAGCCTTCGGAGCTCGGGGACAGGCACGCCATAGGCAGTCGTGACATTGATGCCGAATTTAGCCATGCCTTCACGGGTTCTCTCATTTCCCTTCTTGCGCAGGTGCTCTACTAGTTGTGATGCTTTCATGCCACATTGGTGGACGGCAACCTATTTAAGCTCCCTTAAGCACAATAAATGCATGGAGCTTTCAATCAAGCCCAAATCTTCTAGCCAGAATCCCTTTGCCGAGCAGGCTCTTCTTGTGGCAAAGATGAAAACAGAGGAGAACACCGGAGAGGCATTCAAAATAATGGCAGCGGCAATCTCGTCATTCAAAAAAGCAGGCATCGCAGGCACGGAAACAGAGAAGGCGCTGAAAGAAATGCAGAAAAAAGGCACCGACATAAAAGTGTCGTTCGGCGTCCAATACGCATAATCGTCGGTGGCAAAAGATGGCGGGCAAACAATCAAAAAGGGAGAAAGCGCTAATATACAGCGTCAAGCTCGAGTCAGGCGGCGCAACGAAGATAATCACGCTGCGCATAAGCAAGGGGTTCACCGAGCTTTCCCTTGAGAAAAACGGCAAGCTTGCGGAAATCCTGTGCGAGCAGAACGGGGAAATAACGCACGAGAAGTTCCATTAGGTGGTGTTCATGGCAGATGAAACGGCACAGAGGCGCACTCTCACGACAAAAGACCCCGAGTTCGGCCCAATTCTTCAAAACATATCTTCAACATATCGGCAGTTTGCAATAGATATGGGCGTTGACCAGATTCAGTTGAAAAAACAAATCCCGCAAAAGGTAATCTAAATGGGCGCAGACAAATTCCCCAAATTCAGCGAAATTCCCTGGGACAAGATAGATGAGCTACGTGTCAGCGGCAACAAAAAGAACTTCAGTTTCGAGTTTGACCTTGAAGGCAGGCGCCAAAAAATGACGATGTCAGTAGCTCCAAATTCAACCACATTCACTCTCTCCACGATGGATGGTTCTCCCATTGTGAGTGCAACACAACGAGGCAAGGAGATAAAAGTGCTCGATTTTTCAGCCAAGGTCTCCAAGCTTCCCAAATGGGTAAAGGGCCTGCAAAAGAAGAGCGGCTAGTCTGGCATCAGACGGGCCACCTGCCCGCCTTGTTTTTTGATTCGGAAGAGCCGGTCTCTGCGAGCTCCAAGAGCAGCTAACCCTGTTTTTTAATTATCGAAAAGATGTCTCCTTCCTGCAAGACGTGCTCCAAGCCGACTTTCTGGCCGGGGAACTTCGCAGATTTCCCCCAGACAAGCGCATACTTGAAATCCCGCACAAGGTCTCGGTGCAGCCTGTTGCACGCGTCCTCAATGGTTGCGCCAGTCCTCATCATCATGGGTTCCTTCAAGTCTGCCTCTTCCATCCTTGGCTTGGTATACACTCGCATCATCTTCAATCTGTCAAAAATGGCTTTCTTCAAAACCTCGATATTCTGGCTTTTCTCGGCAGAAACAGGCACGAACTCGAACGGAATCTTAGAGAGGTAGTCATCTGAAACCATATCCACCTTGTTCAAAACGACAAGTGAAGGGATGTATTTTCTGTTTGCAGCCATCACGTCAATGAGCTGCTCAACTGATGCATCTTCGCGGAAAACAATGGCGCCATTATGCACTCCGTATTCGTTCAGCACGCCCAAAATCATCTTCTCATTCAATTTCGTCAACTTCACAGTGGAGTTTATCTCCACGCCCCCGCGCAGCTTTTTAGTGAGGTAAATTTGCGGAGGCTTCTCATCCAACCGGATTCCGATCCCTGCCAGCTCCTCCTTTATTGCGGGCAAAATCCCTGGCTGGAAAACATCGAGCAAAATGAGCACAAGATCGGCATTCCTTGCAACCGCAAGCACTTCTCTGCCCCTCCCCTTGCCCTCCTTGGCGCCGGCAATTATCCCGGGCAAGTCCAAAAGCTGGATTTTCGCCCCCCCGTATTCCATGACGCCGGGTATGCAGGTGAGCGTGGTGAATGCATACGAGGCCGTCTTGCTTTTCGCTCCGGTCAGGGCATTCAGCAAGGTCGATTTCCCCACAGAAGGCAAGCCAATGAACACGACAGTGGCATCCCCGCTTTTCTTGACGTCAAACCCGCCGGTCTTAACCCCTGATTTTTTCGGGGCAATGATTTCGCGCTTGAGGGCAGCTATCTTTGCCTTCAAAATGCCGATATGGTACTCGGTAGCCTTGTTCTTCTGCGTGCGCGCAAGCTCGTCCTCAAGGAGCTTAAGTTTCTCTTCAATTCCCATGTGCAGCCTCGTCCGTTCGCGTGGTCTTCCGACAGCCAGAGCTTCTTCGCAATCCCGACAATCTGTAATCAGCCAAGCAAACCCTTTAAATCCTCGAGCACAAATTTCGCACATGCCAAAAGCGAAAAAGTCAGAAAGAACTTCGTCTAGTGCAGCGCAGCCCGGCGACAAAGTGCGAATCGAAACGGCTGGCGAATCTTTCGAGGGAGTTCTTGTCCCAGCAACGCAAAGCAACCCGGGCTTTATCGTGCTCAAGCTATCATCTGGCTACAACATCGGCATAGGCGAAAAGAAAATCAAGGCAATCAGCGTTCTTGAGAAAGCCGCTGCGTCCTTCTCATCAGCAGGGAAGGCAGACGCAATCGGCAAGGCTGCAAAACAGCCAGTTCCAAAATCTGGGGCAGTCTCTCTTCTTGGCTGCGGCGGCACCATAGTGAACAAAATCGACTACCGCACAGGCGCAGTCTCCCCTGCCACCACTCCAGAAGAGCTTGCGGCAGGGCTTCCGGTTGTCAATGGCGTTTCCATCCGCCCGAAAACGCTCTTTTCCATAGCATCCGAAGACATGACGCCTGCCCACTGGCAGCAAATAGCCGAAGCAGCCGCATCTGAAATAAAGGACGGCGCACAAGGCGTGGTAATCCCGCACGGCACTGACACAATGTCCTATACTTCTGCGGCCCTTTCCTTCATGCTCCAACAGCTTCCATGCCCGGTCATACTCACAGGAAGCCAGCGAAGCTCTGACCGAGGCTCCTCTGATGCCGAAACAAATGCGCGCTCTGCCTTGATAGCGGCAAAATCCGACCTATCTGGCGTATTCATCTGCATGCACGAGAATATGTCGGACAACTCCTGCCTGCTTCATTTTGGAACAAAAGTGCGCAAGATGCACACCTCGCGCCGCGACGCCTTCCGCTCCATCAATGTTTCGCCTGCAGCACGCATCCACCCTCACTCGGAGAAAATAGAGCTCCTCTCTCGCCTTGCGCTCCCCCGCAAACCACAAAACAAAATTGTGCTAGACACCCGGCTCAATAGCAACGTGGCACTCGTCTACACCTACCCGGGCATAAAGCCGGAGGCAATCTCTTCCCTTTCAAAATACGACGGTGTGGTGCTGATTGGAATGGGCCTTGGCCATATTCCTGTCAATCTTGCAAACAACAAAATGTGCGGCACAATCCTGCCTGAAGCAAAATCGCTCATCGCAAGTGGCATTCCGGTCGTCCTCACGTCCCAGACGCTTTACGGCCGCGTGGACATGAGTGTCTACACCAACCAGCGCGTGCTTCTTGAGGCAGGCATAATAGGCCATATGTGCGATTTCACTCCAGAATCGGCTTATGTGAAGCTCATGTGGGTGCTTGGCAGGGAAAAGAAAATGGCAAAAGTCAAGGAACTGATGGAAACGAATCTGGTCGGGGAAATATCTGAAAGATCCGAGATAGTGGACTATTGACCATTCAAGGCGTGATTCTTACTATGTTGTGCGGAATCGAAATACACCAACGCATCGCAGGCAAAAAGCTCTTCTGCAACTGCGTGCCTTCCGAATCAGAAGACAGAAGAATCCATTTTGACCGCAGGCTGCACGCAGTCCGTTCCGAGCTTGGAGAGCTCGACGCGGCAGTCCGTGTGGAAGCGCTTCGCGACCGCTCATTCCGCTACAGCGCGCCTTTCCAATCTGCCTGCCTTGTGGAAGCAGATGAGGAGCCGCCCCACCCTCTCAATCCCGAAGCACTTAGCGCAGTGCTCGTGTTCAGCACCCTCTTATCGTCAAAGCCAGTTGACCAGCTGCACATAATGCGCAAGAACGTCATTGACGGCAGCAACACCTCGGGGTTCCAGCGAACGGCGGTGGTCAGCCTGGGCGGCAGCGTGCAAACGCCAAGCGGCTCGCTCGCCATACAAACAATATGCGTAGAGGAGGAAAGCGCAGGCATTCTCCCAGCAGATGGGGAAAAGGGAAGTGAAGCAGCCTATGACCTGTCCCGCCTCGGAATCCCCCTTGTCGAAATAGCTACTGCACCCACTCTCAAATCTGGAAAGGAAGCACAGGAAGCTGCGCTTGCAATAGGCTCTCTTCTCCGCCAGACAGGGCTTGTTTCCCGCGGAATAGGCACCATACGCCAAGACCTCAACATCTCCATCCCTGAGGGCGCGCGCGTCGAAATAAAGGGTGTTCAGGACTTGGCGCTCATAGAAAAAACAGTGGAATTGGAAGTGCAGCGCCAGCACGCGCTGGTAGAAATTTCAACAGAAGCAAAAAAACGCCTCAACGGAAAGCCGATTGAAGCGGACTTTGTCGACCTGACGGAAATATTCTCACAGACAAAATCGCCGATGGTCGGCAAAATGCTCAAAAGCGGTGCAAAAGTTTTCGGCTTCTCTCTCTCCGGGTTCGCAGGCCTTCTGGGGAAACAAACAGTTCCGGGGAGAAGATTCGGGAGCGAACTTGCAGACTACGCACGCTCTGCCGGCGTGAAAGGCATCATCCACTCAGACGAAAACCTTGACAGCTACGGTTTTTCAGAAGACGAGATATCTGAAACAAAAGCAGCCCTCTCCGTTTCTCCAAAAGACGCATTCGTGCTCGTGGTTTCAAGCGAGAAAAAAGCGCTTGCCGCGCTTTCCGAAGTCTGTTGCCGAGCCAACTTCCTCGGAGTGCCCGAAGAGACGCGCAGAGCCAACCCTGACGGAACTTCGAGCTACATGCGCCCCCTCCCGGGCAAAGCCCGCCTTTACCCTGAAACAGACCTTGCGCCAGTAATCATCACGCCTGCCATGCTTTCCGACGCAGCGTCCTTCGTGAAAAAAATGGGCAAAGCGCAAGAGCAAAAAGAGGAGGCCCTGTCTTCACTGAACGATGAGATGAAAAAGCAGCTCTCTTCTGCCAAAGGGCTCCTCTCGCACAATCCTGCCTTCCCAGCCGTAACAGGCTCATCGCCAGAAATCGCCGCATTTGAGGCTGCGTTGAAAGCCGGAGCAGATGCCAAGTTCGCGGCCACAACAATAACAAACACGCTCGCCAGCCTCAAACGCGAAGGAGTTGCAACTGCCAATCTCGACGAGCAGCGCCTCGTCTCCGTGCTAGTTGCCTGCAAAAAAGGAATTTTCGCAAAAGCAGCAACTGCAGACATATTGCGTGCAATGTGCCGCGACCCGCCCGCAACTCCCGAATCCGCAGCAAAATCCCTCGGGTTGGAAAAAATAACGGGCAAAGCGCTGCGCGCGCTTATCGAAAACGAAAAGCTCGACATGAAAGGGCTTATGGCAAAATATAGGCTGAGGGTGGATGCAGCAGAAGCGAATGAAATATTTGGGATGGCAAGTCCCTGAGGTGGCATTATGGCAGAATCAGCACCAAAAACTGAGGAAGAGAAAGACTCCCGGCTTTACGCTGCGCTGTCTTATTTCCCTGTCACAATCATCGGCCTCATAGTGAGCCTGTATGTGATCTTCACCAAGAAAGGCGGCAAATACGCTCGCTTTCATGCCATCCAGGCTCTAATAGTTATAGCAGCCATCTTCGTCATAGGGCTAGCCGTGCAAAGCATTTTGTTTGCAGCAGTCCTTCCTGGCATGGCTGGCAGTTGGATTAAAGCGGGCAAAGACTCGGCCACAAATCCATTTGCAATGATAATTAATGTTTGGGCAGCAATGCTCCCAATACTGCTCCTTGGAGTGGTTTGGTTCGTTCTTCTGACATTCTTGGCATACAAAGCCTACACGGGCAAAGGGGTAAAGCTGCCTCTGATTGGCGAGTTTGCTGAAAAGTCGGCGTAATTCATCCTTTCCGCTGAGGCTGCAGATACTCCTTGTTTTCCTCGAACTTTTTCCTGCCGAACCACAGTATTTCCAGTTTCTCGCGGCTCATTTGCAAGAAATCCCTGTCTGAAGAATGCACTTCCAGCGTTATCGTGCCATCATAAAAAGACTTCAAGTCCTTCACGCATTTCGCAATGTCTATCTTGCCTGCTCCAAGCGGCAAATGCTGGTCCGCCATCCTGTTGTTGTCGTGCAGATGAACATGCGCAATCCTCTTCCTGAATTCCTTTGCATAGGTATCAAAGCCTTCTCCGCCAGAAACTTCCGCATGCCCAACATCGAGTGTCATCCTCATGTCCAGCTCGGAAAAAAGGGACTTGAAGTCCTTTATGGCAAACGAGCTTGCGCCATAATTTTCAATAAGAAGCTCGAGCCCGACATCGGACGCAATTTTGTGCAGCGCCTTTATGGAGGCAATCGTCCTTGCCACCTGCACGGGCTTTTCCTGCACTGAGGGCGGCATGAATTCCGTGTGTATGGTTGCAAGCTTGGCTCCAAGCGAAGCGGCAGACTCAAACGCCTTGCCAAATTCAGCATTAATCGCCCTCTGTATGCTCTCGTATGGATGGGCAACTGAAAAATACCAGGGGTAGTGCGAAAGCACTCCCAAATTGTAAGAGTGCAGCGCATCCAGAATTCTCTTCCGGTTTGCAGCTATCTTCTCAGGAGTTGCCGATGGGGATTCCACGGTAATCTCCAAATAGTCAAAGCCCATCTCGCCAAATGCCTCGATTTCAGAGGCAAGGTCGTTTTTCGGGTTGTTCATTGCGCCGATTATCATGTGCACAGCCCCAGTTAGCCGATTTGCAGCGTCTCCTTAATTTTTCTTATCCTCGCAAGCGCAGCCATTGCCGCAAGGGCAGAGGTTTTTGGATTCTCCTTGGAAGGCAGGTTCTCAAACTCAAAGGTCATCCTGCCGGCGTCTGACTTCACAAATATGCGGTGCGAGTTGTAAAGCGCAGAAGGGTCGCTTATTATCCGCACCCAGGTTTTCTCAAACCCGATTCCGGCGAGCGCAAGCGTGGCTGAAATATTCACATTTTTGGGGTAAAGCCTGCAAGCCTCGGCAGCGTTTCCCTCATAAATGACTGTCCGTGCAGTATCGTTCCTTCCAAGCGAAGCGGGCGATTTGGTTGTTTCAAGCACCACTTCCTTTGCGCTCCCAGCGACTGCAGAAATCGCATCCAACCCTCCAATTGCGCCAGAAGGCAGGTAAATTTTCCTCCCATGTTTCTCTGCTGCCGCTTTCAGTTGCAACAGCACTCTTCCGTCCGCAAGCGCACCAACGGACATTATCATCACATCGCAGTGCTCAAGGCAAGGAAGCACTAATGGCAGGGCTTGCTGCGAAGCCGCCTCCACAACCAAATCCGCACCGCCACATCCTTTCGGAACCTCTGTGTAGAAATTGCATTTCACGCCGGTGGCTGCCATCCGCTCCTTTGCAGATGCGTCGCTATCCACAATCCAAACAAGCTCGCTGCCAAGGTTAGCTGCAAGGTATTTTCCTATGCTTCCAAAACCAATCAGGCCAATGCGCATAATCTGCCCCTAAAACATGGCTTCTGCCCTTGCAAGCCTTCCCTTGCTTTCCTTGGCAAGTTCTCTCTTCCTTTCCACATAAATCTTGTGCAACTGCCCCACTGTCCTATGGTTTATCTTCACATGCCCCTCGTGCGGCCGCAAAGCCCCCGAGAAAGTTTTCGGGATATGCAGCAACTCATGGATGAGCACCTTCTCCTTCTCTTCTTGAGGCAGCTTGTCATAGTGCTGCGACACAACCTCGATTATGTAAAACGTGCCGACAGAAAGCGCCTTCTGCCATATGTCAGGCAAATTCCAAATCCTCGCATATGCATTTGCGGAAGTGTTCCTCGAGCGCATGCATATGAGACGGAATTCGTTTATGTGCCCATAAGACAGCACAGCGACGATTTCCTTCACCATCTCGTCCACGTCGGGTGCCAATTCAACGTCCATTGCAAATCGCCTTCTTCCGCCAGCCATTTTCGACTAAGGGCGCCAGCTCAAACACCTGCAAGGTGGTTTCAGGTGCGAGCTATTTATAGCTCTGCCGCAGCATTTTTGTGGATATGCATGGGAAACGAGCAGGCATTTTTCAGCCGCTGCCAGGAGGCGTTCGAAGCGGCAAGCAGGATGCAGAACCCGCTCATTGTTCACCATTATGACTGCGACGGGCTGTCTTCCGGTTCCATTGCCGTCTCCTGGTTCGAAAAAAACAGCAAAACCTGCCGCTTGCGCACTGTCCGCAAACTCGACCGAGAGCTGATTTCCTCGCTTGCAAACGAGCCACAGCTAATTTTCGTTGATTTAGGAAGTGGCTCAGCCTTCGTGGACGAACTCAAGAATGAGGTGGTGATAATTGACCACCACCAGCCTGCGCACAAGGCGCATCTGCAGGCAAACCCCCACTTGTTCGGCTTTGATGGTGGAAGCGAGCTTTCGGCAGCAGGCTGCGCATATTTCGTATTCCGCACATCGGTTGATCTGGGCATAGTGGGCGCAGTTGGCGACATACAGTATCCGCTGCGCAGCCTCAACAGGATAATGCTGGATGAAGCAATTGCTTCCAAGCAAGCCTCTGCCTCCACCGACATTCTCCTGTTTGGAAGGAACAGCCGCCCACTGTTGCAGTTCCTCCTCTACGCCGATGAGCCATATCTCCCTGGCCTGACTGGCAACGAAAACAGCTGCAAATCATTCCTATCAGAACTCGGAATTGAGCAAAAGTCAGGGGAAAAATGGCGCACCTATTCTGACCTGTCGCCATCCGAAAAGAAATTGTTCGTCTCTGCATTGGCAGAGCTTCTTTCCACCCGCTACTCCTCCGACGCAGCCTCCAAGCTCACAGGAGAAATCTACACTTTGCTTAACCGCCCGCAAGGCACTGAATTGTCGGACGCATCGGAATTCTCCACTTTGCTAAATGCATGCGGCAGGAACAACCAGCCGCAGCTTGGCGTGGATGTCTGCCTCTCCCGCCCAGGCGCTTACGAGTCAGCAAAAAGCCTTCTAGCACAGCACCGCAAGAATTTGCGCGACGGAATCGAGTTTGCCACGAAAAATGTGCAGGATTTGGGCAGATTTCTCCTCATTGACGGCAGAGGTGTAATACCTGACGGGATAATCGGCGTCGTTGCAGGCATGCTTTTCCCTGGAAACAGGAACAAGCCAGTGCTCGCACTTTCACTTGAGGAAAGCGGAAACATCAAGCTTTCCACTCGCGGCACGAAAAAACTGGTGGAAGAAGGGCTCAATCTTGGCAAAATCCTGTCCGAATCCTGTGCGGTTGTTGGCGGAGTGGGCGGCGGACACAACATAGCTGCTGGCGCCACGATACCAAACGACAAGCTTGACGAGTTCCTGAAGGAGTTTGCAAAAAGAGTGTAAGAACTACTTGACTTTCTTTCTAGCCTCTTTCTTCTCAGAAACAGCAGCCGCGTCTTCTTCACTGCGGGCTTTTCTCGCAGCATCCTCCTCGTCCTTCATCCTCCTTGCGCCTGTTTTCTCCTCGTCTGTTGCAGCCTCGGCAAGCTCGGCATCCACAAGCCCCTTGAATGTCCTTTGCCATTCTTTGTCAACCGCGCCCCAGTCAACCTTTCCTTCAGCGCTCTCCACTTTCTTGAGCAAATTGTTTGCCTGCGTGGTGCAGCGGAGCACGAAATCCAGCTCCAAAAAGTGCGGGTGGTTGTATTTCCTTGAGGCTTCCTCTATCTGCGAATATAGCTTGCCTTTGAAGAATGCCTCCATCACGAACTGCTCTGACGGAATGCCTGTCTCGTCGCTTCTCCTTTCAAGCGCAGGCGGGACAAAATTGAGCTTCAAATTCTTGCTGATCTTCCCAAGGTCGGCATTCGAAAGAGATGGCGAATTTGCTTCCGGAAGATTCAGGAAAAGGCATTTGAGCTGCGTATCCTTCTCATTTTGCCCGCGCTCCAGCCTGAATACCTCTACGAATTTCCTTTCCTTAAGGTCAGTCTCATATTGCACTCCCAGCATGCGGTAAACGCGCGTCTTTCTCCCAAACCGTATTTTCTTCAGGAAGGAATACCTGTCCGTGGAAAACATCGAGGCAGCAGGCAGCCCGAACACAAGCTCCAGCCTGTCCTGTACGTCCTTGAGCGACTGCGCGTGCAGGTTGTAAAGCAGGAAGATCCCTGGCTGGGTGTTCAGCATGTTTATCACGCCTTGTATGGCTAGGCGCGAGCGGATTTCGTTGATGATAACGCAGGCATCGCCCATACGAAGGGCGGCATTGGTCATGGAAACGAGGTCAAGCTCGTTGTCACCCATCTCCTCCCTGTCAGATGACTGCACCTGCACTGCGCCCACATGGAAACCGCGCTTCCGATACGCCTTGGTCGGGATTTCCTCAATGTCTTGTATGGGCAAAATCCTCTTCTTCGTTCCGATTGCAGCGATTTTTGCCGAGGTGAATGCGGTCTTGCCCACTCCTTTCAATCCAAGCACCGCTTCCGAGCAGCCAAGTCCAACAAGCACATCGTCATAGCCTGCAAAGAATGGGCTCATGGAAGAAAGCGACAAATACATTGGGTAAGTGAATGGCTGGTCGCGCATTATGCGAAGCGCGCCCTGCAGCTCTCCAAAAGTGGCAGGCGGCCTCTGCAGATGGCACCTCATGGCTAGCCTGGTCAGCACAACATCTGCAACTGGAGAGCTCTTGTCGAATTTTTTCGTCCCCTGCGAGGCTGCAACGATGTTCTTGAACGCGTTTTCAAGCATCTCATGGTTGTATCTCCAAAGAGTGTGGCACAGCCCGAACTTCGCATGCTCAATATAGATTGGCGAGTTTTCCCCATCGATGTAAATGTCAGTTATGTTGTCTCGGTCAAGAGCCATGTTCTCAATTGGCGCGCCAAGCCCCACTACCCACGCAGCAGCCTCGCGTCCCATGGCAATTGCCTGCTCCTGCGTTATGGGTATTTTCTCGAGTGCCGCCCTGTCCAAAAACTGCTGCGTGAACTCACGGCTCCTGTCATCGAATATCGTTCCGTAGTCCACAGTCTGCCGCGTCTCGCGCAGGCCGTCCTGTATTGCGCCTTTGAGCATTTCCTGGAGCTTCGATGGCAAGGTCTCAATCACCGGATTTTCCACCGTGTAAAGGTGCGCCTCGCCGCCAGGCACCTCGTAGATTTTCACACGGAGCCCGCCCAAAAGCTCGTAACTTGCACCAGGAACCTTGAGCAGCGACGCGTCCTTGGGGATCGAGAGCATGAAGTTCTGCATGAACAAAAGCGATTTGAGCCCAAGAAGCGCAAGGAAGGCCGAGCGAAGGTCGCCTGTTTTCTGGCAAAGCAGGTAGAGCGAGGATTTCGTGTAAGCGGTGAGAATGCCGTTCACCCACGCCTGGTAGTTCCGGTATCCCTCGACAAAAACAGCCTTTTCAGGGTAGGGCTCATTGTATTCCTTCAGCACCTGCACAGCTACCATGGGGTTCATGAACATGTATTCATAGAAGTCCTTGAGAGCCTTTTTCCTAGCCAAGTAGTGGTCGTCCTCAGGCCTGCCATATGTTTTCGGGTTGAGCATGATGGATTCCACTTGCCGAATCAAGCCGTCGTACTCGGAAATAATAGCGCTCTTCTCCTCGTCCAAATCCACAACGACCTCTTCCTCATACCTCATCGTTTTCCAAATCTTGGGGAGCTGCGAGGTGACCCTGAGGTGCGAGTTTATGCACTGTGGCGTTGTCAGCCCGAGCCCGCAGGTAGGGCAGTCCATGACAAGCCGATTGCCTTGATAGCTAGGTCTGCAGCCCATGCAACCACAATCGCAATCCAGTTTTTAATTCGTGTCGGTTGCGCTTGCGGCATCCGGCCTCTGCCCTAATGTTTCTTTGCCTGCTTCCACAAAAGCCAGAATTGGTTTCGGTAGCTTTCAGCGTTCTCCCTGCTTCTGATTACAATTGCGATGGGAGGCTTTGCGGTCCAAAGCATGAGCGCAACACTATCCTTCCAGATGAACGTGTCTGTTACGCTCGGGTATTCTTTCGGATAAAACCGGCATTTCCCGTAATATTCCTTGAGGAAAGTCGGGTCGTTTTTGATTTTCTCGTTGAAGATGACGTATGACCTTATCTTCTTTTTCCGCTTGGCCCCCTGCCAGGTCCACCAGTAGCTTCCCATAACTTCGCGGAGCATTCCCGACACGCCAAAGTCGCAGTATTCCCCTCTGGTGCCAACTTCCTCGAGTATGGAATTCAGCACAGTGCGCAAGCCTTCCACTCCGCGATAAACGCGCACGTCCTGTTCTTCTGCCCTTTCGCAAAGCATCGCCTCAAGCGCAGGGATTGCCTTTGCAAGTTTTGCCTCTCTCTCCCGCACAATGTCAAGAAGCCTCTTTGGGCTTGCAGCGGCAAAGATGCGCCTCCCTCCGTCAATCACTGATGAAACCGCTCCCTTTTCCTGCAGCCTCTGCAAAATCTGGTAGGTGGTGGCGCGGTGCAGCCCGACCTTCTTTATCACATTGCCCGCGCTGCACGCTCCGCTCCCGAGAAGCGCAAGGTAAACACGGCTTTCGGCTTCAGAAAAGCCAGCTTCGCGAAGTATTTCCAATTGTTGCATGCATTCCTCCAATCTGTTGTCTTAAATAAGACTACAATTGCTTATTAATATCAGCAGCCACAAAAATCGCATGAAACCCTCGCCAGTTTATGATGAACTCAACAAAAAGTGGAAAGCCACCTGCAGGGTGCTTCTCGGCGATGAAGTAGGCGAGCTTGACGATTTTGCGGGCTGGCTCTACGAATACTGCGGCCCGCGCTCCACCTCAAAATCGGCAGTTTCAGGAAAGCCGGTAGTCTCGTTTGACGGCCGCTATTCGCCAAAGGCAAGGTGGATTTCCTTGGATGAGGTGGATTTCTCATCCAAAAAGCCCCTGCTTGGCATAAACCAAATCAAGGACATCGACTCCATCCTGCAGGGCATATCGGAAAACATCGTTTACGCGGGCAACATACACCTTGGCAATTCGACGCACGTAGAGGATTCCACCACTGTCATGGATTCGCACTACATTTACAAGTCCGAATCGGTCTGGTCCTCGAAATATGTTGCATACACCAGCCACGTGATAGGCGAATGCGTTTTTGGCGGCAACTGCGTCAGCAGCAATTTTCTCATCCGCTGCAACACAATCCATTCCGAGCGCTGCTTCGAGGCATCCAAATGCGACCTGTGCTCAGGCCTCTACTACTCGCACGGCTTATCTTCCTGCCACGACTGCATGTTCTCGTTCAATTTGCGGGGGAAAAGAAACTGCATAGGGAACCTCGCCCTCCCAAAGGACAAATACAACGCCCTCAAGCAGAAGCTCGTCTTGGAAATGCGCGAAAAGCTCGCAAAAGACAAAAGGCTCCCCCACGTATTCGAGATGTTCAACGGGCAGACGCCAGATTTCGCGCCCCTGAGGGCGGTTTATTCAAAAATGCCCCCTGCCGAGCAGCCAAAAGCAGACAAATCCGTGATAGAAAACGCCTTTACCCAAACCTGCAAGCTGATATTCGGCGTTCCCTACAGGGGAATCGACAAGTACAAAAGCTGGCTCACCAGAAACACTCATGGGTTTGAGGAGGGCAAATCCTGCGCAAGCGGGAAAGCGATGCTAATCCCGGCTTATGCCGACTTTCTCCGCTTCCCGCGCAACAGGCTGCTGCCTTTTGAGGAGGCGGAATTCATAGGCGAGAGGCTCACTCTCACCGCGCAGGAGGCGGAAAGCCTCTCGCTTTCAAATGCCCCCAAGCTTCTGTCAAAAATAGCTTATTTCTCACCAGACTGGAAATCGGGCAACAACTCGAACAACATCGGCTGCCCAATCGAGTTCAATTGCACGGACTGCTACTACAGCATAATCAACCTCTTCTCAAAGCGCTGCGCGTTCGGGTGGTGGCCAAGGAATTCGGAGCACTGTTTCGGCTACAACCGCACGCGCTTTTCAGCATTCTGCATAAACACATTCGACTCCGAGAGAATCCAGCGATGCTTCGAGGTATCCGAAGCCCGAAGCTCAACAGACTGCCTATTCTGCCACAACATAGAAAACTGCCACGACTGCATGTTCTGCTTCAACACAAAAAACCTGCGCTACGCAGTGGGGAACATCGAGCTTCCGCGCGAAAAATACATGGAAGTAAAAAAGAAAGTCCTGCAGCAGCTAAACGAAGAGCTTTCCCGCACCAATTCGATTTCTCTTTCGATTTTCAATCTGCCCGACAGGCTCAAGCCAAGCTAGCCCTTTTTTCACTGTTCGGCTTGGCGCTCCGCCCTGCTGCCTCGGAAGAGCGTTTTCTCTGCAGCAAAAGAGCCTCAAGAGAATCCAGGCGCGACTGGACAAACTGCGTTGTGCTGGCAATATCCAAAAGCTGCCGCCTCACTCCGTTCTTGTAAGCCCTCGCAAACTTGAGGCAGCCCTCGGCAGCGCAGAGCCTGACTTTCGGCTTTATTTTCCAGTCGAGCATGGTTTCAAGCCCAAAGGGGTGCTCGAGTAGGATTTCCACAAAGCGCTTGGCACCAAAAGAGCTGGCAAAGGTTTCCTTTCCGGGCTCGCCTGCAAAAAGGAAGCCAAGCGCCTTCATCCTTATTGCCCGCTGCCCAGAATAGTTGTGCTCGGGCTTGCCGTTCCCCTCAACCACAGGCGCAACAGCCATCATATACGGCTTTCCAGCGTCGTCCCTCGATTTCAGCTCTGAGAGCATGAACTGCACATAGGAAGGGCTCAGCCCGCCAACAAGGTCCGCATCGATTGTAATCATCACGTCTGCTCCGCTCCTTTTGCAATAGAGGGCCCCTTCCAAAAATGCGCGCCCCTTGCCAAAATTTTTCCCAAGCGAGATTACCTTTGCCCCCATCTTCGCTGCAACGGCAGCTGTGCTGTCAGACGAGCCGTCGTCTATCACAACAAATTCATCGATTATCCCCTGTTTCAAAAGTGCAGAGGCAGCAAGAATAACATTCCCGACCGTCCCTTCCTCGTTGTAGGCAGGCGTGACCATTGTCACTTTTTCGGAGGCGCAAGCCATGGGGCAGCTGTGGTAAGAAGTATTTAAATAATGTTTTACTGTGCTCATCCAGATTCCGATGGAAATGTGCAGGTTCTCTATCTGCGGGCACGAGCACCTTGGCAACTAGCTGAAAACCAAAAAATACAAAACGGACGCGGCAGTTTCCCGCCGCGCCGTGAATTCAAAAATCGTTCAGACCACTCAAGCATTCTTCAGCTTCGCCTTGTAGACGTAGCCGTCCTTGCCGAGATAGTACATGTAGCCGCTCTGCTTTTCGATTTTCTCAGTGCCGACTTTGCCCTTCCTGCCGCCCTTGTTGTGCTTCATGGGGGCTTTCCAGACATACCCGTCCTTCCCGATGAAGTAAAGGTAGCCGTCTTCTCTCTTGATTTTCTCAGATCCAACTTTGCTTCCCATTCTATACACCTCCAAAATAGTTACGTGCGGTTATCCCACACCTCACGACGAAGCTTCGTCGGCATATTTTATAAACATATCACCGTCGGAACAACGTCGAGCGAAAACGAGCAGCCAGCCGTTGTTTCTACGTCTGTGGTGAGCGGGCAAACGGGTTTTAAGACCTCTGCCCATATTCTCGCCTGATACGCATGGATCTGGGAAGGAGCTTAAGGCAGGCTTTGGCGAAATTCACCGGAGCTCCGGTTGCGGACGAAAAGGCAGTGAAAGCCCTTTGCCGCGAGCTGCAGCGCGTTCTCATCTCCTCTGATGTGAATGTCAAGCTGGTTTTCGAGCTTACCAAGCGGATTGAAAACCGCGCGCTTGATTCAAAGCTGGCAAAAGGGCTTTCCATCCGCGAGCACGTCGTGAAGGTGGTTTACGAGGAGCTTGCAGGCATAATGGGTGAAAAATACGAGCCGAAGCTCTCGCCCCACAAAATACTGCTTCTAGGGCTTTATGGTTCGGGCAAGACAACAACCGCCGGAAAACTCTCGCATTTCTACAAATCCCGCGGGCTTTCGGTCGGCGTGGTCGCTTGCGATGTCGACAGGCCTGCCGCATACGAGCAGCTTGAGCAGGTGGCAAAGCAATCAGGCACGGCGTTCTACGGCATAAAAGGTGAAAAGGACGTGCGCGCGATTCTTGAGAATGCCAAGAGCAAGTGGAAAGAGGACATAATCATTGTGGACTCCTCGGGCAGGAGCGCATTCGAGGAGGCGCTTTTAGAGCAGCTCAAAGTCATCAATAGTGCTTTTTCGCCGGACGAAAAGTTCCTCGTTCTTTCTGCCGATATCGGGCAAGTCGCAGGAAAACAGGCCGCGCAATTCCATGAGGCTGTCGGGCTTTCAGGGGTAATCATAACGAAAATGGACGGCAGCGGCAAAGGAGGAGGGGCGCTTTCAGCGGTCGCATCCTCTCAGGCAAAAGTTGCATTCATAGGCACAGGGGAAAAGATGGATGCTCTTGAGCCTTTTGACGCGCAAAAGTTCGTTGGCAGGCTGCTTGGCTTCCCGGATTTTGCAGCGCTCATGGAAAAAGTGAAGAAAATAGCCGAGGAGAAGAGCCTGCCTGAAACTGCGCTTGAGGACAAGCTCACGCTCAAGGTTTTCTACGAGCAGCTTCGCGCAGCCAAAAAGCTCGGCCCACTGTCCGGCGTTTTTTCCATGCTGGGCGCGGCAGATGTGCCGCAGGACATTGTAAAGACGAGCGAGGACAAGCTGAAGAAATACGAAACAATAATCAATTCCATGACCCCAAAGGAGCGAGACGATGCCGCCCTTTTGCGCAAGCAGCACTCCCGCATCACGCGCATAGCGAAGGGCGCAGGCACAACAGAACAGGACGTGCGCGAGCTTCTTACCCAATTCGAAAAGGTGAGCGGCATGTTCACTCAGTTCAAGAAGAACAGGGGCTTTAGGAAGCGCATGGAGAAGATGATGAAAGGCGCGAACATTGACTTTTCGAAGATGGGCGGCTAGTTTGCCTGGCATCGCGCCAGCAGCAGCGGGCCAACCTGCCGTTTAGTTATCATCTTGCCGCCTATAGTTTCGTTATATTCGAACCCAAAATCAATTACCTTCGCTATGCCTGTTCCGTCGCTTTTGCAGGCGACCGCGCCTCCAAATTCAACATAAGACGGCACACTGTCGACCTTCAAAGCAACACTTCTCTTAGGGCAATTTCCAGTCGTTATTCCTAATCCTGTCCGATGGCCAAAACAAACGCTTTTTCCCGGCATGATTGTTATCCCGCTCAACGGATAATAAATTCCGTTTTCGTCAGCATACATGGTTGCGGGTCTTTCGGCCCCGCTAGCGTTGTCCCCGAAGATTTTGATGAGGGTTATTGGGTAGTCACCGGTGTTTTTTATTGTCATTGCAACGTCGCTCGTGTAAGTTGCGACAACATTAGGGTAAGCAATGATGTCGTAAACCGCCAGAGGCTTTGCATTCCTCCAATAAAGCTGATTCTCCACCAGCTGGTTGTCAGAAACCGTTCCGGGGTAAAAGTTGATGAGCGAGGCGACCACAAGCGCCACAATGAGGACTATGCCGAGCATCACAAGGTATTCGGTCGCACCCTGCCCTCTAAAATCCTTGCCTGCCATGCTGCAGTTTCCATGCGCTACGCTAAAAAGTTATCTGGAAAACAAACCGGAATAAAATTGGAGAAAAAGAAAAGCAAAACAAAAACAAAAAATAAGAAAACAAGCGCGAGCAGCGAAGAATAAAACAAAATGGCCGTTACCTGCTGCGCGACAGGAGGGCAAGCTCCTTTGACACGAGCTCGTCCATGACCTCTCGAGCAATCACGCGCCTGCCTCCGATTTTCTCGTGCGGTATGCGGTTGCGGTCCAGCCTGCGCTCGAACGCGTTCCTCTTTATCTTAATGCCGCGGCTGTTCATCATCTGCACAGCGTCGCCGACTTCGTAGTAATTCTTGCAGACATGCACCATGGATTCAATCGCATTCTTTGGAACCCAGCGTGCTGTGCCGATTTTCAGTGATGGGACAGAATTCTTCTCAATCCTGCCTATGAATGCGCGCAGGTTGAGCTTCTCGTATTTCTTAAGTTCGTTAAAAGCCTGCTTCACAGTGTAGAATTCGTTTGCAAGCGCCACCCAGTCTTGAATGACCGGCTTGGGGATAAGCCGTTTGTTCCCGATTTTCTCTGAGTGCACAGAGCGCCTCTCCACACGTCCGCCGAATGCGCGGAACGAGAGGTTGACGCCGCCCTTGCGCAGCTCCTCATATGCCTCGTCAAGCGTGAGGAGGCCCATGCCCCGCAGCCTTTCCTTCTCCAGCTTGTCCTGCGCATACAGGTCCTTTGCCTGCGACACGATTTTGTTGATGTTTTCATGAAGGTCCTTCTCAACGCCAGCGCGCTTCGCTTTCAGCTCAGCTATCTTCATGTTCTTGAGCCGCGCTACCACCGGGTCTTTGATTGTTTTCTCAATTACGATTCTTTTTCCACGGGGCATATCTTCCACCTTCGCCGAATAGGCTCGAATATAAATACACGATTTACCATTTACTTTTAACAACAACTTATTTATAAAGGTTTCGTCCGTTTTCTCCCACTTCTCTCCGAAACCATTCGGCACAGGGCTTTGCTCTGCAACATTTAAATACTCTTCAGCGCCGCAGTTGGGATATGGGAAATGCGGAATTCCAGCTCTGCGAACACTGTTTCAGAAGGATTGCTATAGGAAAAAGAATCAAGTTGGTTGCGCTTGCATCTGAGGAGAAAAGCTGCTTCGTCTGCCAAGGGATGCTTTCTTCATTGCAGAACCTTGTTCAGCAAGCCCTCGCTGCCGCGCAGAATCTCGAATGGCAAACGTTCTCGGTTTCATCCTCTTTCCCAAAGTCCGTTTTCGTGCGCGAACAGCGAATAGCGGATTATCTTCCACCGGAAAATTTCTCCTCCATCAAAAATTCGGCAAATGCGCAATTAATCTCTCAGCTTTCTGCCCTTTCAGGGAAAAAAAACAGCCAGCGGTTTGCCGACATTGTTTTCGAAATCGATTTCGCTAATGGAAAAGCAAATGCGAGGGCCCTCCCGATCTATATTTTCGGGCACTACCTCAAGCTCTCGCGCGAGGTGTGCCAAAGCCGCTGGCACTGCCCAAATTGCGGAGGAACAGGGCTCCTCCGCCTCCCGAAAAGCAGCGGCAAAGACTGCGGCGAATGCAAGGGAAGCGGAATGAACTATCCTTCGGTCGAGGATGAACTTGGCAAAGTCCTGACTCCGGCTTTTGGCGCCTCAGGCTGCAGCCTGCACGCAAGCGGCAGGGAAGATGTGGATGTCCGCGCGCTCGGCACCGGGCGCCCATTTGTCCTGGAATTGAAAAATCCGAAGAAAAGGAGCGCTGATATGCGCAAGCTCGAGCAGGCATTTTCCGCAAACGAGCGCGTGCAGGTCATCGGCCTAAAATCAGTGCGCCCCACTTTCATAGACGCAGTCTGCAATTCGCATTTTGACAAGGAATATTCCGCTCTCGTTTCTGCCGACCGCCCGCTTTCGCAAAAAGATGCGGACGCAGTGCAGCGCCTGTCTGGAACGCTCCTTTTCCAGCAGACGCCCAAGCGCGTCATGGCAAGGCGTGCTGACATGGTGCGGAAAAGGCAAGTGCATGCGATTTCAGCAGAATGCGCGCCAGGAGGCAAGCTGCGCCTGCGAATTTTTGCCGAGGCAGGCACTTACATAAAGGAACTCATCTCTTCGGACGGCGGAAGGACAAAGCCAAGCGTTTCAGAAATACTGTCCTGCAAGGCAACCTGTGACGAGCTTGACGTGGTTGCAATCCACGACTATTTTCTCGAGACAATCGCGCCCTGATGCGCCTATAAATAGTTTCTCTCCCTTCTCATGCCATGCTCTCTCTATTGCCCTTTCCTTCAACGCTTCCGGGAGCCGAAATGCGCATTGCCGCAGCTCTCGTGTTCACAGCAATCGCAGCCTACTTTGACGCCTTCAACAAGAAATGGGTCCCAAACTACGTCGTTTACTGTTTTCTTGCGACTGCATTCGTGCTCAACCTCGTCTATTTTGAAGCGGAAACCTTCAAGCTCGCGCTTGGCAGTGCGGCAGTGATTTTCGCAATAAGCTTCGCGCTTTACAAACTCGGGCAGCTTGGCGGTGCTGATGCATACGTCCTCACGGCAATTTCGCTTTCAGTCCCATACCTTCCGCAGCCGATTCTCTCAGCAGCACAACAGCCGCCCTATCCGTTCATTCTTTCTGTACTTGCGCCCACGGGATTTGCTTTCATACTGCACATGCTTCTGCGTTTCATCCCATATATCTCCAAGAAAATTTCGCACGGCCAAGTCAAGTTCGGCATCAGCAAGCTGTTTGGCCCTGCACTTCTCACAGCAGCATTCGCCGTTTTCCTCTCCGTCATGCTTTCCTTCCCGGTCGCTCTTCCGCAATTCTACCTTGGAATCCTGTCATTCCTTTTCCTCGCGCTCATTTTCTTCTCTCTTTTCAAAGATGAAATAAAGGCAAGCATGGTAGAAATGGTCCCGACTGGCAAGCTACAGGCAGAGGATGTGCTTGCGCTTGAGCAGATGGACGCTTCGCTTGTGAAAAAATTTCGCCTCTCAGCGCTCATTTCCGAAAAAACAATCGCGGCGCTCAGGAAGTCCAAGCTCAAGAAGGTCCCGGTCTATACCGGAATGCCCTTTTTCCTTCCCTATCTTTTCTTCGGGCTCCTAGTCACAATTCTTTTCGGCGACGTTCTTTCACTGCTTCTCATCCCCTAGCTAGCCGCCCCTGCTGCCTTTTCGCACTGCCTCTTCCGCAGCTGCAGCAACGCCATCCAATTCGTTTTGCCCGAACCCAAGCGCCTGCAAGCCAGATAGCGTGGCATTGAGGTAGGGGCGCGAAGGAACGGCAAAATACGCGTCGCCAGAAAGAAAATACGCAAAGGCATCGTAACTTTTCCCATCTGTGCCAACCACGCTAACGCTTTTCTTCTCGTAAAATTTCGGCACATTCGCATTTTTGTCAAGCGCCCCTATCTGTGCCCGAGTCAGAACGTAAAGCGCCCCTGCAACTTCCGCTCCCTGCTCGGGAATTGCGTTTGCCACGCCGAAATCGGTATTCTTGTTTGTCTGGAAGGAAAGCCGATAGTCTCGCAGCCTTGCCGGCTGCACGCTTTCAAAGCCACCTGCCCTTGATGCCATGGTGGCACGGTCAGCATTCGCCCCATAAGCAAAGAAAAGCACTGGCTTGCTGCTTTCCTGCTGAGAGGTCGCAATCCAAACCAAGAATAGGAAGGATGCAACTATCAATGCAACAAAACCAAGTTTCACTGCGCCAATTTTCATCAGTCCACCCGTCCTTCCCATGCTCCAAATCCGTTTCCAATAGTCAGCTTCTCTTCAGAAAAACGAGCTCAACCCCTTTTGCTCGCCCTTGAATTTCAGGTCGTCCTCGGAATAGCCAAGCTCCTTGAGTATTTTCAGAACAGAAGGAAGCACCTGGTTGTCAATGTAGTAATTCGGGTCATAGTCCTCTGCAAAGTCTACAAGCGTTGCCTTTTCTGAAATGCTTGCGCCCTTTTTGGTTATAACATAGCCAATCACAGTGCCGCGCTCTATCGGCATTCCTTTTGCAATAGCCTTTTGCGCAGCCGCAAGCTCGGGAGATTTTATGTCGTATTTCCTCGGGTCCTTGCGGATTTGCGTGTAAATGGTCAAATCCTCAAGCGGCACTTTTCC
>JAWBPP010000009.1:0-25694 GCA_038824715.1 Candidatus Anstonellaceae archaeon
TCACTTCCAGGCAATCCGGAACATCCACGCCTACAAGCGAATGGTAGCGCATCACGCGAAGCGGATTTTTCACTCCGGAAAAAAGCCCTTTCCCACTGTGCGTTATTTCGCTTGTTTTCCCGTGCATGGACTTGTTTTTCACAACCTTCCCGCCAAAGTGAAGAATGATCCCCTGATGCCCCAGGCACACGCCCAGTATCGGTGTTTCCTGCATTTTTTCCAGAATCTGCCCGCACACGCCAAAGTCCCGCCTGTTTGCAGGGTGCCCGGGCCCAGGCGAAAGCACAATCTTTTCCGGCGCGAGTTTTTCCACTTCATCAATAGAAATCTTGTCGTTCCGCACCACTTTTGCTTCTCCGCCTATTTCCGAAAGCAGATTGCACAGGCTGTATGTGAAGGAATCGTAATTGTCAATCAGCAAAATCATGCAAACACCCATTTTCCAAGCGCATCATCATGCCGCGCTCGCACTTCCGCATCATTCCATCACTTGCCCATGAGCGCATAGAGAAGCGAGCGCATCTTGTTCTCCGTCTCCTCGTATTCCTTCTCAGGCACAGAATCGTGCACAATGCCAGCGCCTGCCTGAACGTAGGCCTTCTGCCTCCTTGCAAAAAGCGTCCTGATGTTTATTGCAAAGTCGCAGTTGCCATTGAACGAGAAGTAGCCTGCCGCGCCTCCATACGGGCCCCTTCTTCCTCTCTCCAACACCTCAATTATCTCCATCGCCCGCACTTTCGGCGCGCCAGTCAGCGTGCCTGCGGGAAAAATGGCATTGAATGCATCAAAGCAGTCCTTCCCTTCCCCTAGCTCTCCCACCACGTGCGATGCCAAATGCTGCACGTGCCTGTACTTGTGCACGTCCATCAGCTGCGGCACAGAAACAGAGCCGGGCTTGCTCACTTTGGCAACGTCGTTTCTTGTCAAATCCACAAGCATCAGATGCTCTGCCCTTTCCTTTTCGTCAGTCCGAAGCCTGTGCTCCAGCGCGGCATCCTCGGAAGGGGTGGCGCCACGCGGCATTGTTCCTGCAAGAGTTGCATAGCTGTCCAGGCTTCTTCCCTCCACTCTAACAAGATTCTCAGGGGACGAGCCGATTATCTTCCTGTCCCCGAACGAAAGGAAATACATGTAAGGCGAAGGGTTGGTCTGCTTTAGGAAATTGTAGAAGCGCACCAAGTTGCCCTCATAAGGGAGCGAATAGCGCCGCGAGAGAACTACCTGGAATATTTCTCCCTCCACTATTTTTTCTTTCGCAGCCCGCACAGACTCCTCGAATTTCTCCCTGCCTATGTTTTCCTTGGGCGTGCCTGACTCAAACGGCCCAAAGAACTGCTCCTCTTTTTGCAGGCTCAAAATATCGTCCGACCGGTCAGCGGCGTGCGAAAGATAGTGCACGCTCCTGTCACGGTGGTCGTAAACCACGCAGTCCTCGAATATGCCGAACTCAAAATCAGGAAATCCAAGCTCATCTTTTGTTTTTTCCGGCAATTTTTCCAATTGCCTTGCATAGTCATAGGAAAAGTAGCCCACCGCCCCGCCTACAAACCCTTCCTTCTCAACTTTAATCTCGGGCACGCGCGCTGCAAGCGACCTTATGGGGTTTTCGGAGTCCTCCTCCTGCCCGTCTGCGCTTACCACGCTTCCAGCCGCAGAAACAGTCTCCTTCGGCTCAAAGCCGATGAAAGAGAACCTTGCAAGCCTTTCTTCTCCCTCAAGCGACTCGAGCAAGAACGAAACAGGATATTCCCTATTAACCGCCGAATAAAGCTGGTATGGGTTCATGCTCAATTTCAGTTTCTTGTAAATCATTTTTCCACATCCTCGTGGCACCATTCTGCCAAATGGACTATTTAATACTTTATTGCACAAAAAAATACATTCATTTATAAGCCTTCCCAGCAGTAACACAACCATGTGGAAGCGCATAGAAGAGCTGTTCGAGGGCCTGCCCGCGCAAAAGCAGGTGGCGCGCAAGATGATTGAGCTTGGGCTTCGGATTGGCGCTGACAATAGGATCTACTGCGGCGAAGTGGAAGTGAAAGAAGTCAGCCTTGCGCATGCCGCAGGAGTGGACAGGCGCGTGGTGGTGTCCACAGTTACTTCCATAGTGTCAGACAAAAAACTCGCCTCGCTTTTCTCAAAAATAAGGCCTGCAGGAACCCTTCTTGCCGATGTCGCGCATGATTTGGGCTTTGGGGTTGTGGAAATAGAGGCAAACGAAGCCACTTCAGGTTCAGCAAGCCCTGGAATAATTGCAGCTGCAACCGCGCCCATCGCAAAAAAGAGAATCAGCATAAGGCAGATCTATTCAAAAGACCCGGAGCTTTTCGAGAATCCGAACCTTATCATAATAACAGAAAAGCCGATTCCTGGAAGCATGATCTCCGAATTCTCAAAAATAAAAGGTGTTACAAAAGTGAGCATACTCTGAATGCCTCCCTGCAACTCCAAATCCTCTGCAATTCATCTGCTTGTCGCCCGCACCAGCTCGCTTCTTGCCTGCTCCACCTGTCAGCCCAAGGGGGCGCTGCTCCCTCAGTCCCCGACTGGAGCGGCGTTCCGCTCCACTGGGCGACAGGACTCGCGTCCTGTCTGCGGCACCGCCCAAACCATCGCTATTTCATCTTCGCTCGAACCAACTCGGACCTAGCTTGTTCCACCTGCGAGCGTGCCACGTCCTGCTTTTTCCTGAAGTTCGGCAAAAGAGAATTCGAAAAGCGAATAGGCAGCAATTCATCGTAAATGCTGCTCATCATCTCAAAGTAGTATTCTGCCTCCTTCTTCTTGCCTTTTTTTAGCATCTCAAGCATTTCGCGCCTCAATTCGCCCACAAGGTCGCAAAGCCCAAGCAAATAAGGCTCAAAAGGCATGGAAAGTTCCTCCCATGAATGAAGCTCCTTTTTTTCCACTGCACAAAGCAGCAATTTAGCCTCGGCTATTTCCTGATACACTTGCTCAAGCAAATAGCCAAACCTCTCAGTCTTGGCAAACTGCGCCACTTTTTTTTGCGCAGCTTCGATTTCCTTTTTCGCACTTTTTATCTCTCCTGCGTGGATGAGCTTAATCCCGTTCGAGCAGTGCCTCACGATTTCTCGCGTGGAGCCCAAAATAGCATCCTGCTCCTTCTCCCGCTTTTCGAGCTCCTTAACGATACCACTAATTTTTGCAGAAAACTTTCCCTTAGCCATTTTTCCAACTCCGCACGGTGCTTTCTTCTTGAATACAGCCTTTAAAAACCTCTCAGGCATTCTATCCTCATGCAAACCATAGTCCTTTCTCTGGGCGGCTCGCTTGTGAACCCAGGAACGCCTGATGCGCAATACGTCTCCTCGCTTGTGCGCCTGCTGCGCTCCACAAAATACAAATACGGCATAGTCGTCGGCGGCGGCAGGCTTGCAAGGAAATGGGCTGAAGCTGCGCGCAAGAAGGGCGCAACCGAATTTGAGGCGGACGAGGCAGCCATTGACGCCACCAAGAAAAACGCGCAATTCGTGATTGATATCATAAAAAAGGACGTCAACCGCGTGGTGTGCCAGACATTCGAATCAGCCCGAGAGCATTTCAAGAAGCACCGCTTCGTGGTCATGGGCGGCACAATCCCGGGCATAACAACTGATTCCGACGCAGTCCTTCTCGCAGAATGCCTGGAAAGCAAACGCGTCTTGAACTTGTCCAACATTGATGGCATTTATTCCGACAACCCAGTGCGCAACCCGAACGCGAAAAAATACAGCCGCATGAGCTACGCGCAGATGATTGAGCTTGCTGGCAAAAATGACATGCGCCGCGCAGGCACGCACTTCGTCTTCGATTTCCTCGCCTGCAAGCTTATCGCCCGCTCAAAAATCGAGGCGCACTTCGTGCACGGCAAGAACCTCCTTGACGTCCGGAAGGCGATAGAAGGCAGGCCGCATGGAGGAACCGTGGTAAAGTAGGCACTCCAATCGGCGTGCGGATATTCGGCGAACGGTTCTGCGGAGAGTAGGCGGGACGGTTGTGAAGTAGGCGGCTAGGGGCTAATTATTTATACTTCAATCCACGCTATCCCATAATGCGTTTCGTTTATCGCCCTGTATTCAAGCGGGTTCTCCCAGCATTTCTGTTTTTCTTTGCCTTCTACTTTCTTGCGGTTATCCCTAATTTAGGCAAGCCCGCACCAGAAATTTACAAGCAAAATGTTGAGCGCATCCCATTTTTTGTGCGCGCAAATGCACTCGATTGTGATGTGTTGGGGGCAATAGGCGCTTTGTTTCTTGTCTTCTATGCTGTTTTGATTCGCAGTTATTATTTACAAAGAATAGAAGTAGATGATTCCGGAATATCCAAAAAGTGGGCAGGAGGGGGCGTGCACATACCGTGGAAAAATATTTCTGGCATCTATTACGCGACAATCAGTGTTCCGAATGCTTACAAAAAGAATCCGCTCTTTTTCAGAATAAAGCAACGAACCGGATTGTTCATAAAATCAGACAAAGCCTTACTCTTGCCGTCTGTCTATAAGCTATATGGCATCGATTCCATCGAACCTGCTCAAACGCACGACAAAAAAACACGCGACTTGGTTGTCAACTATCTGCGATACGCGGAGAAAAACATCTCCGGTTTCTACTTGCTTTTAAATGAAAAAGAGCTTCCTAAACATGGTAGCTCTGGAGATTCCGATTTCATCAAATTTATTAATGCCCTCAAGGAAGCAGAACCTGCAAAATCCCATGTGGCGCAATTTCCATCTGACCTGGCTTTTCGGGAGGGGCAATAGGCTGCCTACTCCTTCTCCATCTTCACTTGCCTTGCCACAATTCCGGCTTCCTTGAGCAACCTAAGGGGCATCTCGCTCATGGGGTAATTTGCGTTATACACGACCTCCTTCAGGCCAGAGTTGACTATCATCTTGGTGCAAAGAAGGCAGGGCGAAAACGTGGTGTAGATTGTCGCATCCTTGATTGAAATGCCGTGGTAAGAAGCCTGCACAATCGCATTTTCCTCTCCGTGCGAGCAGACGCACTCGTCCAATTTTGTGCCAGAATCGGCAAACGAATTGCAGCGCTGGCAGCCGCCCTCGTTGCAGTTCCGCAAGCCACGCGGAGTCCCATTGTAGCCTGTTGAAATAATCCTCTTGTCCTTCACAATAACAGACGCAACATGCCTTTTGAGGCAGTTGCTCCTGCTTGCCACCACTTTTGCAATGTTCATGAAATACTCGTCCCAGCCGGGCCTTGTGGGCTTGAATTCTGCAGACAGCTCGGACAGCAAAGTGTCAACGTCTGCATAAAGCTCCTTGAAGTCCGTCTCGTTCACCACTTTTTTGGTGGCAAGCGCAAACACTTCGGCAAGCTGCTGGCCAAACTCATCCTTGCCGTCTATTTCCCTCCTGTCAATTATCTTGAATGCTTCAAACGAGCGAGGGTCGCCTTCCCTCCTTCTCTGCTTCATCCTCTCAAATCGTGTTTCGGGCGAAGAGGTGACATAGACCAGTGTCATTTTCCCTGTGCCAAGAAGCGCCTTTGCCTCAGCAGGGTTTCGAATAGAATCAACAACATAATTCCTGTCTGGCAAAAGCTTCCCGATTGTCCTTTTTGCAAGAATATCTGCGCCAAAATTGCGCCTCAGCTCGTTCCCCTTGGCAATCAGGGCTTCCCTGGTGATTTCCCTGCCTTCATTCGCAAGCTCTTCGCGTATTATGTCTGAAAGCGAGTAGTAGTAGAATCCTTTTTTCACCAGGTAGTCTGCAACAGTGCCCTTGCCCGCGCAGTTTTCTCCAGTAAGGCCGATGATTATTGACATAAGTTCACCCCGAATTTCACACCGGCAAAAGTAGGGGGTGAAACTATCTTAAACCATTAGTTCCAGCAGCCTTTTCAAATCCTGCACATTTACAATCGGCTTGCCATATGCTTCTGTGTCATCATTTATCCTCGGGCAAGCCGTATTTATATAGGCGTCAAAGGTGAGAAAGTTCGCAAGCGAAATCGGGTTAAGTTCATTGGCAACAAGCAGCATCGCCTTTTTGCCTTTCTTCTCAAGCAATTTTTTTGCCATGCGGGCGCCAGTCATGTTGATCTGCCCGCATTTGGTGGAAATCAGTATTCCAAACACGTTTGCCTTTGTTGCAGCGAGTATGGAGCCGTTCCTTTTCCTCTCTATTTTCTTTATTTCATCAGTTATCCAATAGGAATCGCCAAGATGCGGGTCGGCGCACAAGACAGGCTTTGCAGATGAAATTCCAAGAGGGTGGAATTTGCCCCCTCCAAAGTAAACAACGGCGTCAACGTTTCCGGCATTGGGTGCAGCCTCCGAATCGCAACCAAGAATCTGCCCTGGGTGCCGTACGTGCCCGCCGCCCATGCCCATCTTAATCTCCAGCCCTGCATCCTCGAAATACTTCACCGCTCTTTTCGAATTCTCAAGGTGCTGCACAGGGTAGACAAAAGCGATTTTCTTCGCATCGATGCCCCGAAGAAGCTTCACGGCCTTCTCAAGCACTTTATTCGTAGCCTTCCAGTCCAATTCCGAAAAATAAGGCCTGTATTCAATCTCAATGTCAGCTTTAACCTTCATGAATTCCGCGTGCCCGAAGTGGATTATCTTCTCTGCTTTCACGTGCCTTGCCTCGTCCAGGCAGATGTCGCACGCACCGTAGCATGGAGCAGAGGCCACGAACACTTCGTGACCTTGGAGTTCAAGCTTCTCGGCTTCCTCTGCCGCTTTTTGCTTTAGCCCTTCGGGGAACTGTATCATTATCCGCATAGCATTGTTGCGGATTACTTTACTTTAATAAGCTTGATGTAAAAGACCAGCGTTTTTCCTGCCAACTCGTGGTTGAAGTCGAGGTATGCTTTCCCTCCCTCGATTTTGGTGACCGTGCCGCCCACTCCGTTTGAGGAATAGAACCTGTCGCCGACCTTGACATTCTCTCCAAGGGCTGAGATATCTATCGGAAGAATCATGTCTTTCTTGGGCATCCCATATGCCTGTTCCGGCGGAAGGGTAACTGTCTTCTCCTCGCCTTCTTTCATCCCGACAACTGCTGCGTCAAAGCCAGCAATCATCTGCCCTGCGCCAACTGTGAACTCCAAAGGCTCGTATCTGTCGCGCTGCGGAATACCAGCATCAATTGCAACCTGCTGTATGCTGGTGTCAAACACTTTTCCTTCAGGGAGCTTGCCAATGTAATCCACCTGAACAGTGTCTCCTTTCTTTGCCACGTTTGCGTTGCTGTTTGCCAAATTATCTCCTCCTGTTTGTATGCCGTTGCTTGGTGAAGCTGGTTGCTGCTGCGGCGTTCCCTGGTTGATGGTCGGCTGCTGCCCGTTCTGTGTGCATCCAAAAAACAATGCGAGCGAAAGCATGGCGAATAGAACTAATGCAAATGCCTTGGTCATGTTTCCCCTCCCATACCTTCGGATTTTCAATCATCTATGCTGCTCTTGTGCTCGTGCGATGGCTCGGCAGTGAGTTTTGCCAGCCTCTTCAGGAGAACTTTCATCTCCGCAGAAGCGACAATGCGGCGCGTCCTTTCAACCGCGTCAGGATTGACTGACATGGAAGTTATGCCGAACTCCACCAGCTGCTCCGCAAAGTCAGGATAAACCGATGGCGCCTGGCCGCAAAGCGAGCAGGTTACCTTGTATTCGTTGCAGGTTTTGACCACCTGCTCAATCGCCCGCAGCACTGCCTGGTTCCTCTCGTCAAACCCTTCTGCAAGAGTTGCGTTGTCCCTGTCAATTCCCAGTATCAATTGCGTCAGGTCGTTGGAACCGATGCTCACGCCGTCAATTCCTTCCCTGCAAAACTGGTCAATCAGAAACACCGTGGATGGAACTTCCACCATTATCCAAAGCTTGAAGTCGCGCGTATGGTGTATGCCGTGCGCCTTGAGCATTTCCTTTATCGCACGAAGCTCTCCAATCCTTCGAACAAACGGAAGCATTACCCACAAATTCTTCATGCCGAACTCGTCCCTCACCTTCTTTATCGCCTGAAGCTCAAGTGAAAACACGTCCGGCTCTGTGATATAGCGGGCGCAGCCGCGCCAGCCCATCATTGGGTTTGCCTCATTAGGCTCGAATTCCTCGCCGCCGCGCAAATTCCTGTATTCGTTTGTCTTGAAGTCAGTTGTCCGGTAAACAACTGGGCGCGGATAGAAAGCTCCGACAAAAATGCGAAGCTTCTCAGCAAGCCGGTCCACGAACTCCTGTCCCTTGCCTTCCTTCAGAAGCTTTTTGGGGTGCTCGCCAATGTCGCCAATCATGAATTCTGCGCGAAGCAGCCCCACGCCGTCGCAGGGCAGCTTTGAAACTTTTTCCGCAAGGTCGACTTCAGCAAGATTCACATAAATTTTTGTCCCAGTGACAGGGACTGAAACGGCTGCCCCTGCTCCAGTGGAAACAGCAGCTTCTTCCCCTGTTTTCGTCTCGTCTCGCTTGTCCTGCAACCTTTCCACATCTCCCTCGTAAACAATCCCGCGAGAAGCATCCACAGTCACAAACTGCCCCTCCTTAAGTGCAGTCGTCCCGTTCTTTGTCCCAACAATGCAGGGTATTCCCATCTCACGGGAAACAATTGCCGCATGGCAGGTCATCCCGCCAGAATTGGTAACAATCGCCGAAGCCTTTTTCATTGCAGGCACAAAATCAGGCGTGGTCATCTCGGTGACAAGCACGTCGCCTTTCTGCACTTTCCCGATTTCCTTGGGGCTGGAAAGAATCACGACCTTGCCCTTCCCTATTCCAGGGGCAGAGCCAAGCCCTCGCGCGAGTATTTTTTCTTCTGCCACCTTTCCACCTCCTGTTTCGGATTTTTTCGCTTCAGGCTGAGCTGCCTGTGCAATAGGGACAGCTTTTGCAACTGCGGTAACGGCCGATGCAACTGCAGCAACCGCGCTTGCCACCATCGGCTTCGCTGCCCCCTGTGCAACTGACGCAGACTGTGGTTTTTGTTCCGCGCCCAGAAGCACCATGTTCTCTGGTTTCAAAGTAGTGATCGGGCGAGACTGCACAATGTAAATCTTGTTGTCAGCAACCGCCCACTCCATATCCTGGGGCTTTCCGTAGTGCTGCTCAATCCTCTTCGCCAATTTCGCAAGCTCGATTATCTGCTGGTCAGTTATCTTCTGCCTCTCCTGCATCTCCTCGCGCACGTTCACATTCGCATTCGACTCATTCACTTTCGCAATCATCCAAGTCTGCTTTGCAATATCCTTCACTTTTATCTGGAGCGAATTCTTGTCAACAACATATCTGTCCGGTGTGACTGCGCCTGAAACGACAATTTCTCCCAAGCCATATGCGCCTTCAATTGCGACTTCTGTCCTGTCCTGGCTCACAGGGTTCACTGAGAACATGACTCCTGCCTTTTCCGACTGAACCATCTGCTGAACGACTGCTGCCAAGCCCACTTTCATGTGGTCGAACTTGTTAGTCGTTCGGTAGTAAATCGAGCGCGCGCCGAAAAGCGATGCCCAGCATTCTTTTACTGCCTGAACGACATTTTCCGCGCCTTTGATGTTAAGGTAAGTTTCCTGCTGGCCTGCAAAGGAGGCCTCAGGCAAATCTTCCGCGGTTGCCGAGCTTCTCACAGCCACATACGGCTCTCGCCCAGCCTGTATCATGGAGCGGTAAGCATTGATTATGTCTTGCCGTAGTTGTTGGGGGATTTCCCCGCTCAGAATGCGAAGCTTAATCCTTTCCGATGCCTTGGCAAGCTCGTCGGTGTTCTCGACGTCAAGGTCGGATGTCATCTCCTTTATCACGTCGCCAATCTTGTTGTGGGCAATGTATGCGAAATAAGCACCGGAAGTCACCACAAAGCCGTTCGGGACAGGGAAGCCGTTTGCGGCCATCTCCCCGAGGTTCGCTCCCTTCCCGCCCACTTCTGCAAGGTTAGCCTTCCGAATCTCGTTGAACCACATGATATTCTTCATAATAGCACCCCGTCCACAAACGGTTGCGTAACTCTCGCTAAGTATTAAAAGCTTCTGAAGCAGGAAAATCCAGAAAGCGGGCCCGTAACTCAGCTTGGCCTAGAGTGTCTGGCTTTTATGGATCCTTTTCCATCGGTTCGCCGCGCATAATGCTGCAGCGCGTCCCACCTTCGGCAAAAGCGTCCACGGAAAACACTGTAAGCGCAAAATGCGCAGCCGGAAAGCGGCAACTGTTTTCCGAAAAAAGCGCGGCTCATGCGCGATTGTGCGCGTAAACGCCAAGAAGAAACCAGAAAGCCGTGGGTTCGGACCCTTTTGCTCGCTCCAGATGGGTACGCTCGCAAAAGCGTCCACCGAAAAGTGGCAAATGGGTCGCCCAAAAAAGCATTTGGCTGGCGCCAAATATTTGCCAGCCGAAGCGGCTGCCAATCCCACCGGGCCCGTCTTTTCTTTTTTACTTTATGTTGAGCAGCTTGGCGTAGGTTATCTGCCTGCCGCCGCAAAGCTTGGTGCGGAAATTCGAAGGCGCCTTGCCAAAAAGCCCGCCAATCTCCCGCGTCACGCTAATCTTCTCGGTTGCCCATTCGGGCTTGGACCCCTTGGCAATTTCGCTTAGCCTGCTCTTCCTGTATTCCACCAGCTCACGTGTCCTTTGCCGGATATCCAGTATATCTTTCTCGCTCACAAACTCATCGGCATAAGCCCCGAATTTCCCAATCTGGCTTTTCCCTGCAATAATAAGGTCATACTGCTTTTTCATCTCGCCATATATCTTGTCTCCGTCAATGTTGCCGACTGACGTTATCTTGACATTTCCTTCAGGAGCGTATCCGTCACCATTTTTCCAGTCGCACTCCACCAACCACCTTATGGGCACCACGCCTGCAGCATTCCCAGTCATGACTGCGAGCCTGGATTTTTTCAGGTCGTCAAGCATGAATCTCTCGCGCACAGTCGCCATCCCCATCTCCTGCGCGATAAGCTCCAGCTTCTGCATAGAAAAACCTGGGAGCGCTCCGGCCTCGATTGGCGGGGTGGCAAAAAAGTTCCCCTGCACAATCCCCACGTTTTCGGCAGAGCCCTCGGTTATCTCGCCCCTGCTGTTGTTGAAGAGCACTTCCCGCAGGTTCTCCTTGAGGAAGGCAACTATCTCCTTCTTCTTCTGCTCGCCAACCACCTTCTCTCCGTCAAATGTGATGTCCGGGCTGGTTTTCTCAATCCACTCTATGAACTTGGTCATGTTCTCCACCCACAGCATGGAGTGTGGGTAGTTGTCCGCCCTTTTGTCGGACGGCGCAGCCAAGTTCCTCTCTTCAGGCACGTGCAGCACGGCCATGCCAGGGCTTTTCTTCTCCCCGTGGTAGGGTGCCTGCGGAAAGACCACTAGCACGAAATCGAACGGGTCCTTGTTCCTAAGCGTGATGTTCTTCGCAGATGGCAAATGGATGAGCGGCCGCACGTAAAACGTCTGTGTCGGCTTTCCGCTTCCGTCAAGCACAATGGGAGCGTTTTTGTCCCATCCGTTCGAATAAAGGAGGTTGACGACTGCAAGCATATGGGCTTCGTCGCTCATTTTGGGGTAGCCATAGCCCCAGTGCTTTGCCCCGTAGTTCAGCCTTGCCGTGTTCCAGTCATAGTGGAGCATGTGCAGTCTGTAGCCGCCGTTCGCACGGTGGACATCCACACGTGCGCCCTCAAAATCAGCCGCGCCATAATGGAGCGTTTTCGACGTGATCGAAACGTTGGTGTCGTCTATCATGCTCATGCTTTGCACATTTGCCTTTTCATCCCCCCTGAACTGGTTGGAATAAACTACGATTTCGCCAAAAGTCCTAGGGGTCCAAATGCCGCTTTCGCTCATGCTCCCACCGCCAATTTTCCTGCCCAAACTCATTAAAAACCCTAATAGTTCCACAATTAGCGAACTTGCGCGTTGATTGCCATGCCAGAACTAATCACCGAGCGTTTCCCAAACATCTTCATGGTGAATTACCACTTAGCTACTGTTTCCCTCGTCCCCGGCACGCGCGTTTACGGCGAAAAGCTCGTGCGGGCAGACGGCAAGGAATACCGAATTTGGGATTTGCACAGAAGCAAGCTTGCCGCAGCAATCCACAAAGGGCTTTCCGAAATGCCAATAAAGCCGGGCGCAAAAGTTCTTTACTTGGGCGCATCAACAGGCACCACGCCATCCCATGTCTCTGATATCGTCGGCAAGGAAGGCGAAGTCTATTGCGTGGAATTTTTCCAGCGTTCCATGCGCGAGCTGATTGCCGTTTGCGAAAAGCGGGAGAATATGCTTCCCATAATGGGCGACGCCCGCCAGCCGCAGGAGTATGCAGAAGGAATTGGAGAGGTCGATGTAATCTACCAGGACGTTGCGCAGCCCGACCAAGCAGAAATCTTCATAAAAAACAGCAAGCTTTTCCTGAAAAAAGGCGGATGGGGCATGATTGCAATAAAGTCTCAAAGCATAGACGTCACTCGTGCTCCAAAAAAAGTATTTGAGGAATTCGTGGCAAAAGTGGGCGGCGAAATAAGCGTGAGCCAGCAAATCGAGCTTTCCCCTTACGACTTGGAGCATCTGTTCATCGCTGGGAAGAAAAAGTAGAGTGGCACTCCTGTTTTTCGAGCATTCGCCTGCTGCCGGTAAGAAAAAATGATTTGCAAATGGCAGGCGTCAGCTTTTTATTTTCTGCATGCCAAATAAGAATACTATGAAATCCTACAAGCCACCACTTCCAAAAGGGCTCAAGCCCGAAGTGCTTAGGGGAATGGCTGTTTCTGACTTGTCAGATGAGCACATCGATGTTATTGGCGAACTTCTGCAAAGCATAGGCGACGACAAATTCGAGCTTTCCGAGGATCTCGACCTGTCATTCCTTGCAGAGCTTTGGCTTGCCGAGAAAATGAAGGGCAGGGAGGGGAACAAGGACGCGATGAGGAAAATCGAAGCTATTGTTATTTCTGCAACCGGAATGCCGCGAGGCATGGGCATACCCTTCAGAGTGGGCGGGCACCACCACAAAACAGAGCATGATTCAGGGCGTATCAAAAAAGCGTTTTCTCACGTGAAAGAAACCGCTTCCCAGATTTTCAAGGGAACTGACAAAAGCTACGGCAAAGAGCGCCAAAAGAACGATTCAAATTGCGAGGTAATCAAGACCTCAGTGACGCTTGAGTACCAGTCCGACCGGTGGGGTATAGACCGTATAGCCCTTGATGGCATACAAAATCACCTGCCCTCAGATTCCAAAGGCACCAAGGTTGAAATTTCATATTTGGTTGGCGGCGAATGGATGGATTGGACGCTCTACAAGGAGGGCAAAATAGATGCAATAAAATTTTCCGATGATGGGAACGGCTATTCCAGCAGGTTTCTGGAACTTTTCAAAAGCACAAAAAAAGACGATTCAGCTGCAGTCGGGCATTTTGGCGAAGGGCTAAAGATGCTCTCGGCCGCCTGCGTGCGCGAAGGCATTGATCTGGAATTGCGCTCTCGCGACTGGTCTGCAAAGCCATTTGTCATCCCTCATAACATCGAAGGGCACAAGGCAGAGCAGCTTGCCTTCAAGGTATGGAATGGCCAGAAAGAGATCGCTGGTTCGGAATCAATTTTCTGGAATCCGTCCAAGAAACTCGTTGAGTATGTCTCGCAGCTTGAGGACAAGGTGCTGCTTCTCAGGAAAAATTTCAAATACCTCTACAAGAGCGCATATGGCGCCATAGTGGACAATAAAAACGATATCTTTGCGCGTGGCGTGTTCATCACAAAATCCGAAAAACTGCTTTTCAGCTATGACTTTGATATTATCCCGAACAGGGACCGTGACAATGTCAGTGAAAACGCGCTGAGAGACAAAATATCTTTCTTATGGGAATACTGCAAAGACCCTTCTGCAATCGCATTGTTTTTCAAGGCTCTTGATTCGAACCCGCAGCGCTTCGAATCCAGCCGCGAATTCGAGATTTTCTCTCGCAATTCCCATTCCATGTCTAAAGAAGCATGGGTACAGGGATTTTTCCAGCATTATGGAAAAAATGCAGTGCTCACAACTTCCCTCGGGATCTCCCAGATGATTGCCAACTTGGGCTACACGCCAGTCGTCCTTCCAGTCCCAAAAATCGCGTCCCTCCTCAAGCAGATGGGCGTGCGCACAGATTTCGATGTTCTTGGGCAAGGCAACGACTTGCTTTACCTTGGTGAGGAATTCGATTATGCAAAAATCAAAACAGAGATCGTGCCAACTGGCATATCTCTGAATTACCGTGCAAAGGCATGGGATGATCTCCGGATTTTCCTGGACTCGGTTTCAAACCATCTCCCTCAGGATTCTGGCGGCACAGCCATTAAGTTCGAATACCTCGTGGAAGGAAATGGAAAGTCTGTCTTTGAGTGGAAAGACCCTAGGAACGTCGGCAGTTATGCTAAAGTCATTGCAATACGGATAAGCGACGATGGACGCGGCTATGCGTTCGAAAACCTGCAAATCATGGGGTCTGACAAAACCGAGGCAGCTGTGGGTCAGTTTGGCGAAGGGCTAAAGATGCTCTCGGCCGCCTGCGTGCGGCAAGGCATACCTGTGAAATTCTCTTCGCGCGACTGGTTTGCAATGCCCATCAAACAGTCAATATCCATAGATTCCAAAGGCAAGGACATACTTGCCTACCAAGTTGTGAAGGGCGGGGTGCCAAAAGCAGGTTCAAGCACAGTGTTTTTCTCACCCTCAGAAAAACTGCGCAATCTTTTTGATAACCGGTCGCTATATTTCCTTCGGTTGGCAGGCGACATGATCCGAGTTCTGCATCAAAACGAAATAGGGAGCGTGTTTGAGTTCAGGCACCGCAGCTCAGATTCGCCAAAAAACACCTATGTGAAAGGCGTGTTCCTCTGTGCGAATACCTCTGCCAAGACCACTCTTTTCGATTACAATATAATCACCAACAGCATAAGCCCTGACAGGGACAACGTCGACATCAACATACTGAAATCAGAAATGGCAAAAATCCTCCAGACGTGCCAGGATCCCTATGTGATCCGCGCCATAATAGAAAGGGCTGCACAGCGTGAGTCATTCATAGAAAAAGAACTGAAGCTGAATATTTCTGACCCTGCGGTTAAAGGTGCCTGGGAGCTGACATTCAGCAGGGTTTTCGGGCAAAATGCGGTTCTTGAATCAAAGGATCCAGCGGTAAATTATGATGCCGAGCATCTCGGCTATAATTTGATTTATGTGAACGACGAGCTTGAAGCAGTTTTAAAGAGCGTCGGTGTCCGCACGGCGTACCAAGTGGTTTTCGAGTCTCCTGAAAGCGACAAAGTGCCCATCGCTGAGCTTACTCCTCTGGAAAGGAAAAACTTGGCTCTTACCAAATATCTGGATAAAATCCTGCGAGTGGACCTCTCTGGCAGCATAAACATATTCACTGAAGCAAAAGACAGGAAAGGGGTCTCTTTATCAGTGGATGGCTTTTGGGACGGCACCTCAGTGAATCTGCGCCGAGATGTCCTTTCAAACGCATGGAGCCTTGTGAAAACATACGCTCACGAAGTCGGGCACGCAGTGACTGGCGCGCCAGATCCGGCCGATCGGTTCCGCGCTTTTTTTGAGCGGTCGCTGACATCTTTTCTTGTTAGGGAGATAAAGGAGCGCGGGGCAAAATTCCACACTCCTCAGACTACAATCGATTATGCCGCAGAGCTCAAGAGGCTTGGTGCTGAACAGATAAGGCTTGCGGCAATGAGGAAAAGTCTTAACCATGAAGTGGAATTGACCTTGGCAGAACGGAAGAAGCTCGACGAAACTTACCGCGAGGAACTGCAAGCGCTGCGCAACAAGCTAATGGAAAAAGAGACGGAACTTTCTTTCGAGCAGCAAAAAAGATGGTATGAAAAGACTAGCTGGTATCGGCACTTGGAGGCTAGGTGGGAAAGAAAAATGCAGAAGAAAGAAGGGAAATGAGAATCTTCACCGCCTTCTTCTGTCATCATGCAGCTTCCTTCGCTCAGCCAGCTTGCCTTGGCTTTCCAAATGAGCTTCCCGCTTTCTCTGCCGAAGCTCCTCGCGGATGGCAAGCTCCTCCTCGATCTGCTTTATGTTCTTGACCAGTATCTTGTGCACGCCGCTGCCATATTGCATCGCCTTCTTCTTCCGGTCAATCGCATCCTGCGGAACGCCAAGGTTCGCTGCGATTTTGCGGAGCAATGGCTTTTTGTTCTCAAGCGTGCCCAGCCTCTCGCCCAACGGCGTGGCAAGAACCTCGTTCACGAAGGGCGGGTAAAGGAACGGGAACGCAGTCCTCATGCCAAAATTCTTCGCAATAAGGTCCTGCGCCTCGCAATCTCCTGATGGCAGCTGTACGATCTCCTTCTCAAGCAGTTTCTCAAGTTTCTTTCCCTTGTATTTGAAGTAGCGATCATATCCGATGAAAAGCTCCTCTGCTCCTGAGCCCGTAAGAATCCTCCACTTGCCAGCGCGCGCAGCCTCGCGGCAGCAGGAGAAAACTGGAACCATGAGCTCCACTTTCAGCAAGTCTCCCTTCTTTATCTTGTAGCACTTCTTGTATACCTTGATTATTTCCTCCTCGGACAGAATGACCTCCTTGTGAGGCAAATTAAGTTCAGCAGCGATTTTCCTTGCGGCAAGCAAATCCGAACTGCCTTCTAAGCCAGCAGTTACAAGTAGAGGCGTCGTAAACCGCTTCGCAATTGTCGCAATAGCCGTGCTGTCTAGCCCGCCAGAAAAAAGTATGGCAACTTCTCCCTGGCAGCTTTTGTGCACTGCCTCCACGAACAAGTCTGAGAGCTTCTGTATGTTTGCCATGGCAACCACATCAATGTGCAGCTATAAAAATCATTCTAACGGTTCAGTAAAAATAAACGGGACCGGTGAGATTTTTGAGCTGCGAAAAGCGGTCGCTTTCCGCAAGAACTCACGACCTTCACCTTTCTCCGCACATTCGCGGAAAAAGAACGTTTTCCGTGAACGCTTTTGACGCAGTCGAGCGAGCTGCCATAAAGGCGAGCGAGACAAGTCAAAAGGATTCTAGGAGAGTGCCGCTCTATCCAAGCTGAGCTACGGCCCCGTGAGTCTAAATTCCTCCGAATCAAATTTATAAGGCTGCAACACGCTAGTCAAGATATGTCAGGCTCAAAGCTCCCATACATTCTCTTCTTCGTCGTGCTTTTCGGTTTCAACGCGCTTTACTTTGCGACAGCCTATCTTGCGTCAATCGGGCATCCTTCAGCCGACTTCCTCTATCCGGCCTTCGGCCCGACCTGCCACCAGCTCATCTCCCGCTCGCTTTGCCTTTACAAATCGGATGCCGACGGAAGCTACTCAATAGGCGACTGCCTGCAATCAAGCGAGCTGTCCTATTCCAAGGCAACCAAAGTAGTCTACGATGGCAAGACGGGCTACAAAATCCCTGTCTGCTCCCGCGACGTTGCCATATATACTGCAATGCTGGCGGGCCTTCTGGTGCTCCCGCTTGTGCAAAAAATCGATTCCGAAGACTGGCCGAACAAGTGGATTCTGGTCGCTGCAGCCATGCCAACGGCAGTGGACGGTTTCACGCAGCTTTTCGGATGGCGCGAAAGCACGAACTTCCTGCGGCTGATAACCGGCGTGATAATCGGCGCTGTCCTTCCATTCTACATCTTGCCGACTCTCAATTCACTCTACTCGTTCATCTTGGAGAAAATAGGCAAAGAGAAGAAACAGAAGTAGCCTTTCCTTTCGCACTACTCGCAAATAGGCACTTGACAATCTAGCTGCATGCTTGCCAAAAGAAAGAGCCTACTTACTCGAACAAATGCTCGACTATCGCGCCATAGGCCGGCCTTGAAATGAACAGCCCGAGCAGAGCGCCAAGCACAGTCGAAGTGGCAAAGCCGATGATTTCCACCAATCCGGAAAGCAGCAGCAGCGGCAGCATTGCAACCACTGCTACCATCACTGATGTCGTAATTATCGAGAACGCCTTCTCCATCCGCTTCCTTGCCTCCTCTTCCTTGTGGAGCAATTCGTCCGTAACCACAATCTGCGCGTCCACTGAAACGCCGATTGCAGCCAATATGCCTGCCATTGCTGACAGGTCAATCGTGAAAGAGCCCAGTATCGCCATCAATATCACAATCTCGGCAAGCGAAATGAAAATCATCGGAATCACTATTTTCGGCTGCATGTACCTTAGCCCCACCATGAGCGAAATGGCCACAAGCGCAAACGCAATGCCGATGAGCGACAGCCTCAGGAACTCCTCTCCAAGCGGCGCAGGAACCACGGTCTTCGAACCGATAGTGATCTGCACGGGCAGCGCCCCTCCCTTCAAAATCGATTCCACTTCCCTTTCCTTGCGAAGCGCGTCTCTTGCCTTCTCGGATGCACTTGCTCCTTGCGCAGGGCCATTTATTGTGTAGCCGAAGTTCGGTATTCCGTCAGTGACCTGGGGCACAAGTCTGGGCGAGGAAAGAAGCCCAACTGCCTTCCAGATGGAAACCGAATCCGAAGCAGGCGACTGGAGCGAAACAGAGTATTCTGGCGTCATTTCCTGTTCCGTTTTCTCAACAATTACAAATCCTGCCTCTTTCAGTTTCGGGATTATTGCGCTTCCGTTTGTCACAATAGCCTGCGTCTTGTTGTCCTTTGCTTTGAGCGTGAAATTTTTAGCCAAATCCTCTGCAACATAAACGGGAATGTTGTCCTTCTCAAGCGCAAGCGCTGATTGCGCAAGCTCAAGCGCGCGCACTTTGGATACAGGAAGCGCCTGCAACCTTGCGCTTGCCATCAGTTCTTTTTCACTTAGCACAATTATCGCATTTGAAGGCCGGTCAAGGAACATATACAGGGGGTAATTTGCCTTGCCCTTTGCCACCTGCGCAAACTGGTTGGCGCCCGCCTGCGTTACGGTGAAAGTAACTCCCCAGTCCGCGCCCTGCAAAAACTGCGCAGGCAGCCTGACTATGGAGCCCGAATAAATCTCCTCGCCCTTGATTGCAACCCTGCCGTCCACAATCCCCTGGTAAACGCCCTGCTGTGAAAGTATGGTTTCCACGTCATTGACAAGCTGCGGGTCGCTTTTCGGAAGCTCCACGTAGATTTCAGAATCGCCAACAGGCCGAACTTTCACTTCGGTCAAGCCAAAAGAGGCAGCCCTTGTCTTTATTGTGGAAACCATCTCTTCCATTGTTGACGGGTCGACGGATTTCTCAAGCAATATGGGGATTCTCACGCCGCCGGAAAAGTCAATGCCGAATTTCACGCCGTTGTTCCACATGGCAAACATGGAAAGCATCACTATTGCAAACAGCGCAGCCACGCGGATGCTGTCTTTTTTGAAGAACCCTACAGAAGCCGCGATTGCAAGCAGCGAAACTATGTAAATGGGAACGCCGTGCGGCTTGTCCAGGAACATGGCAGCGCAGGCAAGCGCCATGAATGCGAAGACCGCCAGCACTTCGCGGCTTTTGGCGCCCTTGATTATTTCTTGGGAGTTTATCACAGAATCACTCAGTCTCAGTTCGAAAATATCGATGACAGGAATGGTTTTCCGCCTTCCGTAGAAGCTTGGCTTCTGGCTTCTGCGTAATGCAGCACAATCACGGCATTCAAGAACCATGTTGCAAACAGGTCGCCAACCAGCCCTGCAATTGCAACTGCGGAAATCTCATAGTAAGTATTGATGTGGGTGATTGAGGCAAGGATGAAAAGGCAGATGAATGAGACAAGAAGCGCCATGCTCATGGTGGTCCCTGTCCTCATGGCGTCGTATGCGCGCTTCCTCGCCGTCCCTTCTGTCCTTTTTATCACGCGCATGGTCAAAAGCACGTCAGTGTCAAGCGAAAAGCCCACGAGCATGAGGAGCGCCGCAAAAGATGCAAGCGTCAGCGGAATGCCGAAAAGCCCCATTGCGCCAAGAGCGATTATTATGTCTGCGGCAGCCCCGATGAGCACTGCTGCGCTCGGTATTGCCGTCCTGAAAATCAGGAAGACAACAACGCTTACGAATATGGTGGAATACACGACCACTGCAAGCGCCTTGTCAATGAATTTTTCCGAAAGCGAAGCTGAAACCTCGTTGAAGGAGACCGTCTCATACTTCACAAGCTCGGAAAGCGAGGCAGTGAGCTTTTTGGACTCGTCGTCAAGTAGCTTCTTGTAGCCTACTGCAACTGCTTTCTTCAGGTCGTTCGTGTTCCTATAATCAGTCGCATTCTTCGAAACCCCTGCAAAGCCGAATACTTCGTTTGCGCTCTCGTCCACCTCCTTTCTTGCAGCAAGGTATTTCTGCACAGCATCCGCACTTTGGTTGCTCGAGGTGACATCGGACTCGAGCCGCGACACTTCCTCTATCTTTGCGAAAAATGAGGACTTCAATTCTTCGGCGCGAGTCAATTTCTCGTCCCGCTCTATTTCCACTTCCACTTCAAAGCCTTTCGGATTCTGAAGAGACTTTACTGAAGAGATCTGGAACCCCTTTGCCGAAAGCGCCCCTTTCAGCGCCTCCGCATCCACGCCCGACTCGGTCTGCATGGTAACAAGCGTTCCGCCCTTGAAGTCCACGCCCTTCTTTATCTGCGGTATGTACCAAACTGAGGCCAGCACTAATATTATGGGTATGAGCACAAGCAGTTTGTAATTCCCCTGGTAAGGGTCAGGCAATTTTATCATTGCAATTCTCCCGCCTTGATAGTTAGTAAATACTTTTTAAACTAATTGCACAGCGTTCGGTTCGGTGTTTCGTATTTTAAATTTGACAGTGAATAAGAGAATCATGTCAATGATAGGCAACGGCCTGATTGTCGGCGGTGCGCTTCTTATCGGGGCAGGGACCGTTTCCCCCCTGAACCCTGGTGGTGCAATTTACCATGGTCCTGCAATCGCAGCAGGCGCCCTTGCAATAGGGGCAGGGCTTGCTGTGGAAGCAGTCGCCTCCATGGGCTAATCAAATACCGCCCCAGCGAGCTTTTCTATATTATCTTAATTAATCCCCTGCCGATTTCGGCAAGGTCTGCGCCGAAAAGCGAGCCTGTCTGCCTTATGAACGTGAAGGTGATGATGAGCGAAATCATTGGGTAGAATATGGACTGCTGGTATATCTGCGCCACAAGCTGCGTGACTCCCGGAAAGATCTTGTCATATTCAGTGTCTGTCTTTTTCGTATAAACTGCCTGCAGGAGGGCGCCAGCGTTGTTCAGGCAGGGCTGCTCGTTGAAGGCAGGCGGATTTTCTGCCTGCACGCTTATCTGGCTGCAGGCAAAGTGTGTGGACGGCGCCATTGCGGATATCAGCAGGTAAGTCATGGGGAAAACGAATGCGAACCCGAATGCGAAGCCTATCATGAGCCCTCCGGCGCCGCGGGTCATGGGGAAAGAGCGGAGGATGAGCCCAAGCGGCAGGAAAATCTGCAGCATGGTGTATTTTGATATCTGCAGCACGCCGTATTGTATGTATTGGAAAAGCGCCAGGTAAACTACGTTTTGCCCTATGAAGTGGTTGCTGCTCACATATCCGTAGTAAAGGTAGGCGCCTGACACGCCTTCCACATTTCCAACTGAAAATGAAATCGAGCTGACCAGTTCCTGAGGCACGTTCCAGGAAAACACTGTCCAGTATATGTTCTTCAGGCAGTCAATCGGTCCCTGCAATATGTATTGCTTCGCCACTTCGACAGGGTCGTTTGCATATCCCTGCCCTGGGAGCGCGCCTGCGGTTGCTGCAGTCTCAAGCACAATGTTCCCCGAGGCGGACGCCACTGCCGAGGTTATCTCCACTGCCGCCCGGTTTCCCGCAGCCACCATTGTTGCCGCGGCTGCTATGATGAGCACGCTCGTGCCTATCTGCATGTATTCTGATTTCGCCCACATGGACAGGTTCTGCATGCCAAATGCAATGCCCAGCATGTGCACCATTGCTACTATGAAAAGGGTAATGAGGACTATGAGGAAGCAGAGCACTTCCCAGCCCGGGACAAATGGCGCAATTGGCGGAATCATAGGCACGACCTTAAAGTTCTCATATCAGCCTAGTGAGGTTGGAAACGTCAAGCTCCTCTCCCATGACTTTGGTGAGGCCCTTGGTTATCTCCACAAGCACTGCGAAATTTATTATTGGCAGCACCACTGCCGCCATTATGTAAAACATTATCGTCTTCATGAAGAAAAACATAGCAGAGCCAATCGCGCTTCCCATGGTAGCCACGTCATTTTTCGTGGTTCGCGCTATGCCCTCCCTGATTTCCTCAGCATCCGGTGCAGGAGTGGTGTTGCCTGCAACCTGCCGCAGCTGTGCGTCCACCTCTTTTAGGGGCGCCATCATGATGTAGTGGTTGAACACCATGGTTATAGGGTAGAAAAGGAAAAACGCAAGCGAGAGCCCGATAAGCGCCCCGCCAAATCCCCTGGTGGGCTCAAAGGCGCGGAAGAAAATCCCGAACGGGAACATGTAGTGCAATATCGCTATTGCCATGTACGACATCACCTTTACCTGCATGCCCAAAAGCAGATACGAGGTGATAAATCCGCCAACCATGAAAAATATCACCGAGTTTATCTGGCCAAGAGAGTCAAGCGGGTTGTCGTTCATGCCCAGTCCAAGCGGGCTTGAAAAGTAGGTAACCTTCTGCAGAAGCGTGATTATTTTCGAAAAGTACATCAGCAGGAAAAACACGTTGTAGCCTATGTTCTCAAGGTAGTTGAGGTAATTCTCCACTATCTGGTACATGTTCAGCCCGAGGTAGTTTCCTGTCGTCGGGTTGACCACTGGCGAACCGTTCGGGTCGTAGATGTAGCTTCCGTCTGGGTTCAGAACCGGGTTGCCGCTCGCATCCACCTTTATCTTCATTATGTAGTCGGAATTTGCCGACCTGTCAAGGAAGCTCATGTCAAACTGGCACATGCCGACAATCCAGGCTATGCTGAAAATCAGTATGGTGGCAGTCCCAAAAACCTGGAAAAGCTCGAACTTAGTCCACGAAATGAGGGGCTGGTTGCGCAGGAAATTTGCCACCATGAAGACTATCGTGAGTGCGAAAAGCGAGGAAAAAAGCGCTAGCAGCGTAAGCTCAAGCCAGCTCCCTCCCAATATGCCAAACGTTCCGGGGAACGAACCGCCCAATATCGGCTGGCATGCAACTTCTGCAAATGTCATATCGCAAACCCCTTCTTCCTCATTCCGGCCTCATATCAATTTCTCAAGCGAGGACAGGTCTATTTCAGTGCCCAGAGCTTTCGCTATCTCCTTTGCTGCAGTTATGGTGATGAATATCAAAAGTATGGGCACTACGAGACTAACTATGAAAAGCACGAACGTTATCTCATACGCCGAGTAAAGCACGAACGTGCCGAAAAGCCCGACCAACGAGACCATGAGGAAGCTCAAGTTAAACCTCTTGGACAGGTAATTCCCTATTGGCACGCCGAACAGGAGCCCGCCACCAACGCCCACGACGCCCCAGCCCTCGAGCCTGCCGATTGTCTGCGAATATGCATTTGCAAGGCCTGTGTTGTAAAAGCAGGTGCTTCCAACGACTGGCCCAATAACAGGCGCTATGGGGAAATCAACCCCGGTAAGCGCATCGCCCTTGATTATCGCTTCGACATCCAGCCTCTGGGTGTAGTCGGTTGCCCAATTCGGGCCGTTTTTCACAAACGCCTTGCTCATGTCAGGCTGCGTTGGCTGACTTCCCAGGCAGCATATCGGCTTGTTCACGCAGGAAGTAAGGGCGCTGTTTGCAGCGTTTAGGCCGGAGTCATTTACCACGTAATTGGTTATCATCTCTCCGAAAGTGGTCATCAGGTAAGGATAAATGAAATACAGCGTTATGCCTATTGCAAGAAGCGCATTGCCTCCTCCTCGCAGGCCAAATGCCCGCAGGAAAAATCCGATGGGGATAATCACTGCAAGCATGTTGGTCTTGATGAAGCACAGGAAGATTTCCTGCCCGCTCCACTCGGCAATTGCAGCTGCAAGGAGCTGCACCATGAGCCCCAAGGCGTCAAAAATCGGCCTGAACATCGGCGAGAGCTGGAAGCCCATGCCAAACACGCGGACGGCAGGCATCCGGATTGGAGGAGTCTGCCTTGCCACAAATGAGAACACTGTGCTCGAAGTCACCATCGCACCGAAGTCAAGCATGATGTTGTTCCGGATTATCGCGGAATAGGCGCGCGCGGTGTCTATGTTCTTGGTGCCGAATTCCCCCAGTCCTGCAAACCCAAGAGTGAAAATCGAAAGCATGCCTGCAGTTTCGACAATGCCCCACACGCCTCCCTTGAAAAATTCGTTGTATTTCTGCCCTCCAAGCACCCCGCTTAGGATGGAAAGCATTGCCTGGAACACCACGCCTACCATGAGCGCCACCCAAGCAAGCGAAAGCCACCAGTTCGGGTCGCGGCTCGAGCCCACGCATGCAACCGGCTGCGTGGCAGTGTTGAAGCCTCTCCCGAAAAATATGTCGTACAAATCCCCTAATCCCCATGAAGAGGGAAGCCCTGCTGCTATGAGTAGTGCAAGGGCAGCCGCAATGATGAACGTTCTCTTGGTCACTGCCATCTACATCAACATCCCTATTCTTGCCGTTTCGCTTTTTGCAGCCGCCATGAAATCAACAACCGCATGCTTCTTCATTCGTGCATCGTTTGTTTCGCTCGTCTCGTCCATCTTAATCTATATCAGTCTCGAAAGTATCGATATTTCAAAGTCCCCTCCGATAAGCGGGGAGAAATATTTGAATGCAGCCAGCGTGGTCATGAGCCCTATGAACGGCCCTATAAGGGTGAACACCATGAGCATGGCAAGGTTGGCAATGGGGCCTTGCAGCCCGAACCTGCCATCGTTTGCGCCTTCTTCAGCCTTCACATAGTTAGAAGTGGTTGCATCAGCTATCTTCTTCTGCAAATCATCCAACATGCTTTGCTGTTCAGTTTTCTGTTTCTGGCTTGCGCTGCCGCATATGTCCATGAGCGCAATCTGCCGGTTGTTAAGCTGTCCGGAGGGCACCACAGTGTTTCCTTGGTAGGTTGTGCCGAACCCAGCACTATTTTTCCACTGCCCAGGAACCGCCGTCCCGTTTATCCACCCTCCCAAAAATCCGAAGAGCACCCCGTCGAACACCACATAGAACATGGGCAGCACAAAATAAACTGCAAGCGCAAGGGCCACCATCATCCCTCCAAGCTTCCTTGAAAAGTGGAAGGTGCGGAGCACGAGTCCAGCCGAAATCATGAATGGAAAGAATGAAATCCACATGTAGTCGAACACCACTTGCTGTATGCGCAGGAACATCATTGTCTTGAACGTGAGGTCAAACAGAACCGAGTAGTAATCGGAATTCATGGACAGGAAGGCAAGCGGGCGGAAGCTGGCGTTTGAAAGGTCGATGAATGCGGTCAGCGCCGCGCCAAAAGTTATGTTGGAAAGGAACGCGTTCCATCCGTATCCGAGCAGGTGCGAGTATTCCTGCAGGCGCGCGCTTTCGTAAAGTATCTGCAGATAATCGGTTGCAAGCGCGATGTGGCAGGGCCGGTTGCCTGCAAGCGCAGGGCTCATCAAACACGCCTGCGCCGGGTCTGTCGGATCGCAGCACACGACCCTGTTCACATAGTCCTTCCATTCCTGCGAGGGCGAAGCTGCGGAAAGCACCTTCACCCAACCTTCCATGTTGCCTATAAGCGCGATTGCCACTGCAAGTATTATCACCGAAAATCCGAGCTGGCCTACCTCCCGCTTGGTCCATGCCTTGAGCTGCTCGTCCCCCAAAATCGCCG
>JAWBPP010000010.1:0-22111 GCA_038824715.1 Candidatus Anstonellaceae archaeon
CGCGGGCGAGAGATCGATACAAATCTGATTTTTCGCATGCGTGAGACTTACCTTCATATGCGTAATTACTTCGGTAATTTACGTTTCCCTAAGATTTATTCTCTGCCCAATTTGTTGACGATGGATGCGCCCTTAAGCAAGGACTCTATCTGAGAATTGGCAAGAAGACACACTTTATCAGTCGTCGATGTCTGGTAAAGTTTGGAAATAGGGATACTATGTAAGGAAAGTTTCGCGCGATTTGTGATTTGTATTTGACTCAAATACACATCGACCCCGCGGTTTGGTACATCGCTGTCGGCTTAGGTCATCCTGGGGGTGCAGGAGCCCCCAAAGGTTGGGTTGTTCATCCATTAAAGACCTACATGAGCTGGGTTCAGAACGTCGCGAGACAGTTCGGTAGTATCTCCTAGGAGTGTCACCGTTTGAGAGGAAGAACCCATGAGTACGAGAGGAACTTGGGTTCGGCGCCTCTGGTCTACCGGTTGTGTAAAGCATTGCCGGGCAGCTACGCGCTATTGGATAAGACCTGAAAGCATCTAAGGTCGAAGCCAATCTTAAAACTAGACGGTGTAGGCGGTCATAGCAGATGACTTTGATAGGGCGAGGGTGTAAGTGCTTAGCTCACGCGAGGCATTCAGCCTGTCGCTACTAAAGCCGTTCCATATACTTTAACTCCACCTTGTGATTATCAGTCGCTCTCTTCTGAACTTGTGTGAAATCTATTTTTCTTAGCGGAAGCGCTGCGCAAGTTATCAGTTATTTCTATTCTTTCGGCTTGAACTGGTCCTTTATCTTGTAATTTCCGTTTTCATCTGTCTCGAACATGTCTGAAGTCCCGATGTACGCGGTCCTGTCAATGTCATAGACGCTCTTCACGTCCTTTTGCGGCGCATTCGAGAAGTATATCGGATCGCTGTACTCTGAAGAGGCTTTCTTCAGCCCGGCTTTGAACTCTTCATATGTCTTTGCGCTTAGCAGAGCCTTGAATGTGTCTTGTGAAAGGTCCTTTGAAAGCAAGTCGCCATCTCCGCTGAACACTGCTGCCTTGTAAGCCTTGCTGCCCTTTTTCTTCTCGTCAGCATATTGCGTGTTCACGAACTGCTGCTGTATCCCCTTCCAGTTCTCTTCGTTCACCCTGTCGGACAAGATGGAAAAGGTCATTTCCGGATTCTCGGCTGCCCCAACGGTGATACGCTTCATCATATTGTCTATTTCGCTCTTGCTGTAGCCTTCCTTGGCAAGCTCCTCTCTAACGCCCTCCTTAATTTCCTTGATAAGCGTGCTTTCCAGCTTCTCATTGTATTTCTCACGGTTCCAATGCTCATTTGGAACGCTGACGCTCATCACCACGTTCTTGTTGGGGTTGCTTGTAAGGTAGTCCACCATTCTCCTGCTGGCATCCGACACGAAATTGTCAAGCTCCCTTTGCCTTGGGTTGAGAGTCTGTATGTATTCGCGGAACTGCATTGCGGCTGCTGCGACTGCTGGCTGCGCAGGTGCCTCTGGCTTGCCAGGCATGTCTATGCCTTCCCATCTTGGGATGTTCAACTTTATGTCTCCGTATTGGTAATCTGCCGCGCCCTTGACTGCCATGCGGGGAAACATCTTTGTCGATTGCTTGTATGGGTCGTTCCCTTCCAAGAACTTCTGGTCTCCAGCTCCAAATAAGTCTCCTGCGAACCGAGCCTGGCCAAGGTTGCCTCTTGCCATCTCATTCACGAAGAAGTCCGATGTCTGGTATAGCCCTTTTTCAAAGATAACCATCTGGTTGGAAAACCAGCTTATCTTGTCTGCAGTCTTAACTAGCGCTTCTTTCTGTTCGAGGCTCATATTCTCAAGTTCCCCTCCTTTCCAAAGGGACACGTTTGCATTGAGCATAGCCTTGGAAAGTACCTCTCTCATTTCCTGCATAAATTGCTGGTCCCTGTTCGGCCCTTCGTAATCTCGGGTTTCCATAATGCTAATCAACAGGTCCAAGCGACTACCATCCACCTTCAGAGATGCCAACTTGAGTGGGGCTTCAGCATCAATGTGTTCTGCTCTTGTCTTGGCCATGGAAATGCGGTCTTGCACCTTTGAAAAAGTATCAAAATACTCTGAAGTAGCTTCCTGCAACCACCCAAATTTCTTAGTAATCTCCCGTTTTTCTTCCGGAGTCATCCTTCTCCAGGCGTTGTCATCTATTCCTCCAAGCATGGATGCTGCATAGTTGAGGCGGGAGGAAAGCCAGTTTAGCTTCTCAGAGCTGCTGCCATCTGCCATGTTCAGGGCTCCCATGGCGGCATTGAAGCTTGAAAGATTCTCGAGCATCTGTTCGCGTGGCAAGCCCTTCAACTCGGTTTCATAAATTAGGTTTGCTGCTGAATCCAGGGCAGACGCCCTTGCATAGGCATTCTGGCATATTGCCCGCACTTCACTGTCTATACGGTTCAGATCAGCCTCATCAATGTTTTTGCCGCTCTTGAGCGCCTCGTAAATTTGCTGAGTTTTGTCAAGTTTTTGAAGTTCCACGATGGCATGGATATATTCTGAGGTGCCCTGCTTGTCCAAGTTAGCCAGTTTGTCTACTTCCGCCTGCTGTTCATTCTTGAGTTTCTCAAAATCCAATACCTTTGATTCCAGCCTCTCTTTCTCAGCACTGAGTTTTCGGTATTCTTCAGATTCTTTGCCCTTCTCAGTTTCCAAACTTTTCATTTTTTCTGTCAGTTCAGATATCTTTCTATCCAAGTCGAGTTGCTGCAGAGCCGTGGAGAGGGCTCCGCCTGCGCCCATATCGACAAAAAGCCCGTGCGCGCGCCTGGCCTCCACTTCGGCAGTAAGATAGGCTTGGTAGTTGCCCATTTCTGTCTGGATTCCAGCCACTCCTTTGTCCAGGTTGCCTATCATATAGTTCAAGCTATCTATCTGCCTCTTGCTGTTCGAAGCCTGGATGTATATCAGGTTCCATTCCCGCGCAGCATCTATCTTGCCAACGGTTTTTTGGACCTCTTTCAGGTCATCCATCAAGTCCTGCCTTCCCTTGCGTGTCTCCAATGAGTAATTGCCAATTAGATTGCCATTTTTGTAATCTTCCAGTGCAGATGTGAGCTGGGCTTTGCTGTTTTCATCAAGAGCGCTGTAGTTGTCAAGACCTTCCACCAGCCTGCCTATGCTCATCTTGCCCTTCCCGATTATTTCGCTTGAGTACTTGTTGTTGAGCCTCGCATCGTCGCTGTCAAGCTTAGGGCTGTCAACGTACCTCAAAAGGAGGCCCAATGTCTGGTTGCGCGTTTCAGTGTAACGAAGCTGCGCATTCAGCCCGCTTTTGAATTCATCCTCGCTTATGCCTGCCATCTGCCCGTCGCGTCCTATTTTGCCCCAGAACTGTGAAAGCCCGGAGTTTTTCATGTTCTCACTCAGGTTGGCAGTGTTGGCGTCCACCACATTGCCCTTGTCATCTCTCCCCCTGCCATTCCGTATCAGGTCAATAAGCTTTTCAGTGCCTTCCTGTTTTTCCAGCTTTTTTAGCAGCTCGCTTTTTGTCAGAGTCTTCCCGCTCTGTTCGTCAATGGCGTAATAGCTTTTGTCAGCTGCCACGATGAAATTCACTCCAAAGCCGCTGTAGCCCGCAACATAATCTGCTTCAGGGGCGCCCCTGCCGCGGAGCATATTCTCTGTTATTGAAATGCCGGCTTTTCCTGCCTGTGCGGCAGTCTCAAAAATAGGGGACAATGCCTGCATGCCGTATGGCAGCCCGGCCCCTCCAGCATAACTCGGGTCAAGGTAGCTTGCGAAGCTTCCAAAGCTCACAGTTGAGCCTGGAAAACGGAAAAGAGTGGTATTGTTATTGAGATTCTCTATGAAAGATATGCCTCCCGCCATTCCCTTGGACCCAAACGCAGCACCTGCGCCTCGCATATATGTAGAAAGTGTGCTCATAGCTGAGAGCAGCTTAAGAAGCGAAAGAGCCCATCCGTCCTTGCCAAAATCAAGCCCGATTGATTGTTTGAGCTTTCCCCAGACGAACGAACCCATATCTTTCAAATTCTGCCATGTCTGCGCCCTGTCTTTCTCCTGCTGAGTCATATTGTCCCAGCCCATGGCAGCTTGTTTTTCTGGGCTTATCTTACCCATCTCCTTCATCTTATCTGCATCCTCTTGTGAGTACGGTTTCCCTGGCTTGTCGCTGAATAGATTGAATATGGCCAGTATGTCCGAAGCAGTATATATTGCTCCAGGGCTCTGGGCAGTCACGCTCTGATGGTATTTGTCTTTCTGAGTTTGCCCCTTGTCTTCCGCGGAGCCCTTTCTGATGGCATCAGCAGCATCTGCTTTTCCAGCTATCTCTATTGCCATGCCGCGCAGATTGGCTCCTTCGATGACCTTGCCATCAGTTCCGGTCACAGTCTTTGTTCTAGCATCATAGCTTCCCTTCAGCTGCCCTGTCTCTTCGTCTCGTATCTTTCCGTCAGAATAAACCCTCCCAATCACATTCCCGTTTTTGTCTAGTACTTCCTTCCCTATTGTTTGAATGGACAGGGTGCGCGCATCCTTCTTGTCATTCATGACTATCTTTCCGTCTACCACTGCGCCGATCACTTTTCCATCCTTGATTATCTGCCCTTTCGAATTCACTTCGCCAACCACGTTGTGCTTGTCGTCAGTGATTACTTTGCCTCCTTCCTTGTCGCTTTTTGAAAGCCAGCCTGCCACTTTTCCAAGCGCCCCCCCAAGCGCGCCGCCCACGAGGCCTGTCAAAAGTCCTGTCGGCCCTTTCCATTGCGCATCGGTAGTGATTACCATTGCATTCACTGGCTGGGTGTCTGCCTTGACAAACGTTGCGCCTACAAGTTTCCCATCTACCATCTTGCCGCCTTTCATCTCGCCAGCGACAAATTTTCCGTCTTCCAGCCTTCCCTTAACGTTTCCTTCACTATCACGCACAACCCCTTCCTTGTCAGCTGTTCCAATGAGGTTTCCATCACCGTCTCTCACTGCCTTCTCCTTAGTCCCGAAAGCCTTCCCTGCGGTTTCTACTGCCTTGTCGGCAGCCATAAGATAGCCCATCAAGTCAAAGCTCTTCTGCTGCACGCGTGCGGTGTACTGCCTTCCTCGGTTCATCCGTGGCGAGGAGAAATCGAATGCCTGGAACGGGTTTTTTCCGACTGCGTAATTCGCCCCTACCAAAAGCGCGAATATGAGCATGAGCGGCCAGCAAAGTGGGGCGTAGTCCTTGGGCCTCTGGTTGCAAATGTAAAGCCCGTTGTGCGATGGGAAGTATTCAGGGTGCGCGATGGGCGTAAGGGAGTTTTGCGCGGGCGAGCAGCGCAGTATCGGGTTGTCTATCACGCTTCCTGCACTCAGCCGCAGGCTTGTGCCGTTCAGGCAAGCCTGCTGGTCTGCGATTGTTGGCTGCCCGCCGCCTCCAGAATACTGCGGGCAGAAAATATACCAGTAGTCTATGCAGCCGTCCACGTTCGGGTCGTATTTGAATTTGGCAAGCCCCTTCGTGCCCCAGACACTTCCGTCGTCCGCTACTTCAAAGCACACCGTTATGTTTGTCAGGTTGCTCAGGTCAGCCCTATAGATGAGCGCTCTTTCTATCCCATTCTTCCGGTAATTCTTGCTCAAATTGTATACAAAAACCTCGGAGGTATTGTGCGGCTCGTCCAGTATTATGTCCATGTAGGAGCGCGTCTGCGCAATCATGCAAGCGGCGGTGTCAGCATGCAGGGTAGGGGCGAGCAGCATGAAGGCGAATGCCGCAAATGCAAATAGTGCAGCAAATCTCATGCCATCATCCTGACCTGAAGCACATTATGTCCTTCTGGCTTATTGGTATAGTTATCCCGCAGTAGCTTAAAACTGAAGTGTCAGGCGTCCTTCCGCAGTCCAGTCCAGTCTCCCCTCTTGTCGGATACTGTATGAATTCGCTTCTCTGCTTCGTGCCTTTCCTGGAAACGTAGGTATACATTGTAGGTATGGTGTCGCTTGCATTTTTTATCACGCAGCACTTGTCTTTTAGCGGCAGGCCAGCTATGAATTCCCAGTCTGTGCTTGCAGTCGCATCGTCCAATTCGCTGTAGTTCCTGTAGGCGACCTGCACAGGCTCGCCCACCTGCTCTATCCTGCAGTAGGATTGCGTATTTGACGGGAAGTCTGTGGCGCAAATCTTGCATACATCGGCATCCACGCAGTTGCTCGGGCAGCGGTATGCGGAATAATTCGTTTCGCCTGGCGGCATGGCGCAAGTTGTCCCGTCTGCGCAGTAAAGCTGCGGTTCGTCTGGGCTGCCAGGAGCTGCAATGCTCCTGTCGCACAAGCCAAGCGCGTAGTCGCTTGCCGTGCACTTCGTGCAGCCGCACGTCCTGCTGTCAGCATAAATACGCTGCCCGTAGGTGAATTTGGTTATTCCCAGCACTGCCTTGGAATTTTTCTGCACAGCACAGAATGGTGTAGTAGTCTTAGAGCCTGCGCCTTCAAGAGCGCCTGTTGCAAGCGTTTGCGAAAGCCCGGTGTATGTGCCTCCATATGTAGGTGAACCGTAGCCCCGCCCGCTTTCCGTTCCCCACGCATCGTATATTATCCCGATTATTCCCGAATCCACAAAAGCGCCTGTCTTGTTGAAAAGCGCCTCCATGAACGCATTGTAGCTGCCATTGACCTTGCAATTGTTGTTTGTTGTATTGAAGTGGAATCTCCAGATGAGCGAGGGCCTGGAGAAGTTGGAAAGCAGCGCCCGGCTGTAGTTCATCCTGCCTTCTATTTCGGCAATAATGCCTGATGGACAGGTGGGCACCCATTCCTGCAGGAACAAGTCAAATTTCCCCGGGTAAGGGTCTGGAGTCCCTCTGCCCACGCGCTGGATGTATTGCGGCTGGCTTCCGTTGTAGAAGAACTTGTGAAGCAACCCCCTGTTGGGATTTGACGGCTCAAGCAAGTCTCCTGTTCCAACAAGCGTGCTAAGGGAGCTGTCCGCAGGGTTTATCGCAAGCCCGACAAGAGGTGGAGTGGTGCACTGGGTTTTCATGAAGTCAGCTCTCACAATTGCAGCTGTTCGCCCATCGAATCCGGTGTAATTGCCGTCAGCAGCAAAGGGTAGTCCAAGATAATTTATCAGGTCGCTCTTGCCTGTGTTGTCCAAAAAGGCGCTTCCTTGGTTAGGGCCAAGTTTCAAAAGGCCAGTGTCAGCAATGACATGTATGGATGAGCCTGCGCCAAAGCTTGTGCAGAACTCCTTTGGCGTGTAGTCTGTCCCTGTTGGCGTGGGTGTATGTATGTCCTCGCATCCATAATAGCAGCTCAAATATTTGTCGTAAATTTTAGTGTCAGTATTGCAAGTGTATCCTCCGTTCGTTGTTTTCGGCTTGCAATCTTCTCCGTTGCAGCGCAAGTCGCAATTCGAACTAGTGTATGGTCCCTCGTAACCCCAGCAATAGTACTTGGTAGATGTAATGCTTGCATCATAGGTGCATTCTGCCTTTGTCACTATGTCCTCTATATGCGTCGATGTCTTGAAATCCCTCTCATCCAGGACAGGCATGATGTTGGACTGCAGATATGACCTGAGTTGGTCGCGCATGTAGGGCAATGATGGGTATATGACGCTTGAACTTCCCCACCCCCATCCTCCAGTCCAACCATCCAAACACCCCCATGTCACATCGTCATTATCATACCAGTATCTACTAATCGTTCCATCATACCACGCTTGCTTGTATCCCGAAGGGTCTCTTGTCACTTTCGGAACAGACGGATTCCTAACATCCCCGTATCTTCCAGTTGTAGTGTTATAGCTCCATTCGCCCCTCCAGTGCAGGCAGGTTGCCCATTCGTCCTCGAAACCTCCCTGCGTTTGCCCGTCCACTGCAGGCCCTCCAGGGTCTCCGGCGCTTATCTTCTGCACTGCAAGCGTGCTGTAGGTGCACGCAGCGCACCAGCCTCTCTTGGTGATGTTGAGGTAAGGCGTCTTGGGTTCAAATCCCATCTTCTCTGGGTCAAATTCGCAGTTGCCGAACTTGGTCTGCCCCTTTGTGAAAGTTATGTTGTAGAACGAATAGTTCGCAGGCTTGGCAGGGTTAGCGTTTCCGTTTGGAAGGGCAGGGCAAGCGCCTCCGCTTGCATCGGTAATCACTGTGTAAGGCGTAGAATACACAGGCACCACCTCATCGCCACTCAAGTCGTCGTAAGTCCAGAACTGCGCGGTGTAGACGCACTTCTTCTGCCTTGTGGCGTTTGGTGCCACCCCGCAGTTTTTGAACAGCTTTGGCTGCATATTCACGTCAGAATCGTTCTCTTGGTAGTAGTATTGGAAGTTCACCGCAGTGCTGTTCCTGGAAAATTCGTGCTCTCCAAGGAACATCAGATCGTTCACGTTTGCAATTATCTTTTCTCCATGTGTGGCTTGCTCTGGGCTCTCCTGCTTCTTGGCCACCATCTGGTAAGGAAGCTGTATGTCTTGGCAGGAGAGAGTTGGCGTTAGAGACTGCCCAATTGGCTTCACAGTGCAACCACAGTCAATTGTTCCAGAGTTGCTCGTGCAAAGCCCTCTGCTGTAATAAGTTTGGTCGCACGAGCCTGACATGCACTCCACGCTGTCTTTGCATTCGAACGGGAAAGTGTAGTTCGGGTTGTAGCCCGAATTTACGTATTGCTGCGTGAGCTGCTTGGCATAGTAATCGTAGTCAAACTGCAGCTGCGGGGATTTCCTGTTTTCGTAGTAGCCTTTGAGAGCCCCATTTGTCCACTGGTCCCACGGATAGGTGTCGTCGCACCAAGGCCCTGTGTCGGGCTCTGGCCAGGTTATCCAGCTGTCTACGTCCTTGCAGGTTCTGGTTATTGTCTCATCATCATCTTCATCGCCCCACGGATCTTTAGCACTGATGTAATAGTCAGCAACGTACTTCAGCTTGTATCTCGCATCAGATTCAAGGAAGGGCGCAACCGTGTTGTTGGTGGTGCAAAGGCTCGGGTCGGACATCACGCTGCAGCTCGCCTTGCATTCTTCCTTGGAATTGTAGACGAATTTGGTCGACTGGCACGCTGGCTTCTGCCCGGTTACCGCGCTGCAACGCGAGGCGTTGCCGTCGCAATAAGCTTGGCATATGTCTGCAGTGGTGAAGTTCAAATTGTTCAGGCTGCAGCGGTAGTAGCTGCTCACATTCGCGCAAAGGGTGGTAGGCTCGTTGAGATAAACGCTGAACCTGTCGATGGTTCCCTTGGGGTTTATGTTGCAGAGGGCATCGGTTGCTGGGAAGAAATATCTCGAGGCGTCGAAGTCCGAAAAGCTCCTTCCCACACCAAACCGGAATGAGTTCACCCAGAGCGAGCCTTTGGAGTTCTGCACGGTTTTGAACAATTTATTGTTCATGGTTTCGAATGTGCACGAAGTCCCTTGAAGGTTTATTTTTAGCGGAGCAGCAGCTTCGCTGTTCGGCACCTGTTTCTGGCTGTTCTCGTCGTACTTTTCAATGTCCCAGTCCTGCGAGGATGGAGGGGGCGAGGGCGCAAGGTCGGAAAAGCCGCACATCATGGCAGTGCAGCGGTTGTTCACGCAGCTTTTCGGGATGTCATCCACGCATATGGGCTTGAACCAGTAAGCTGTGCCTCCCTGGCATTTTGGAGAGGCGGATTCGTTCCAGATGCAGGTGGATGTTTCACTGCAGTCATCTGGATTGAGTATGCTGCTACAGGGTGTGCCTGCGGTGTCAGTGCAGTTTGCAACTCCCGGAAGGTTCATCGTTGTGGAACACGGCCCGAAGAGCGTGTCATTTTGGAACCTACATGCAGGATTTGGAAGAATCTGCCCGGTTGTAGAATTGTATATCTTGTCCTTCACGCAGCACGGCACGTACTTGCTGCTCGTGCAGCCGTACAGGATTAGAATTAGGGAAAGGGCAACTACGAGCATGAGGGTGTTCCTATTCATCATCCCAGCCTCGAAACCATTTTCATAAGTTCTCCCATGTCTCCGCCAAGCAGTGGCGTCATGGCGCGTATGAACGCAAGCGTGAGCACTAGCGCCACGAACGGGTAGAACATGGTGCCTATGGTCAGCTGATAAACCATTTCCTCGGCGCTTGCGGTTGCAAGTGCGCTTGCCCCGCTTGAGCCTGTGGGCGAGAGCACCCCTGCAAGCACCACTGTCGCGCCCTTGAAGCCGGTGAAGCACATCCCCTTTGCCATGTCATCCACTCTGGCATCTGCCTTGACGAAAGTCGGATCGGTGAGAAGGAAAAACGTGGGCCATATGAAGAAAAACCCGATTGCAATTGCAATGAAAAGCCCTCCAACTCCGCGCGTGAATGGGAATATGCGGAGCATGAGTCCCATGGGCAGGAAAACAGCAAGCATGTTTTTCTGTATGTATTCGGCAAGCACGAACTGCGCGTGCAATGGCATGAGCAGCCCGACTATCTTCGTGGAGACAAGGTGCGCCTTTTCCACCTGGGTGTGCATGGTAAGGTCCCAGTCGCCGCAATAAACAGGAACGGAAAACAGGTTGAGGCATACTGAGGTGAACCTCTCGTCAGCCTTGTTGGTCTCCACTGTGTTGTGGTATGCCGCGTCAAGTGCGTTTATTTTTTCCTGCACCTTGCACTTGAACGCGCCAATGGGGCCGCTTCCGAAGCTCGGGTAGTCGTTCCATATGGCGAACTTCCCGCCTGAAACGGCTGCGCAGTCTATGGTGCTTTGGCCTGTGCCAAGGATAGTTGCCATCAAATCCATGGCGCTTCCCCCGGAAGTCAAATCGTAAAGCAGGGCGCTTGCGAAAAATATCATCATCGAGCTTGCGCTCACCTGGAGGAATTCTGCCTTGGCATAGTTCTTGAGGTGCTGCGACTCGGTCGCCATGCCTGCCATGTAGACAAGCGCGTTGAAGAAAACCGAAATCAATATCGCCGCAATGCCAAGGTTCCACCAGCTGTCCAGCCGGTCCCTGAAGATGTCTCCGTACTTGTTGCCGAATTCTTCCGGGCCTGTGGCGGAATTCGCAAGCTGGGCTAGCAGAAGGAAAGAGAAAGCAAGCGCAAATGCAAGAGGTATCCTCATGGTTACACCATCTGCCCAAGCCTTGAAATGTCGGCTTCCTCTCCAAGGAACCGCGAAATGTCGCGCGCCAGTGCAGCAATAACAATGAAGTTGATTGCCGGCAGGAATATCGCAGCCAGGAATATTAATACGTTGAGCCGCACGGATTGCGCAAGGCCGCCTGGTTTTATATCTTCAAGGGAGTCCTGCGCCTCCCACAGGCTCACCATGTCTTGTATATTGTCTTCCTTCAGCGTGCAAGTCCCCAGTCCCAGGAATCCGCAGGATGCCGTGGTGCTGATGCAGCTCACCCCTCCGCCTATTGTAGAAAACACGTCTTGCAGTCCGCGGCATCCATATCCCCGGTCATATGCAGTAATCGTTCCAGTGTATTTTGTGAATGCAGGAGCAACATATGCATCCGCAACGAGCATGGCAGGATACAATATGTAAAGGGCGACGAATATCGCGATAAGCGCGCCGCCAAAATGCCTCATGAAAGGCACAGAGCGCAATATTATCGCAAGCGGAAGGAACTGCACGAACAGCCCGTTTGCTATGTAGATGAGCGTGAAGTATTGGAAGAGCACAGACAGGTATGACGCAGTGCCGACTCCAAGGAGGTTATTGGTTATTGCAAGGTGCATGGTCTCCCCGCCATAAGTCGCCTCGTTCACGCTTGAAAGCGAAAACAGGCAAACTGAGTCGCAGATGTATTTGCTGTAGGATGTCCTAAGCTCGTAGCCTGCCAAGTTGTAACGCAACGCCGCCAGATTGGAGAGCCCTGCACCTGCAAGGTTCTCAAGATAAAGGAGGGCGCCGGAAAACAGCGGGAGGTTTTCTGCTGCTCCGGTGTATATTTTGGGCAGCTCATTTATTCCTGCAAGGGCGCTGACCTCCTTCACGCGCACTGTGCACATGGTGGAAAGCGCCCAAAGCAGAATAACTACTATTGCAGCTGAAAGCACCACCTGCCCAGCCTCTGTTTTTGCCCAGGTCAAAAGTTTCGGGTTCTGCAGGAATTCGCCCAGCATGTAGGCAAGTGCAATGATGCATCCCATGCCTATGGCAGCTATTCCTGAAAGGAACACCACGTTGTTGAACTTGTCGCTGTTGCACACGCTACCAACAGCTGCAAAATCCTGCACCTGCGCAGGGGAGGATATTGCTTCAGAGCTGCAGTTCACCGGGCTGCCATCGTCGCACGCCCTTGCCCGCAATGTTATCAGGTCGCCTGAAACGCACGAATTTGCTGCGCAGTTGAAATCAGCTGCGCTCGTTCCCCAGCCGCCAATTGCCGTTGTGTTCTTGTACCAGAGGAATTCAAGATGCACCGTCTGCCCTGCGCCTGGATTGTCCGGGTCTGTTGGAATCGGAATCGAGCCGCAGTTGGAGCAAGAAACGCCTTGCGTGGAATTGAGCACGCTCACATTGAGCTCCGGCGCGACTGAAAGAGGGTTCGGGGCACGGTTGGGAAGCACTGGAGGATTTATGCACTGCTGATACGTTGGACTTCCGATCGTAAGGTCGCATATTGCACTTGTTGGGCTTCCGCAGCACTGGCTGTTGCTTGTGCATGCGGCATATTCGTCGCCTACCTGTATGCATGTGCTGCACGTGCCGTCTCCACTGTGGGGGCCACTCTTGCCAGTGCAAATCAGGGGCGAGCAGCAATCGCTTGTAAGGTCACACACTCCTCCACTTGGCGTGCACGTTGGCTGCGGGCCAGGCAAGCATCCGAAGCTTGCGCAGTTTCCAGTGTCAGATATGCACCCGCAGTCTATGGGTTGAGTGCTAGTCTTCAGGTAGCTGGGCGTTCCGCAGCAGGAGGGATTGTTGCCGCAGAGCATGTCGCAGCCGCCAGCGCACGAGCTGCTAGGTTCTCCACAGTCCGATACCAAGCCAGGGTAAGGGTCTGTGTTAAACTGGTAATAAACACAACCATAGGATGTATAGCAGTTTTTTTCTCCAGGATTTCCACAAACAGTTCCGCAAGTGGTCTGGCCTCCAGAACAAAATCCAATGCCTCCGGTGCACGAGCCGCCCCCTCCCCCTCCTGGGCCTGCAAACGACATCTGGGGCAGCAGCGCCAGCATTATTGCTGCCAAAAGAAGCAAAGGCACGGTTCCACGTTCCCTATGGTCTATCATGATATCCTCGCCATCATGCAACGCCGAACTTCGCAATCCAATCTATCCTCGCCGCTCATCATCTATGATATTCTTGCTAAAGCTGAAATGTCAATCTCGCTCCCTATTATGTGCGCGAACGCCCGTATGAACCCAAGCGTGATTATCAGGCTCAATATGGAAGTGAAAAGAACGCGCACCAGCACGAAGTAAGCGATATTTTCAGTGAGTGAAAATTCGGTTATGTAGCTTGCGTAGGCACTGTACTGGCTATACGAGCGCTGCACGCTCACCACAGTGGGGTCGCACGTATCCCCTGTAACCTGCTCAAAATTCAATATGCTGCTAGGTGTTGGAGGGGTGCCGCCATGCAGGGTCTTGTCCATGGCTACAATTACTGCAGGGTATGCAGTATAGAATCCAAATCCGATTGCGATGAGCGCGCCTCCTGCCTGCCTGCTTACCTTGAAGCAGCGCAGGAAAAGCCCGATTGGCAAAAGGAAGGTGAACGAGAACGTTCTTGCAAGCGAGAGTATGAATTGCTGGGCATAGGTGTCTGCAAGCGCTGTAGAAGTTGCGAATGCCGATGTGGTCAGCCCGCCACGGAAAGCATTCAGCTGGCTGCAGTTCACAAGCGTGTAGCCAACCCCTAAAAAGTTGCAGAAAATCCCCCTCGAAGCTTCCCTTCCTATCTCCCCGCTCACTTCTCCGATGTTGAGAAGGAGCCCCCCTGCCTCGGACTGCAGGCTTCCAAGAACAGCATTTGCCGCAGTCATCATGCTCTTGTCGCAGGTGGATGCATCGTTCGGGTCTGCGCAGGTTACTGCTTCCCCGGTGGCTTTCAGCACATCTACCATATAGGTGTCAATCACTCCGTTTGCGCCAATAAGCGCAGCAGCAATAGCCCCTGTCGCAATCACCTGCAGCACTTCGTCCTGCACAATCGCCCGCAGGCTTGCCATCCCGAAAACATAGCTTGCCATGTATGCAAGCCCCAGTATGGCAAAGGCAATCATCACTGCGAGTATGGGGTAGGTTGTGTTCGTGGTCGTCACAGGCGGAGGGGGAGGCGGCGAAGAAACCGTGAGGGAATTTGAAACCACTTCGCTGCTGCAGAGGCTTGGCGTCTGGTCGTCGCACGCCCTTGCGCGCAATGTTATAATGTCTCCTCCGCCGCAACCATTAGCAGTGCAGTCCATGTTTGTTGCAGCCAAGCCCCATGCACCTATTGCACTCGTGTTCTTGTACCACAAGTATTCTATGTGCACAATGTCGCCGTCAGGGTCTGTTGGGAGTGTTGCTGGCGGGCAGTTGCCGTCGCAAGAGGCAACTCCATTTGCAGTTATTGGCGAAGGGATGGATGTGATATGGGGCGCTGGAGCTGGCGGGTTGGGCGGGTTGTTCGGTGCTCCAGGGACACAGGTTTCAGTAATGCCGTCGCACACTCCGTTGCCGCAGCATTCGATGTCGGATAGGCATTTTGTAGGGCTTCCTACTGGTATGCATGTTCTACAGGTGGTGGCGCCTCCTCCCGAAGGCTGAGCGCAGAAGCGCGCATCTTCGGTGCAGCATCCTACTGGATAGCCATAAGTCAGAGACTGGTCGTAGAGATTGGCACCGCCCGATTCATTTACAGTGCACGGCGCGCCTTCTCCCTTTGTAGGGCACCACTGGCATCCTACTCTCTGGCTGCAATCAAGCTCGTTTCCGTCCCATATTCCGCACGGTATGCCGAGCAAGTCAGGGTAGAGGGCAAATTCCCCACTAGTGTCTTCGCATGCCGCTGGGGCTATGATGGCGCAGTTGGTGCGTATGTTTCGAGGGGGGTTGTCAGCAAAACAGACATCACCATTGAATTCGTTGCACGAGTTCCAGTCCAGGCATGCTGCGCAGCTTTCACAGCCAGACTTGGTGTAATCGCAGTCGCATGTAATATTTTGGGGTGGTTTTCTGGGTGGGCTAATTGGCTGGCAGTTCGGGCACGAGGTGCACACTCCGCTGTCGTTGGAATGCGGACACTGGTTGTAAAGCCCTGGAGCTATGGTGGAGGTATACGTAGTTCCTCTTGGCGCGCCAACGCAAAAGCCGGAGCCAGGTGTGAACGTCCCGAATCTTGCCTCGCAGGAGATGTCGACTGGATTTGCCGGGTCGTTCTCCACTGTCTGCAGCGGACCAAGCGTGCGCGAGTCGGACTCAGTGCTGCTGTTGCAGTCAAGGGTTATGGTGTAATTGCCCTTGGGAACCATGGCACTTGCGCTGCTTCCCGGATCATAAGTCGTTGTTTGATTGTAGGTATAGGCGACCTCGCCGGTGTCGAAGTTTCTGATTGTCCATCGGTAAGTTGTTAGCATGTCGATTGGATATCCACTTGTGCTGCTGAAAAAGGTGAGGGGGCATGGATTGCCCCTGCAAAGCACTACTCCGGTTGTTCCTTGGAAGCCCATACCATCATTTATTGTGAATGCGCACATGCCTCCTGAAGAATAGATCATCACAGGGAAGATCACCGGTCCGCATGTGACAGTTCCATTTGTGGCGCTTACGTATCGGCTGAATTGCAGCGGAGCTGAGCTTGTGGTGAGGGCAACAGTCAATTGTGCAGGATCGTTGCTTGCCGGCGTGCTCGATGGGGTTAATGTCCCGCCTGTCACGTTGTGCGACCAAGTCAAGGCAGGGCATGACACTCCTCCATTATCCCAACACTCTGCCCTGAAGAAAACCGTTTCATCAGTCCCAATCGAGCCAAGCGGCTCTCTTGGTGTGGTGCGGAGGTCGCAACTGAGGCTTGCATAGGAAGAAGCAACAAGCAAGAGCAACAGCAGTGCAGTTAGAAAACCATTTCTCATATTATCCTTCCCAATCCCGGTATCTCCATGTCGCCTCCAAGCACAGGCGAGAAAACTCTGATGAAAGCTATCACTATCACAAGACAGAACAGCGGCATCACAAGTGCTGGAACCATTAGCGTTCCCACATTTTTCACGTCTACCTGCCCTTGCGCCCCTGGAAGCTTCTTGATGAAGTCCTGCGGACCAACATTTACTGGCCCTGCAAGCGCTTCGTCACTGCACACAGTGGAGCAGTCAGTCCTAACCGCTGGATAGTATGTGCAGTCAAGTTCGCAGCTGAAGCAGTTCTCGCATATGCGCGCAGGCGGATCTTCTATCTGGCAGCTTTCCGTGCAGCCGACATTCCGTATCGGGTCATATGAGCCGCACTTGTCAGCCGGGCAGTTGGTCACTCCTGAAAGGGTATCCGCGCTCCTCCTGCAGAGGGCAGGGCAGGAGTCACATGCCTGGCCGAACTGTTCAAAGGGCTGGCACAGCGCCCCTGGGGATGGATCGACTGTCACTTCGACCCTGCACTCCTGCCTGCAGTTTATGCTGCTGCAGTCCACGAACTGGTTGTTCGTGTTGTTGGCAACCCCGCAGTCTCCCTCGTATCCTTTTATTCTGCAGTTTTCCGGGCACTGCTTGCAGGAAGTCCTGTCGTCGTAAGGGGCGCTCCTATCATTTATTGGTGTTTCATCAATCGGCTTGCCAGTTCCATTGCCCAAAAATTCGCTGCAGACATACCCCTTGTTTGCAGGCGAGCTGGAATCAACTTTGCATGAATCGGACAGAACGCTGCAGTATCCTGCAGGCACAGGGCAGGCAAATGGCGCCGAGGTTTCCAGGCGGACATATGGTGCAGGCGCATTGTGGTCAAAGGAGAAATCCTCAGCGCAGCTGTAGCCTGCATTGCTTGCCTGGCACTGGTAGGTTGCAGTGGCAGTGCAGTCGCCAGGGCTCTCGTCAAGCTTCCAGGCAGCTTGCCTGTATTCCTCAAGCGAGGCGAAGTATATTTTCTTCCTCGATGTTCCGGAAAGGGTATCTCCCGTTCCAACGCCTCCTCCTCCGCTGCACGTCACGCTCACGCTTTTTGTGCAGGTAAACTGCGGGGGTGGAAGGAGGGAAGGCTGGTCGCAGCTGAACGTGAGGCTGTCAGAATAGGTATCTTCGTCGGTGACATCCATCCTCCACGTTGCAGTGCAGGTTGTTTCCGCAGGTGCAGTGCAAGACGCATCAAGGTAAGCGTCTGCGCCTTTAAGTCTGCAGCCATAGGCGCAGCCGGTCTGGGCCTCGTTTCCACACATTGCATCGGAATTTTGGTTTGGAATGTCCCGCGTGGGCTTGCACGCCACTCCGCAATTCGCATCTTGGCAGCTTGACGGGTCGGAAAGCAGCGGAGGCCCGTTGTAAAGCACTGCGCTGGAGGACGCATCCGTGTATTTGAGGTTCATGCGCACCTCTGGAGGGCAATGCCTGCAATAAGTCGCGCTTGCGTCTCCCGCGTCGTATTCCCTGCAGGTGGGCGGGCCTGGGGAAACCTTGCAGGAGTTGTCGCACACAGAAGAGCTGCAGTCCAGCCTTCCGCCAAGCCCTGGCCTGCACATGCTGCTAAGCACAGTTCCTTCGCTGTTCGAGGAGCTTGGCGAAATGTAGGAATAGTCGTTGTATCTGCAGTATTCCGGGCAGTTTTGGCAGCTTGTCGGCGGGCTCGTGGTTGGGTAGGCAGCGCAGCCAGGTTCAGGAGTGCCTATCACGACTTTGCATTCAGACGGGCACTGTTGGCAAGCAGCACTCGAACATTCATCCGAGAGGCCTGGCGGATTCACATCATAAGTGCTGAACCAGTTGCCGCCAGTGTTGTTCACACGGCAATATTTCGGGCACCCATTGCAAAGCGAGTCGCAGCTTATGCTCTTGCCGACTTCAGTTGCGTACATGCACTGCAGCGGGCAGGTTCCTGCAGCAAATGCATTTTTGCAAGAAGAGCAGGCTGCTTCGTCCTTGTAAACAAGATCGTATGCTCCGCTTGTTGCGTTCTTCACTACAAACCTGCACCAGTTCGGGCAGACGTTGCAGCCGCCGCAGGTTGCAGTCAGGTTGGCAGGCACTATGTTGGAAGCCACGGCGTTGCCCGGGTTCCCGTCCTTGTAGTAGCACTTGTTTTCCGTTGGAAGCTTTGTCCTGCAGTTCATGGGGCAGGCCTGCCCGCTGTCCGCGCAGTAGTTGCTGCTTCCTGGGTCAGAGCAGTCAGCCCTTTGGCGAATTATCTTGCAGCCTGCATTTATGACCGAGCATTTCGCAATGTCACATCCAGGAAGGTTTGTGGGGAACGGGACTTCCCTGCAATAGTCTGGGCAGCCCGCGCCAGAAGCTCCATATATCCAGTAATTCGGCGAGCTGGAAGACAATTCTGGCAAAGACCCCTGCACGCTGATGGTAGTGGCATCGTTCCCGGTTATAAGGTAATCCTTCAGCCTTCCCTGGCTGTCGTTCACAGAAAGCCTGTAATTTGCGTACTTGTCTGAACCCCAGTTCTTGCTCGGGTCAGAAAGCCTGCTGTTTGCCAGAGTGCCAAGCCCACTCGCTTCCAGCGTGCTTCCAGCAGTTATTCCGATGCTGGTTAGGTCTTTGCACGCAACCAGTCCCGGGAAGGCTCCTCCTGGCCCTCCAGTATTCCAATTGCTGTTGGTTATGCCTGCCCTAATTATGGATTGCGTGGTCTCGAACTTCACCAATTTCCCATTTGTGCTGTTTACAAAGAACGCCACAGGGTATCTTGCCGTGCACTCGGCAGGGCAGGACGGGTCGGCAACTCCCAGTGTCCGCTCGCCATAAACAGTGACATTCAGCGTGTACCATGCGAATGCGTATGTCAGCGGATAAATTATGAACAAGGCTACCGCTATTGCAAGAAGAAGCCCGCCGAGCTTGCGCGTGAAAAACATGCCGCGAAGCACAATTCCCAAAAGCAGGAAGATGGGCGCAATCCCGAACGAAACGACTTCTATGAAATATTTCTGCGCCACAAGCGAGGCCATCATCTTGCTTGTGACTTCAAAGATCGCGCCAGCCCGCTCTGCAGGTATGGACATGCCGGCATTCGGCCTGTAGGTGCCGCCTGCGAAAAGAAGCCACCAGAAGTTCATCTGCATGCTTATGCCGTAGCTTGCCGCCTTCTGGTTGCTCACCGATTCGGCAAGCTGCGTCTGCGCACTCTGGTCTGCAGTGTCATGCAGGGTCTGCAAATAGGTTTTTGCTGCAGTTATGTAGCATGGTTCTGACGTGCTGCTGCAGTCCACTGGCAAATCCCCTCCGTCCACTGCCTGCCTTGCCACTATGTCCAAAAAGCCTACCAGCCCGATGAGCGATGCCACAAGCAGTATGGAAACAACAGCCTGCATCATTTCCGCATCTGCGAATGCCTTGACCTCGGGAAGGTTGAATGCGCGGCCTGCAATTGCGGCAAGCGCGACAATTGCTATGGTGATTGCCACTCCTATGGCGCCAGCAGTGTTCCAGTCTGAAAACCATCCCGCCTTGTAGATATTCGAAGACGAGCCCACTATTCCGCTTCCGTTGGCAAGGCTAAGCGTGGCATCCACAATACCATCTGAGAAGTCGTTTCCTCCGCTGCCAACAGACGGAGCATCATATGTCTCCGGGATTATGGTGCACACGCTCGAACTTTGCGTGCATTTCTGGAAAGTGCCGGAGGCATTCTTGAACTGCTGGCACTCAAGCCCGCTGCAGCAGTCCCCGGGTGCGCCAAGCAAGTTGCATGATTGGTCATATGATTTGCATGCAACAGCAAATGGGCTGCCCGCAAGCATGGCAAGCAGCAGGACAAATGCAACGGCGGTTTCTCTCCTCATTCAAATCACACCGAAATTGCTCGAAGCGCCTTGGAAAGAGCGCTGATGCAGGTTATCGCCACGACTATCACGAGATTGGGCAGGAAAATCGCCTGCGGTATGGTGGAGCCTATCTTGTAAAATATAGCCTCGCGCCAGTCTGCCCGGCTGTCAGGGTTGTCTAGCCCATAAGTATAGAAATCATGCACAGTGCAGTCTACGCAGGCAAGCGGCTTGTCCAGTATTTCCTGCTGGTAGATGACTGCGCTCATGGCATACATGGTCGGCACCACGATGTATGCCGCAAAGAAAACCGCAACCATCACATTCCCGAACTCGCGCGTGAAGGGAACCAGCCGGAGCACGAACGCAAATGGCAGCAGTATGGATGCACCTATCCACTGCAAGGTGTCAAGAGCATATAACTGAGCGTTGAGGCTTGCGACAATGGGGAGGTAGAGGTCAATGAGCAGTTCCTTCTGCGCTGAGTGCGCCCGCAGGTTGGCGTTGCCAGCAAATCCGTAGCCGAAAAACGGCGTGAAGCCGATATAGAGATAGGCAGTGGCGTCCATCTGGTTGCGTATGCTGTCCTTGGTAAGCTGCTGCAGCACGTTCTGCCCGTTTAATTGCAGCTGGCTCTTGAGGTAGGATTTTGAGATGGCAAACGGGTCTCCCTCTGAATAAGCCTGGGCAATGGCGCACGATGCGCTGAAAAACACAAGCAGCCCGGCGAACAAAAGCACGGTGATGCCTAGGTTTGCCGCCTCGTCTTTTGCCCAGGTCTCCATCGCAGGGTCCTGCCTTGTCTTGGCATACATGTAGGCAAGAGCTATGCCGAACGAGACAAGTGCCATGGCAATGGCAATGAAGCCCAGAGAGCCCACGCTTGGGAGGTCAAACGTATTCACCTGGCAGGTCTCAAGATAGCTGGCGTTAAGCGTGCCAAGAAGCAGGCAGAAAAGTGCAAGAGCTCCAACTATTCTCATCACTACACCAATTTGGAAATCCCGTAAAGCTGCGGCTCTCCACCAAACACAATGGCAAGGTTCCGGAGCATCACCATGGCAATTATGAGCGGGATGAAAAATACCACGAGCGAAAGCACGGAAAACTTGGCAACTGCCGGGAGGGCATATGCCCTCAGGGGCTGGTAAAAGTCGCTAATGAGCGTTCCTATGCCAAGGCCGCTTGACGCATATTGATCTAAAAATCCGCCCATTACAATTGGGAATGTCGACTTGAGGATGTAGAATATCGTCGAGATGTAGCTGTAGCAGGTGCTCATGCAGCCTCCGAATCCAGGCCCGCTGGCAAGGCAGGGCAGGGTGCAAATGCCAATCCACCACCCCATCTCGCCTCCAAGGAACGGTATCGGCCCTGCAACGAACCTCTGCATGAAAGGGCTGCATACCACCTCTGCGCCTGGCGGGTCAGAGGCTTCAGCCACTTGTATGTTGCTGATGCTGGAATTCAGGTCGGGCCGATATTTTGCATACACGTCCTTTGCGAGCATGAACCCAGAAGGGTAAATCACCGCTGAGGCTATCACTGCGGCAAGAACCACTCCGCCTATCTTTCGCGTGAGGGAAAAGCTGCGCATGAATATGCCTACGGGCAGCATTACGGCTGCGGCTGTGCCGAAGAACCTCAAGAACGCATGCTGCGCTGATGCAAGCAGCATGAAGTTGGAAACTCCGTCCATCGCCTGCCCGATTTCCATGAGAAGGGGGGACAGCCCAGATGCTGGCGACTGCGAGTAGCTGATGCTTGCTATCTCAACGGAAGCTCCAACAGTGTATGTGTAGGAGACTATCTTTGCAAGGTTGAAGTAAGCATATGAGAGTCTTTCATAGAGGAATCTTCCGTCTGCATAAAGGGTGTCCTTGAGGAAAATTTGCGCAGAGCTGATGATGTCTGTTGCTCCGCTTTCGCCTGCTAGAAACTGCGCTGCAGCATTCACGGTGGCAATAAGCGCCACGCAAAAAACGGCAATCACGAGGCTTGTTCCAAGCTCGTGCAGCTCCACTTTCACCCAGGCGTCGAGCACCTGCAGCTCAAAGAGCTTGGCTGCCATATAGGCAAGCCCAAGGAAAGCGGCCCGCAAAAGCCTGGCGATCAGAAGCTCCTGGAGCAGATCGCCGAGCTCAAGATGATCCGCTCGCTGCAGCTGCGGGTGAATGCCCGCACCACGACCTACGGCCGTCTGTACAATGGTGAACAAACCGCTGACCCCGGCATCACCCGGGAACTTCATAACCTGCATGACCGCCAGGAACGGATTTTCGAC